>CAZFOO010000066.1:0-20116 GCA_964520585.1 uncultured Bacteroidales bacterium
CTTTAGTAAATAATTGAATATTAATTTGATAAACCTGATTTATTCGAATGAAAAAAGTAATTCCCTTAACTTTAATGATTGTTATTACCGGTTGTGCAGAGCTTATGCAAATAGCCGATCAAATGGATAGCAACCGGCCGCTGACAAATCAGGAGGTAATCAATGGATTAAAACAGGCGCTGGTTATTGGATCAGATTCTGCAGCCAGCAGATTATCGGCTGTTGATGGCTATTACCGTGATAATCTGGCCAGGGTGACTCTTCCTCCTGAAGCAGAGGCTATTACAAATAATCTTTCGCTTTTGCCCGGTGGGGAGAAACTGATAGAAGAGGTAATTCTACGCATAAACCGGGCGGCAGAGGATGCCGCAAGGGATGCGGCACCGGTATTTGCCAGGGCAGTAAGCAATATGACTATTGAAGATGGTTTTAATATCCTAAGGGGAGAACAGGATGCTGCCACCCAGTACCTGAAATCACAGACCTATAATGACCTGTTTAATCTTTATCAGCCCAAAATAAGTAATTCCATCGATAAACCATTAGTGGGAAATGTTTCTACAAGCGAATCATGGAATACCCTTACCAGACAGTGGAACAGGATTGCCGGCTCAGCGGTCGGCAGAATGTCGGACCTTAAACCGGTAGATGTGGAACTGGACAGATATCTTACAGAAAAGGCCCTGGACGGCCTGTTTTTAAAGCTCGCCCAGGAAGAGGTTAAGATTCGCACCGATCCTGTTGCCAGGGTAACTGATCTTCTTAAAAGGGTTTTTGACAAATCCTGATTGCTAAGGTATGCATAACTTTTTTCCTTTGCTCAGTTGGCCGGACCTTTTATATTACTGATATATAGAGGTAGAGTCTGGCAGGTAGATGGATCACATAAACAAGGTAAATGTCCGGAAAATAACTATTCCGGTTGACAGGGTTCAAAGTTAAGTTCAGATACAACTTGCATTAGTTTTTTAAGTTCAGGGCCGGAAAATTCTTTTTTAATCCGGTGGCTTATGGGGTCCGGTATCAGATCTGACCTGAGCCTGCCTAGTGCTGTTCTCAGCAAAAGGTCATGGTCAAATGCCAGGGCAGGAATATCTTTAATTTTAAACCACCTTGAATTGGTTGCATCATCACCGGCAACAGGAGCATTTTCTGACATTTGTACCAAAGCGAAATAAGCAACAGTAATTACTCTTCCTCTGGGATCACGGTCCACTCCACTGTAGGCTCCCAGTTGTTCAAAATATAAACCATCAAGCCCTGTCTCTTCTTTAAGTTCCCTTTCGGCGCATTGCAGGGTAGTTTCATCCATTTCCATAAATCCCCCGGGGAATGTCCATCTGCCTTTAAATGGTTCTCTCCCTCTTTCAATAAGTAAAACGTTTAAATCTTCACCATCAAAACCAAACAACACACAATCAGCACTCACAGCCGGCCTGGGATAATCATAACAAAATTTATTGTTCTCCATCGGGTAAGGATATTTTTATAAATTTATTCAACATTTGCCCTTATTGCCCAGTCCTGCCATAATTTACCCATCTCCTCCACCCTTGAAGGAAATTCGGCTGCCAGATTATTAATCTCAGTACGGTCATTTTCCAGGTCATATAATTCCCATTCCCCTTCGGCGGCAACCAGTTTCCATTTTCCCTGTCTTACTGCTTTGTATCCAATATGCTCCCAAAACAATGCATCGTGTTCTTTGGGTTCTTTTCCACGGAAAACGGGATAAAGGCTTAATCCTTCGAGAGGTGTAAGGTTAGTATTATTTAGTGAATCAGGATATGCACCACCGGATATTTCAATAAAAGTAGGCATAAAATCAATAATATGACCCACATGATCTGATATAGTGCCGCCCTCAATCACTTCCGGCCAGTGAGCTATCATTGGTGTAGCTGTACCCCCCTCATGCATCCATCGTTTATACTTCCTGTAGGGAGTGTTTCCCGCATTCGCCCATCCTGCACCATAGGATGCATATGTATCCGGTCCGCCGGGAAATACATCGGGTGTGGTTCCTCCGTTTTCAAAATAACCGTGACGGGTATCCGTCCCCTGTATCACTTCGCTGCTGGCACCATTATCGGAAAGGAAAATGATAAGCGTATTATCCAAAATCCCGTGTCTTTCGAGGGACCGGATAACCCTTCCTACACCCAGATCCATGCTGTAAACCTGCGCCGCGTAAACTGCCATCCTGTGAGCTTCCCATTCTTTATGCGGGGTATCTTCCCATGGGATAACATTTTCATCGCGTGGACTAAGAGGCCAGTCCCCGCTTATAATCCCTTCGGCCACCATTCTTTCATATCTTTCTTCCCTTAATTTATCCCATCCTTTGTCATATAATCCTTTAAACTTCTCAATATGTTCTGGTCTCGCATGCAGAGGCCAGTGTGGTGCCACATGTGGTATATAAAGAAGGAAAGGGCTGTCTTTATCCGCTCCCTCTATATATCTCACCGCCTGGTGACTGATAGCGTCCGTATAGTAAAAGTCATCCCATGGTTCGATAAATTCGTTATCATTCATGAGACTTACAGGGGCGAAAAAACTCCCGGCACCGGATAATGTTCCGAAAAATCTGTCAAACCCCCTCTGCAGCGGCCAGCTGCCCCTGTGAAGAGTCGGCTCCGGGTCATTGTAATTGTAATGAGTAACATGCCATTTTCCGCTGATAAAAGTTTGATAACCTGCATCCCGGAGAATTTCAGCAAATGTGGCAGAAGATTCGTTTAACCGTCCCCGATACCCAGGCCGGTCGGTTGGAGTTACCATCGCCCCCACACCTGCCTGGTGTGCATATAATCCGGTTAACAGTGAAGCCCTGGTGGGACAACATCTTCCTCCGTTGTAAAACTGTGTAAACCGAATACCGTTTTCTGCCAGTCTGTCGATATTGGGAGTAGGAATTTCACCCCCAAAGCTTCCTATATCGCTGTAGCCCATATCATCGGCCATTATAACTATAATATTAGGTTTGGGGGGAGCATCATCCTGCGTGGTTTCGCATCCACCTGACATCAATAAGGAAAACCCGATCCCCATTGTACCAATAAAAGGGGTATTGCCCGAAAAAAGAGGATTCTTTAAGCTTTTTATCATAACAGTTTAATTAAAAATAACAGTATTGGATGTCAACAAGCATTAATCAGCTCAGTTATTATAAACAGATATTATTAGTTTCCAATGCTTCCTTATGGAAAACATAAGGATTGGAAATTCAAAACTATTGAAAAATACTGAATTAGTGCAATAAAATTCACTGAAATCGGATTAATTATTGACAAAGAGGCAGACTTAATTCCGGTTTTAATTTGTGCCGCAAATTTATAAATCACTCAGACCTTCAGGGCAGACCATTCCCCTCCTTTTACGAGTCATCAGGACCGGTTTGAGATAAAATCTTCCCATTCCTCAAAGAGCTCTTCCTTCATGACTTTGGGGACCTTGGTCTGTCCTCCCTTCTTTTTTTTAACTTCAGCCCATTCGTAGAATTTTTCAGGAGATATAAGTTTTACTTCAACATCTTTAAGTGCCTTGGTGCGGGCTACTTTGTAATTTTTGGTTTTTTCTTTTAGTATTTCGTCAAGCTGTTTTGCAATTTTACCGTGCTCAACACCTTTTGGATCCTTGCAGCCAAGATACCAGCGATGAATGTAATCTTCACCCTTACGGACTGCACTCACGGTAAATTCCTGTATATCTATATCATTATCCGAGCCCAGTTTATTTACTGCCTCAATCATTTGAATTTCTGATAATTGAGATCCGACGATATTTAGATAAGACTTTGTCCGCCCCGTTATTTTAATTTCTACTCTTTCCTTATCGGTGAATTTTATGGTATCACCTATCACATATCTCCATGCACCTGCAACTGTACTGATAACGAGTATATAATCAACTTCCTCTTCTATCTGGTCAAGGGTAAGAGCTTTGGCGTTATCAACTACCGAACCGTCTTCATTAATGTTTTCCGGCGTAAGTGGCACAAACTCAAAATATATCCCATTATTTGTCAGAAGGGTCATGGCATCGGTATCTTTTCGCAACTGGGTAGCGATATATCCTTCAGAAGCAAGATATGTGTCCACTACAACTATCGGTCTGCCCAGAACTGAAGGAAAACTCTTTTTGTAGGGTTCGAAACTTACTCCACCCGAAGTATATACTTCCAGATTTGGCCAGATTTCATGGATATTGCTCACCTTGTTATATTCAATAACTTTTTTAAGCATCAGCTCTATCCATGATGGTATCCCCGACAATCCGCCTATATCCCATTCTGGTGCCTTTTTGGCTATTTGTTCAACCCTCTCATCCCAATTTTCTATGGCAGAGATCTCTGGCCCCGGCTTGTAAATACCCTTAAACCAGAAGGGGATGTTATAGGCTGATATCCCGCTTATCTCTCCTTCAAGATGACCGTTTACCTCCTTGAGTGCCGTGCTGCTGCCCAACATCAACACTTCCTTTTGGTAAAAGGCCGGAGGCAGATCAAACTCAGCCATGCTAAGTACCTGCTTTATGCCGGCATTCCTTATGGAAGTAAGCATGTCATCTGTAACAGGTATGTATTTTGTATTGCTGGTGGTACCGCTGCTAAGCGCAAAATAACCAGGTTTGCCGGGCCATGTTATATCTTCTTTTCCTTTATAAGCATTTTTCCACCATTCATTATATATTTTATCGTAATCGTGATATGGAATTTCAGCTGCAAATACCTTCTGAAAGTCTTCCTGAGACAATATTTTCTTAAATTTGTATGCCTTACCAAAGGACGTATCTTTGGCCTTTTCCATCAGGTCGCTGAGTACTTCCCGCTGAGCAGTTGCAGGATCAGGATGGGAAATCATATTGTGAGAAAGCTCAATTGCCCGTTTTATTAATTCACCAATTATTGCCATAATAAATTCAGATTATGATTCTGCTAAAAAGATCTTTTCAGAACAATGTATGTTAAGATTATTAAAAATGTAAATTTCATAAAAATTTTTAACTGTTTAATGGTGCTACCTCAAAAATATGATAGTTAAGTCCGCTATAACTGCCCCCCGGATCTCTGTTATACTTCCTTTTTTTCAGCCCGGCCAAAGGATTGAACATGCCATCAAAAGCATAATGCATCAAACATTTCACGATTGGGAATTGATCCTGGTTAATAATAATGCGTGTGAAGTTTCTTCGGCAATTGCCCGGAATTGGAGTGAAAGAGATCAAAGGATCAGGATCTTCCATGAATCTGTTCAGTCTGTGGCCCATGCCATGAACACGGGTCTGCGCCATGCCAGGGCAGATCTAATTGCCAGGATGGATGCCGACGATATTTCTTTACCATTACGACTTCAGAAACAACTGGAATATATGACCCTTAATCGGGGGACCGGTGCAGTTGCAACTCAATCCATTTTCAAAACTGATGTTTTAAAAAGTAAGGGGTTTTCACTTTACGTTGACTGGCAGAACGGACTTATTACTCACGAAGAACACTTTCTTTCACGGTTTGTAGAATCTCCTCTTGCCCAGCCAACCATTATGTTCAGAAAAGAACTAATCGGCCGTTACGGTTATTATAACACCGGTAATATGCCTGAGGATTACGAGCTTTGGCTTCGCTGGTTTGAAAAGGGGGTCAGGTTCTATAAGATCCCCGAGCCACTGGTTCAGTGGAATGATCATTCTGAAAGGCTGACGCGGACCCACACAAATTATTCTTCGGATTCTTTTATGCATATTAGGTATGAATACCTCGCCCGCTGGCTCAGGAAACATATAGCTGAGTATAATCGCGGAATTGAAAAAACGGATATGCTCAGCAATGGAAAAACGAACATGCCCAGGAATGAAACAAATCAGGAGGATAACTACCTTTTCAAGGGACAACCGGGCAACAGGGAATTAAAAATAATAGTCTGCGGAAGCAGCAGGAATATAACCAGGAAAGCCAAAATCCTGTCGGATCTTGGAGTTAAAATATCCGGCTTTACCGATATCATAACCCCAAACCGGTCAGATATCAACTTTATTCCCTATGGTGAAATTACCAATCCGGAAAAATACTTCATCCTTAACCTGATCTCAAAAAGAGGTGTCGGCAATGCCATCAGAGATCATTTTCGTGCGCTGGGTTTTGTTGAAGGCATAAATCTTCTCCTTGCCGGATAGCTTGCCGGGCAGGATAATTATTGTTAATTTCGCAGCCGGAAAAAAGTATTACTTTCTGTCAGTTTACCAGCCCCTCACATAATTAGAGGTTCAAAAGTGTTTGGCGGAAGAATCATAAATCGCATTAGCAGTCCATGATCAATAAAACCGAGAAGGAAGAACAGGAATTTCTTGAGAAGATCAAGGACAAACTAGGGGGTGAAATAAACAGAACCGAAGGTAATATGAACTCCCATTCAAAGGATGTCCAGGAATTTAAGGACTATCTCTGGGAAAACAGGGCAGGAATGGATCATGCCGAAAAGGTGTCAATAAGGCAATCTATCACCCAGACGGCACTGACAGGGGAATCGGCTGCCGCAAAAAAGAAAAGGCTCCAGAAGCTTCTTACATCACCCTATTTTGGCCGTATAGATTTTACTGAGGCCGGAAGCAGGGAATACATACCTGTTTATATAGGAATACATTCTTTCTTCGATCCGGATCAGCATGCGAATCTGATACATGACTGGCGGGCTCCTGTCTCATCAATGTTTTATGATTTTGAGCTGGGTGAAGCAGGGTTTGATTCCCCTTCCGGGGAAATAAACGGAGAGATTACCCTGAAGAGGCAATACCGTATCAGAGAGGGTAAAATGGATTTTATGCTGGAGAGCTCACTGAATATTCACGACGATATTCTTCAGCAGGAGCTGAGCAGGGCAACCGATGAAAAAATGAAAAACATTGTGGCCACCATTCAGCGTGACCAGAATACCATTATAAGAAATGATTCTTCACAGGTTCTGATTATCCAGGGAGT
Organism: uncultured Bacteroidales bacterium; assembly: GCA_964520585.1. GTDB lineage: Bacteria > Bacteroidota > Bacteroidia > Bacteroidales > PUMT01 > PXAP01. Next base: position 6,977 of record CAZFOO010000066.1, read on the forward strand.
GGCAGGATCGGGAAAAACCTCCATTGCCCTGCACCGGATAGCCTATTTGCTTTACAGATTTAAGGATACTATATCATCCAAAGACATTCTTATAATATCACCTAACAAGATTTTTGCGGATTATATCTCAAACGTATTGCCTGAGTTGGGTGAGGAGAAAATTGGGGAGACAGGCATGGAAGAGCTGGCAGGTAAACTGCTGGCAAATAAATACAGGTTCGGGAGCTTTTTCGACCAGGTTGCCCGGCTGCTGGAAAAGGAAGACCGGGATTTTATCCGGCGTATCGAATTCAAGGCTTCAAAGGAGATGCTGAACAAGCTAAATCAATATGTCACGCATATTGAAAATGAATTTTTTGTGCCCAATGATCTCAAAGTCGGAAGATACTATGTCCCATATACTTTTGTCGCACAAAAATTTATGGCATTTAGCCGGGTGCCCCTCTTTAAAAGATTTGCGGTAGTGGCCAGCCAGGTCGCTGATTTTTTAAGGTTTACCCACCAGCAGGAACTCAAAGCACCGGATGTCAAAAAGATTGAGAATGATATAAAAAAGATGCTTAAAATCAGCAATCTGCGCGATCTGTATAAAAATTTTTACACCTGGCTGGGCAGCCCCGAACTATTTAAAAACAGTCGTTCGGGGTTTGAATACCAGGATGTTTTCCCCCTCATATATCTTAAAATCAGGCTGGAGGGTATAAAAACAGAAAACCGGGTCAAACATCTTATAATTGATGAGATGCAGGACTATACTCCTGTTCAGTATGCAGTTATAGCCCGGTTGTTCACCTGCAAAAAGACCATACTTGGCGATACCAATCAGTCGGTAAACCCCTTCGGATCATCAACAGCCGAAGATATTCAAAAGGTTTTCCTTAACGCCGACATGGTTAAGCTCTGCAAAAGCTACCGTTCAACTTATGAAATTACAGAATTCGCTCAATCCGTTTCCAGAAATGATGATCTGGTTGCCATAGAAAGGCATGGATATGAACCAGGTTTATACGGTTTCAGTAACACTAATGATGAAATAAATAAAATCGTTAATCTTGCAGGTGATTTTGAAGGATCAAAAGATAATTCACTGGGCATTATATGTAAAACTCAAAAGCAGGCAGATCATCTGTATGAACAGCTAAAACAACATTTACCCAAAATCTACCTGCTGAATTCCCAGAGTGTGTCATTCGTGAATGGTATCGTCATTACCACGGCTCATTTGTCAAAGGGATTGGAATTTGATCAGGTTATTGTTCCTTTTGCTTCTGAAAAGAATTATAAATCCGTTATTGATAACAGAATGTTATATATCGCATGCACCAGGGCAATGCACAGGCTTAATATTACCTGTACAGGTAAGAAATCCGTATTCATTAACGAAGTCCGTGTGAGTAGCATATCGGGGACTTAAGCATCATGCACGGTAACCACTAAGGAGAATTCTCCTGTTTATCGGATAAAAAAAGAAAATTATAGGCATTATCAATTTCTTCCTGTATTATGGTGTGTTCCCTTCCGGGGAAAATATCCATCTTGACATCTGCCCCCATCCTTATAAGCTGATCCCTGGTTTCGGCCGAACGCCCCATTGGTATGTGGGGATCATCATCTCCGTTGCTCATATAGATCCTGGTGCCCTCAAAATGCCCGCTGTAATTTTCCGCGTTAAGCATCTCCCCTATTAGTCCCCCGGTAAAAACAGCCAACCCCCCGTAACCTAATGCGTAACGCGCTGCTACTTCAGCCGAAAGGCAAGCTCCCTGGGAAAACCCCATCAGGTATATATCCTGGTAATCAACATATCCGGAGATATCTTCAATTATTTTTCGCACATAGTCGATTGCACTGCCCAACCATGGTTCATTCTTATCTGAAGGAGCCATGAAACTATAGGGATACCACTGTAGTCCGGTAGCCTGAGGGGCAGCAATGTACCATGTATCATCTGTAAAATAATCAGCAAGAGGCAATATATTTTCGGCTGTAGAACCGCGCCCGTGTAAAATTACCAAGGCTCTGGATGCTTCTCGCAAACTAGAACCTTTCTCTCTAATATCGAATTTATGCATCAGTCCCTGAATTTTTCAACGTCAAATCTGATTGTTTCAAGATTATTTTCAATCTCCTCCCTGTTGTTTTCCTGCCATTCGGGCAGTTTAAGCTTTTCTCCGAGGTTTTCCGGGTTTTCATCGACAGCCATTCCGGGAGGATTTGTTGCTACTTCAAACAAAATGCCTCCCGGCTCCCGAAAATAAATTGAATGAAAGTACTGCCGGTCTATTACAGGTGTAACATTTATTCCGGCATCTGTAAGATCCTCCCTTACCTTTAATTGCGTATCCCAATCAGCCGTGGCAAAAGCGACATGGTGGACCGTACCGCCGCCCTGCCTGCCCGTAGTCTGACCGGAGGTGACAATATCAACCAGTCCCCCAATCTCACCGTCAGGAGAAAACCTGAGCCGGCCTTCCTTCTCCTTGACAAGTTTATGATCCAACCGCTCCATAAGAAATTCTGCAGTTCTCTCATGGCTCTGCTGGTCAAGGGTAACTCCGTAAAACCCCTTTATGGTATGCTTACGCGGAATATGGCCGTAATTATATCCTTCCCTGTAATCACCATCATTTGCCACTAATTCAATACCAAGTCCATCGTCATCTTCAAAATAGATATATTCCTCATTATCAAATCTTGTTTTTGGCCCTGAATATTGAATCTTGAATTTATCCAGCCTTTTCATCCAGTACCCTAACGAATCCGGGGGAATGGAAAAAGAGGTAACCGTCATCTGGCCTGATCCCTTACGCCCCCTGACTATACCCGGGTAAGGGAAAAAAGTAATGAGTGTACCTGGAGCCCCCTCCCCGTCACCGTAATACAGGTGGTAGACATTGGGTGCATCAAAATTGATTGTCTTCTTTACCATTCTCAATCCCAGAACTCCTGCATAAAAATTTAGATTTTTCTGAGGGTCTGATGATAATGCCGTTACATGGTGCAATCCTGATATTCTATTGTATTTCATATTTTTCCCCATTTTTCAGAAACGCATTCCTGCAGCACTCATATCCTCACAAAGACAGACCTGCGTATCTGCTGTTTTACATTTTTTGTGCGATGTCCTTTCCCATTAGTATCTTCAACCAGGAGAACATCTCCCCCGCTGAACCTTCTTGTTTCTCCGGAACTGGTGGTTATTTCCACCTCCCCGTCAAGAAGTATTATAAACTGCCTGGCAGGAGCATTATGAAAATCCCAGTCATAGTCCGCGTCATTAAGTCTGAACTGGAGTGATTTAACATCAAAATTATCGGAAAGATAACCGATTGCTCCCTGATCATGAAGAGGGACCTCCACATGCTCAAAAAAGCTGTCCCCGTTCTCATCTGAATAAAGCCTGGTATAGTGCATATTTTTTCGCTTAAGCTGTTTTAAAATCCAACTTACATACATATAATGCATTTTACATTATTTTGTTCAAATGAAGGTCCCGGAAAGAAAGGTCCTGGAAAGGAAGGTCCTAATTATTAATTGAAACCCTTGCCTTGATGCGGTTATATCATGCCAGGCCCGTTGCCGGAAGCAAGAAGTGATTAAAAACTCTGGGGTGCCAATCTATCCAACATAATTTTGTAGCACCACGATCATTTTAATAAAATGCTGTTAATGTTTAAAACATCTGGTATAGCAGCCATGAAAATAACAGTCCGCTCACTGCAATAATTGTTTCCATCACCGTCCAGGTCTGCAATGTCTGTTTCTCATCCATGCCAAGGTATTTACCAACCAGCCAGAATCCGCTGTCATTGACATGGGAGAGAATAGTTGCTCCTGCCGCTATCGATATAACCAAAAGAGCCTCCTGTGGCTGAGCCAGTTCAAATACGGGTAATATGGGACTTATAATTCCTGCTGCCGTGATCATGGCTACGGTGGCCGATCCCTGTGTAACCCTCACTACAGCAGCAATCAGCCAGCCAAGAACAACGGGATTTATACTGCCCGAGGCTACGGCCTGAGCCAGACTCTCACCTATTCCACTGTCTATCAATACCTGTTTCAGGACTCCTCCTGCTCCGGTGACCAGAATTATAATTCCTGCTGGTCCAAGTGAGGCATTACTGATCTCCTGCAGTTTTTTCTTTTTTGTTCCTCTTTTAATGCCAAGAAAATACATGGCAAGAAATGTGGCGATAAGCAGCGCCGAAAAGGGATGACCAATAAAGATTGTAAAGCTGGTAAGGAAATTATCAGGCAGAAAGCCGGTATCAACCAGTGCACCGGTAATGGTATTAAACAGAATAAGTACCAGCGGACATCCTATGATGGTAATTACCAGTCCGAAGGCAGGATAATCCTCTGAAGAACCCTCATTACCGGTAACCGGCACAAACATTTCAGCCGGGGGCGATATTTTCACTTTCTCACTTATATAACGCCCGAAGACGGGTCCGGCAAGAATAACAACAGGTATGCCCACTGCAAAACCCAGTAAAATGACCCAGCCGAGGTTAGCCCCTACTATTTCCGACACAGCCACCGGTCCGGGAGTAGGAGGAATAAAACTGTGCGTGGCGGCAAGTCCGGCAAGAAGGGGTATGCCATAGAGCAATAGTGATTTTTTTGTTTTCCTCGAAAGAGCATAAAGAATTGGCACCAGGATAATAAAAGCAACATCAAGAAAAACGGGTATTGCAATTATAAATCCGGTTACGCTAAGTGCCCAGGGTGCTTTTTCAACCCCGAACTTTCTTATCATAAACTGGGCCAGTGCTTCTGCACCACCGGAATATTCAAGTATTTTCCCGAAAATGGCTCCCAGACCTACAACTACGGCAATAAAACCAAGGGTGCCTCCCATACCCTCCTGAATGGTTTCCAGGATCGAAGAAGGGGTCATGCCGGCCAGATATCCGGTTATAATGCTGACCAGCATCAGTGAAACAAAAGCGTGGATTTTCAATTTCAGTACAAGAAACAAAAGAGATGCAACCGCGGTGATAATTATAAGTACAAGGATAATTGGGTCCATAACTTGAGATTTAGATTTATATCCGGTTATATTTGGTTCCTGATAAGGTTATTAAGATAAGGTTATTAAGATAAACTATTATCATCTTCCCTTTTTCCGTATTTTTCAGCAATTATGCTTGTTATAAATATTTGCAGGGCATGAAAAAGCATTAATGGTACAAGAATGATCCCTGCATAGGCAAAACCACTGAATAATACCCTGGCAAAAACACTTCCGTGGACCAGCGATTTTTGTGAGCCGCAAAACAGGGCCGTTATCCTGTCTTCCTTGCTAAACCGGAACAATCCTGTAATTGCAAATATGATCCCGTAAATAAGAAAAAACAGGGCAATTACAATTGTTAACAGGATCACCAGATCGGTTACCTTCACAGAACTAAAAACCTGGTCACTAAAGGATCTGGCGAAACTGTTATATACAATAATAAGTATGACGGTCTTGTCGAATATGCTCAAACCCCTTCGATACTTGATTGTAAGGTGATGCCACCGGGACTGAAGGATTATGCCGGCAATGACGGGGACAATTATCTGGATGATCAGTCTCACGTAAATATCTGAAAAGTCAAAACCTGTCGCTGTCTGCTGCATAAACAAACCCATCCATATGGGAGTGATCACAATGCCTATTATGCCTGAAATGCTTGCATTGAAGATGGCAGCGGGAATATTACCCCTGCCCATAGACACCATTACCACAGAGGAGGATACTGTAGACGGCAGTGCTGCAAGAAAGAACAGTCCAAGCCACAATATCTCCTGCTGTTCACTTTGGATGAAGGGACGGAATAAGATAATAATGAAGGGGAATATTATGAATGTAGCGGATTGAACCAGCAGATGCAACCTCCAGTTTCCCAGTCCCTGTTTTATCTTATCGGCACTCAGTTTAAGTCCATAGAAAAAGAAAATAAGAGCTATCCCGAGCGTACTTGCGTGCTTCAGAATTGTCCCCGTCAGATCTGATGATGTCTGTGGAAATAACCAGGCTAAAATGACTGTTCCGGTAAGTGCTAATACAAATTTATCAAGCTTCATTAGAATAATCCAGGAGATTTGCAGGAAATTTATCCAATTTATTAATTTTCGGCCTTAATGCTGCATCATTCATATTTTTATTCCGGCAAATATAGAACTTTTGTCTTATAGTTCCCTTATCTTCTGTGTAAGGATAATTTTCTTAATTTTGCCCACATAGTTGCATTTTGATCCGGAAACCATGATCCCGGATCATCCTTATCTGATGGTGTACCCCTATGATCAAAAAATATGATGACAGCCGGGAAAAGGTAGACAGGATCTACGATGTAGTTGTAGTTGGTGCCGGTGCATCCGGTATCATTGCAGCAGGAAGGGCTGCTCATATGGGAGCCAAAGTTCTTCTTATCGAAAAAATGAAACAGGCAGGCCGGAAACTTTCCATTACCGGCAAGGGACGTTGTAATATTACCAACAACTCGCCAAAATCCATCCATTATAAAAATATATTTCCCGGCGGACGTTATCTGAAACATGCATTTCATAGTTTTTTTGTTGATGACATACTGAATATTTTGCATAGCTATGGAGTTGAAACAGTTACCGAAAGAGGGAACAGGGTTTTTCCGGTCAGCAATAAGGCAACAGATGTACTCAATGCCCTGATGAAATGGATGGGAAATAAAAATATCGATATTCTTTATCAGTCCACGGTTAATAGATTATTGATTAGTGAGGGATCGGTGACCGGCATATCGGTTTTAACGGGCAAGGGTGAGCTTAATGTACATGCGAGGTCGGTAATAATTTGTACCGGCGGCAAATCCTATCCGGCTACCGGGTCAACCGGCGATGGTTATGAACTGGCAAAACAGGCCGGACACAGCATAAGTGAGGTTAGACCTGCCCTGGCTCCACTGGTAACTAAAGGTGATATTGCAGGAAAACTCCTGAACCTGAGTCTTAAAAATGTAAAGGCATTGGTCTGGGTCAACAATAAGAAGAGAGCTGAAGAGTTCGGTGAACTTTCATTTACCCGCTATGGATTAACCGGTCCAATAATACTGACGTTGAGCCGGATTGTTTTGGAAGAACTATACAGGGGAAGCAATGTGGAAATAGGCATCGATCTCAAACCGGCGCTTGATGAGAACAAACTGGACGCCCGTCTTTTGAGAGATCTTGATGCGAATGGAAAAAAAAGAATTGAAAGTGTTTTCAGATTATGGCTTCCGGGAGATATTATCCCGCTATTCACAGAATTAACCGGCATTGACAACAACAAACTTTGTCACCAGCTAAATTCAAAAGAACGGAGAAAAATCCGGTTACTGATGAAAGATCTGCGGTTTACTGTAACTGGCCATCCCGGATTCAAAGAAGCAATCATCACCGCCGGAGGTGTACCTGCCGGAGAGATCGATTCCAGGACTATGGAATCCAGAATAACCGGAAATCTCTTTTTTGCCGGAGAGGTAATTGATACAGATGCCAACACAGGTGGGTTTAATCTCCAGATAGCCTTTTCTACCGGTTGGCTTGCAGCACAGGAATGTGTTAAGAAAATAATGAATCCATAGTCTTGCTAAATATCTGAAGGTCGTTTTCGCTGAACAGGACAAAACGTACATGCTCAACATTATTGAGATCGGGCAATACCTCACTTACAGTTGTCAGGGCCACCCTGGCAGCATCCTCTACCGGATATCCAAATGCACCTGCAGAAATAGCCGGGAAGGCAATTGATCCTATAATATTTTCCTCTGCAAGCCGGAGAGCATTCCTGTAGCAATCGGCCAGTAATTTGCTTTCCGGCTTATCACGTCCGTAAACAGGTCCCAGGCAATGAATTACATTCTTGTTTGGCAGGTTATGCGCACCCGTAATTACTGCCTCGCCCGGCTTAATGGGTGCCAGTGGTCTGCACTCTTCTTCAAGTCCGGGACCGGCAGTACGGTGTATAGCTCCGGCGACGCCTCCGCCCATTTCCAGCCGGGCGTTTGCCGCATTTACAACAGCGTCAATGCCGGACTGTGATGCTATGTCTCCCTGTATCACTTCTATGGTGATTCCGGAAATTGTTTTTTTCATAGCTGTTTTTCTTAGTCTAAAATGTTAATTTATATTATGCAATATATTAATTTTTAATGCTGTAAACAAATTACTACAAAGTATGAGCATTCCATGAAGTAAAAAACAGATTATCCGGACCATGAATTAGTAACTCATTGTTAAACAAATTAATAACCCTACTTTACCCGAATGGAAAATATATGCCGGATTATTATCAATTCTTTGCTGTGCAATTATTCCCGATAGTTTTAATAGATTTGCTTTAGAAATTTCTTCTGAGGCTGTCCGGGTTAATTTCCTGAATAAACACTTTAATAACTGGCGATTATTATACTGTTAACCTAAATCTTATAATATGAAGGCACTTGTTCTCTCCGACTACATGCAACTGGATTATAAAGACGTTCCCGATCCTTCCGTAAAGGCTGATGAGGTCCTGATAGAGGTTAAGGCCGCCGGAATATGTGGCAGCGATGTTCACGGGATGGATGGAAGCACCGGAAGAAGAATACCTCCAATAATAATGGGGCATGAAGCGAGCGGCACCATCCTGGAGACCGGTGAAAATGTAAGGGACTGGAAGATAGGCGACAGGGTTACTTTCGATTCAACTATTTATCCGTTGGAGGACTGGTACACCAGGAAAGGAATGTATAATCTAAGTGATGGAAGGATGGTACTGGGTGTGTCTGCCAAAGAATTCAGGCGTAACGGTGCTTACGCCGAATATGTTGCGGTTCCCCAGCATATTTTATACAGGATACCCGATAATGTCAGCTTCACCAGGGCTGCCATGGTCGAACCGGCAGCTGTTGCCCTGCACGCTGTTAACCTCACTCCCTTAAATATTAATGATACGGCAGTTGTTGTAGGAACGGGCATGATAGGCCTGTTTGTAGTACAAATGCTCAGAATTGCGGGATGCAGGGAGATCGTTGCCGTAGATATTGACGATGATAAGCTGGCTCTGGCTGAAAAGCTCGGTGCCACGCTGATGCTTAATCCGGCTAAAACAGAAGTTAACAGTGAAATCCTTGGCATAACAAACGGACGTGGTGCAGACATTTCATTTGAGGTTGTCGGCATTGCATCCGCCCTTGATAAAGCAATCAGTTCATTAAGAAAAGGAGGCACGCTTACCATGCTGGGCAACCTTACTCCTTCCGTGGAAATACCACTTCAGGCAATAGTTACCCGCCAGTTAAGGTTGCAGGGATCATGCGCTATTAATGGAGAATATGAACCCGTACTTGATCTTCTTAACAGGGAAATGATCAATACAGATATTATTCTCAGCGCCGAGGCACCTCTTTCAGAGGGTGCGGAATGGTTCATGAGGCTATATGAAAAGGAGAAAGGACTTAATAAAGTTGTCTTAATACCATAACCAACTAGCAGTCAAAGATAACCGGCCAACTATCTACCGGACTGAAATAAACAAGTCATGACAAAAAAACTATTTACTGGAATCATAGGATGTGGCAAAGTGGCACATCTGCATGCGCGGGCACTCAAAAACGCAAAAAACTCCCGGTTTAAAGCTGTTTTCAGCCGCTCAGAAGTGAAAGGAATGGACTTTGCAAGCCAATATGGAGTAAACTCATACACTCTCATAGATGAGATGATCCGGAAAGAAAAACTTGATGTGGTGGTAATATGCACCCCTCACCCCCATCACAGGGAACCTGCCATAGAAGCTTTAAGAGCCGGAGCAAATGTTCTTGTCGAAAAACCCCTGGCATCCACTATAGGCGATTGTGACGCAATGATAAAGGCAGCCCGGGACGCGGGTAAAAAACTGGGTGTGGTAAGTCAAAGGAGATTTTATTCACCATGCCAGCGTATGCATGAGGCGATCATCAGCGGCAAAATTGGTAATCCTTCCCTGGGTACAATACTTATGCTTGGATGGAGGGACAGGGACTATTACGAAAGTGATCCGTGGCGTGGCTCATGGAAAGAGGAAGGTGGAGGAGTACTTGTAAATCAGGCGCCCCATCAGATTGACCTGATGCAATGGTTCATGGGTGGAGAAATGGAAGAATTATATGGCATGTGGCGGAATATCAACCATCCCTATATTGAGGTTGAAGATACTGCGGTTGCCGTGGTGAAGTTTAAAAATGGAGGTATTGGAAATATCGTGGTCAGTAATTCCCAGAAGCCCGGTATTTACGGGAAGGTCCATATTCACGGATCAAACGGAGCCTCTTTAGGTGTGCAGACAGACGGAGGGGCAATGTTCATTGCCGGAATGTCGGGAATCCTGGAACCACCGGTAAACGATCTGTGGACAATACCAGGTGAAGAAAAAATGCTGGATAACTGGGTTAAAGAAGATTCGGAAATTTTTAACAGTGTAGATGCTACCGAATATTATATCAGACTGCAGGACGAGGATTTTATTCAATCTGTTATCGGGGACAGGCAACCAGTTGTAACTGCAGAAGAGGGAAGAAAAACGGTAGAGATATTCACGGCATTGTACCGGTCACAACAGGACAACCGCCCTGTAAAATGGCCTTTATAATCAGCGTTTGAATACCGGTGATATAATTTTAGTTTACTCCCTGAATGCCTCGCCCTCTGGTCGCGGAAATGTCATTGAGTGAATTTGCTTTTGTCCCTGCACATTCTGGCAACAGTCCACTTTCCGGTTATAGCGGCAGCAGGCAATCCACCGGGCGACATGAACCACTGCCCCGTCATATAAAGGTTTTTGATTCCTTCTATCTTCCCTGTATGCCTTAACGGCTCACTTTGAGGAGTGGTTCCAAAAGAAAGCCAGGATCCGTTATATGCACCGCAATAGCGCTCATAGGTCACAGGTGTAGCAATATCCAAAACACCAAGTTTACCTGATAAATCAGGAAACCGTTCTTCCAGACGTCTCAGAATATCGGTGGCAAGCCTTTCCTTTTCATCTCTGTAACTCTTCTTATCATTATAGAGATCCCTCCACCATTCATACCCGGCATCCAGGTAAACGGCTATGACGGATTTACCTTCCGGAGAAAAAGAGGGTTCGTGACAAAAATGTTTCATGGACAGCTTATCAATAGTCTGGTCCTCAAAACATAGTCCTTTGATATTGAATACAGAATTCCTGGGAAAGGAAGAGAGATCGGTATCGACTGAAAATGAAGCATAAACAGAAGTTTGAAGCGGGTAGGTTTCACTCTGTTCATATCTTTCAGTAAATTGCTCATCGTAAAAACTCCCTTTGAGTAATTTATTAAATACTACATATGGATCACATGCGGTAATCATATAATCACCAAACACCCTTTCCCCTCCTTCCAGTATCATCCCGGTTGCATTGTTACCATCGATAATTATTTCGTTAACGGAGGAATTATAAACAATTTGACCACCCAGACTTTCATATTTTTTCACAAGCCGCTCTGAAAAGGCTTTTGATCCTCCACTGGGAATGCCGGCATTATCTTCCACAAAGGCGGCCAGTGTAAAAAAAAGACTATAAGCACTGTATTTTTCAGGAACTATCTGATCGAAGGCAGTTCTGATCAGGGGACTTTTAAATCTGTCTTTATAATCCTTAATTGATAGCCGGCTGTATTTATTAATTTTTTTGAAAACCTTCCTGTTTTGGTAAATAAACCTGATCTTTTCAAAAAAATTCAACATTTCTGACGGTTTGTCCACCAATGGTTCAAAGCTGCCGAAGGCATAAACAGATTCAATAAACTCCTCAATGGCATCCCTGTCCCCCGGAGACAACTCAAGCAGACTCTCCCTTAATTTTTTTATGTCCCTCCATATAACCAGGTTTCCTTCTTCATGCATAACCGTGGTGAAGCTTTCAGGTTGGTAGACATCAACTCCCTCAAGGGCTCCGGTTTCCTTCCATATCCTGTTCATATTCCTTCCCTCTTTTGTTCCCACCAGCCAGTGGATACAACCGTCTATATGAAAACCATCACGATTCCAGCCGGTGCATTCTCCACCAGGCAAAGTATTTTTTTCATAAATAATACTTTCAAAACCCTCTTTTTGCGCATAAATGCCAGCAACCAGTCCCCCGACCCCGCCCCCGGCAATAATTACTTTACCCAAACTCATTATATAATAATTAATATTTGTATATATGATCAAAAGTACAAATATGCATAATCACTTTCAATAATCCAATCCATTAATAAACATAATAACTTCCATAAAGAGTTTGCTTAATCAATGCATAATTATAAATTTCCCGGTGAGGTTATTACCCTGAAAAAAAATAAATTTGCAATTCAAAAATCACCGAAATTGATAATAAAATGAACCAGATTTAAATTTCATCAAATACAGAAAGTTAATTTCAAACTGATAACCATTATCTATTAAAAAAGCAATTGAGAAACCAGCCAGAGTTCAACAAAACCATAGCGTTTCCATCCGTTCGAAATGCTTTATATCATTTGCAAACCTAATATAAACAGATGATTGTTAATTTCAATATATTATATATGAATAAATTACCATTGGCAGCCCTGACTATAATGTTCTTAATTCTGACAGGCTGCAACCATAAGGCTTCCTGGAAATCTGTTGATTATGTCGATCCTATGATAGGAACCGGCTTTCACGGTCACACCTATCCGGGTGCCGTGGTACCCTTCGGGCGTGTTCAGCTCAGTCCGGACACACGTATCGAGGGCTGGGATGCATCCAGTGGATACCACTACTCCGACTCCACCATTTACGGTTTCAGTCATACTCATCTAAGCGGGACCGGCATTGGAGATATGGGCGACATTCTTTTCCTGCCCTTTACAGGAGATATTCCCGGTAAACCGGTAGCCGACTTCAGCCATGAGGACGAGGATGCCAGTCCCGGTTACTACACTGTACTACTGAAACCCTGGAACATCCGTTGTGAGCTTTCCGCCACATCAAGAACAGGCTGGCACAGGTATTCATATCCGGAGGGTAGTAGCGGGGGACTGATGGTTGATCTCGGTCATGTTCTTCAGACAACCTGGGGACACAGCCTTGTTGAATCGTCTATAAATATAATTGACAAAAAAACAATTGAGGGATACAGAC
>CAZFOO010000067.1:0-20074 GCA_964520585.1 uncultured Bacteroidales bacterium
TCCATTCTGTTTTCAGCCTTTCCACCAGTGCCTTTTTGATAAGACCGGATCTGTTGTTGCCGGGTTTGCGGATCCTGTCGAGAAGTTGTTCTTTTATCCGGTCGTATGAAGGTAATCCTCTTTGATCAATCAGCTTTATTATATGCCATCCGTAAGGAGTGCGGACAGGTTCGGAAATTTCACCGGACTTATTCAATGAAAATGCTGCTGATTCAAATTCCGGGGGATACTTGCCGGCGCCAAACCATGGAAGCACCCCGCCATCTGATGAAGTAATGAAATCAGTAGATAATTCTTTGGCCAGCGCTTCAAAGCTTTGGCCGGAAAGAATATCCTGGTATGTGTCGCGGGCTATTTTTTCTGCTTCGGATTCATTATAGCTGTCAAAGCCAAACAATATATGGGCGGTTTTTATTTCTCCCCTGGACTTCCGGACATCATTTACCCGTATTATATGATATCCGAAACGTGTTCTTACTGGCAGGCTGATTTCTTCTAATTCTGTATTGTAAACAGCGTTTTCGAAAGGATATGCCATTTGCAGCACAGTAAAATATCCAAGATTTCCGGAATTGGTTTTGGCGGAGGGGTCATCGGAGGTGGCTCTTGCAATCTTTTCGAATGACTCACCTTCCAGGAGGAGTTCTCTGATCTGCATTGCTTTTTCCCATGCCATAAGGGTGTCTTCGGGACTATAACCAGGGATCAGCCTTACCAGTATGTGACTTGCATCTATATCATATTGCAACCTTTCATATGCCTCCCTGACAAGATATTCTTCTGTTTCCGGATCTCCCATATACTTACTGGCAAGATCTCTGCGGTACCTGGCAATTTCATTTCTGATTGCAGGTTCTGTTTGAATCCCTTCTTCACGTGCATGTGCAACCTTAAGCTGGAAATCAATGAAGAGTTCCATATATTCATCAATATCCAGAGAATCTCTGAAATGATCACTCTTTTCCCATAAGCGCAGAAATTCGGTAATGGTGATTTGCCTGTCCTGTACGGTCAGAAGAACATCATCCTTAATTTGTGAAAAGGATAAACCGATGGTCAGATAAAAAAATATTGCTGAAAACAATAAATATTTTATGCAGGTGCTGCTATATGTTTTTTTTAACAATGTTTTGTCCATCAGACAAAAATGTTTGGTTTAGCTGAGCTGTTATTTATATCTGATTATGGCATGAATACAACATGTGAATTATTGGACCGGCTATCCTGGCCAGTATTACATCAGGATAAGCTTATCTGCTGTAATTTGGGGCCTCCCTTGTTATGGTGACGCCGTGAGGATGGCTTTCATTAAGGCCGGAGTTGGTTATCCTTACAAACATTGCCTTTTTAAGAGTTTCAATATCAGGAGCGCCGCAATATCCCATTCCTGCTCTTAGTCCACCCATAAGCTGATATATTATCTCAGACAGGACCCCTTTATAAGGGATACGCGCTGATATCCCTTCCGGTACCAATTTGCTAATATCATCCTCAATCTCCTGAAAATACCTGTCCTTTGACCCGTGTTGCATAGCCTCAATTGACCCCATTCCCCTGTAGGACTTGAATTTTCGTCCATTGTAGATAATCGTTTCGCCGGGAGATTCCTCAACACCTGCCAGCAGTGATCCGGCCATTATTGAATCTGCTCCTGAAGCAATGGCTTTAACAATATCACCCGAGTACCTTATGCCCCCGTCCGCAATAACAGGTATACCGGTACCCTTTAATGCAGTGGAAACTTCGTAAACTGCTGTTAATTGGGGAATTCCTACTCCGGCTATTACCCTGGTGGTACATATTGAACCGGGCCCAATGCCAACCTTCACGGCATCTGCACCTGCATCTGCCAGTGCCCTGGCAGCATCAGCAGTACCAATATTTCCTACAACAATATCAACAATGCCGGTTTTTTTCCTGGTATCGGCAAGTAATTTAAAAACCCCTTTGGTATGTCCGTGTGCAGTATCAATTACCAGGGCATCTACACCCGCTTCGAGCAGTGCATCTATTCTTTTCATGGAGTCCTTTGCCACGCCTATGCCGGCGGCTACTCTTAAACGGCCCTTTGCATCCTTGCATGACCATGGATTGTCTTTGACCTTGGTGATATCCTTGTATGTAAGAAGTCCTATCAGTTTATTATCCTTGTCTATAACCGGCAATTTTTCAATCTTGTGCTTCTGCAGAAGGTCTGTCGCTTTTTCCAGGTTCGTCTGAGTAGTGGTTACAACATTATCTTTAGTCATTACTTCACTTACCGGCCTGCTCATATTATCCTGGAACCTCAGATCACGGTTGGTGACTATACCAATAAGCTTTTTATTGTTTTCCACAACCGGAATTCCTCCGATTTTATATTCTTTCATGATCTTCAGGGCATCACCTACTGTATTGGTCTTTTCAATTGTTATAGGGTCATATATCATTCCGCTTTCAGCTCTTTTGACGATCTTTACCTGGCTGGCCTGCTCTTTTATGCTCATGTTTTTGTGAATTACACCTATGCCACCCTGCCGTGCAATAGCGATGGCCATGTCGGCTTCGGTAACGGTATCCATTGCTGCCGAGACGATGGGGGCGTTTATTGGTATATTCCTGGAAAAAACCGAAGATATGTCAACATCTTTGGGGAGTACTTCTGAATATGAAGGAATAAGAAGAACATCATCAAAAGTCAGTCCTTCTCCTTTTATTTTATCGTAAACAAATGACATTTTGTTAAAATTTGGTTATATTTAAATTGCGCTAAGTTACGAAAAATAAGTGGATGCAAATAAATTTTTTGTTTTTTTGCCAATAAGTAACTGATACAATTTTTGTTAAGACATTTGAATTTATTGACCGATAACTTGAATATTTACAATCAGATATTAGTTCGTTACTGGGGCTTTTCCCGCTTCAGACCTATGCAGGAGGAAATAATCAACTCGGTAGCGTCGGGAAAGGATACCCTTGCATTGCTCCCAACGGGAGGAGGTAAATCGGTTACTTTTCAGGTGACTTCTCTTGCTTCAGAAGGAATATGCATTGTTGTAACTCCGCTTATTGCCCTCATGAGAGACCAGGTCGAGAACCTTTTAAAAAGAGGTATCAGGGCACAGGCTGTTTTTTCAGGAATGAGCCGTATGGAGATTGATGTGTCACTTGATAACTGTGTTTATGGCGATTATAAATTTCTTTATATATCACCTGAAAGAATCGGTACTGCCATTTTCAGGGAGCGTGTAAAAAAAATGAAGGTTAATCTCATTGCCGTTGATGAGGCGCATTGTATATCCCAGTGGGGATATGATTTCAGACCTTCATATCTTAAGATTTCAGAACTAAGGGAACTGCTTCCCGGGGTTCCTGTTCTTGCTCTTACGGCCACAGCGACAACAGATGTTGTTGAGGACATTCAGAAAAAGCTGATTTTTCCCTTCCCAAATGTTATAAAAACAAGTTTTGAAAGAAAAAATCTGCACTATCTGGTCGATATTACCGAAGATAAACACCGGCGGCTGCTGGAAATAACCCAAAATATATCCGGCTGTGGAATCATTTATGCCCGGAACCGGAGGAGGACTTCTGAGCTGGCAAAGTTTCTGTCCAATAATAAGGTAAGTGCTGATTATTATCATGCGGGACTGGGTACGGATACAAGGACATTGAAACAAAAGGAGTGGATGGAGGGAAAAACAAAGGTAATAGTTGCTACGAATGCTTTTGGCATGGGTATCGATAAACCCGACGTCAGGTTTGTTATCCATTTCGATATTCCCGATACGCTGGAATCATATTTCCAGGAGGCCGGAAGAGCAGGTAGAGATGATAAACTTGCTTTTGCGATATTGCTGTATAATGATGCAGATAAAGTCAATGCCGGCAAGAGGATATCTTTACGGTTTCCTGAAATTAAAGTTATCAGGCAGGTGTACCAGTCGCTGGGCAGTTATTTCCAGATTCCTTTCGGCGGTGGAAAAGGAGCTGTACTGGACTTTAATATTATGGATTTTGCATCAAGGTATAAGCTAAATATAATGACTGCATATTATAGTCTTAAATCACTTGAAACCGAAGGTTACCTTGAGCTTACAGATGAGATCAACAATCCTTCCAAAATTCATTTTTTGGTAGGAAGAGATGAATTGTATAAGTTTCAGGTTGCTAATGCAGCTTTTGATGGATTTATAAAACTTCTTCTGCGATCGTATTCAGGTGTATTTTCGGGATTTTCTTCTATAGATGAAGAGTTTCTCGCAAGGAAATCGCGGACTACCCGTGAGGTTATTTATCAATACCTTGTCAGACTAAGTAAAATGAAAATAATCAGCTATATTCCCAGGAGAAAATCTCCTCTTATCATAATGAATACAGAAAGGCTTGATAAGGATTCCCTCTATATCTCCACATCTTCATATAAATCACGTAAAGAACATTATATTTCAAAACTCAATTCTGTTTTTTCTTATGCGACATCTACTACCCGTTGCCGCAGCAAATTTCTGCTGGAATATTTCGGAGAGAAAAATGCTGTGAGATGTGGCCACTGTGATGTTTGTGCAAAAAAGAATGACCTTGATCTCAGTCAGTATGAGTTTGATATGATAGCAGGAGATATAAAGGAGTTGTTACGGCATGGTAAGATACAGTCTGATGAACTCGTTGAAAAGCTCGATTATTCACCCGGGAAAAGTTTGAAAGTTATCCGCTGGCTTCTGGATAATAATTTACTTATCCACGGACCAGGCAATATTGTTAAATGGAAAGGATAGCTGTTTGCCATTTACTTAGTTTATTTACTTTTACTAATTTTGCATTGAAATATATAATCCGGCTGGCCGGGTAAAAAAGATAAATATGGATATTGACAGGGAAACACTGGTCTATTCGGGACCCGTAATCGAGTTTGTTGCAGTTGCAAATGAAATGTGCACCTTTCTTGAACAGGCGGATAGTTTTGCAAGGGCTGACTTTGTTGATAAAAGCCGTAAAATTCTTCCTTTGCTGTATTATAAAGCGACACTTTTACCCTCAACAGAAGCGATATTTGAAGACGGGACCGAGAGATTTGTAAAGGAGGAGGACTGGCAGTCCGTTCATGACGGCGTATTGCAAAAACTGGGCAGGTATAATGATTATCCCGAGGTGCTGGATCCCGTAATAAAGGATACTGAAGATAAAGTGGGAGGAAGTATCGCCGAAAACCTGGCGGATATCTACCAGGATATTAAAGATTTTGTTATGCTTTACCGGATGGGGACTGTGGAACTGATGAATGATGCTTTATGGGAGTGCATGCAACATTTTGATCAGAACTGGGGACAAAAATTACTTAACAGTCTTCGTGCCCTTCATTATCTGCTTCATGGTGCTGTAACCATAGAGGATGAAGATGAAGAACAGGGTGGAGAGGGAGAACAGATCACTTCCCGGGATACTGATAAATGGATATTTTCACAAAGACAAAAACTTTGGAATGAGGATGAGGATGAGGATTAATTCATACGAACAGTCAATATCTGGAGATGAGATAAGGGCTTTGCCCTTATCATCGTTTAATGGAGAGATCATAGTGGTTGACAGGCCCGAATCGGTACCCAGTGCAGTTGAAATGCTCAAAGGAGTTGACCTGCTCGGGTTTGATACCGAAACAAAGCCTGCTTTTAAGAAAGGAGTATTCAACAAGGTGGCACTTCTGCAGCTTGCAACGGAAAATAGAGCCTTTATTTTCAGGTTAAACAAGATTGGATTACCTCCTTCCCTGGCGGCATTGATGGCAAACAGAAAGATATTAAAGGTTGGTGCAGCCATAAGAGATGATATTAAATCGCTCCGGAAACTCCATAATTTTATGCCGGGAGGATTTGTTGAACTTCAGGATATGGTGAAAGATTATAATATAAGTGATAGCGGACTGAGAAAAATGGCCGGGATTGTACTTGGGATTCAGATATCCAAAGCACAGCAGGTTTCAAACTGGGAAAGGACGGTGCTCACTGATGCTCAACTTGTATATGCCGCAACCGATGCCTGGGTATGTCACGAGATATACCGGAAACTTATAGCAGACCACTGATTATTATCTGTCCTGCCCCATGGTTGTTAATCACCAGTCATAAAGGCAGCCGGATTGATTTATATAATTATTGTGATAAAATGCCAAATAATGATTAATTTGCCTGTCGTTAAAGCTAAATTAATTGATAACTAAATTATATATAGATGAAGCCTTTAATTCTTAGTACTATTCTGGCAGTTTCGTTATTGCTTCTGAACGGATGCAAACAACAACAAATCAACTATCTTAATGAATCCCAGGAGGAAATTGAGACAAGGATGGACTGGTGGGATGATGCCAAATTCGGAATGTTCATTCATTGGGGACTTTATGCGGTGCCCGCTGGTGAGTATAACGGTGAAAAGGTGGATGGCATTGGGGAATGGATAATGAATAGTCTCCAGATACCTATTTCCGAATATGAACAGTTTGCCCCTCAGTTTAACCCCGTGAAATTTGATGCACAGGAGTGGGTCTCGGTGGCAAAAAATGCCGGAATGAATTATATTATTATAACCTCAAAGCACCATGATGGTTTTTGCCTGTGGGATACTGATTATACTGACTGGAATGTGGTGGAGGCCACTCCCTTCAAACGTGATATTCTTAAAGAACTTGCTGATGCCTGTGAGAAGGAGGGCATAAAGCTCGGGTTCTATTATTCTATAATGGACTGGCACCATCCTGACGCACAGGCGATATTTGAACCCGACTATAACCGGGGTAGGCGTTCCGGTGATGTCAATCCCGATTTTCCGGATTATGTAGAGGACTTTATGAAACCACAGTTAAAAGAGCTGCTCACAGAGTATGGAGATATCGGTGTCCTCTGGTTTGATGGCGAATGGATCCCTGATTATACTTCAGAAATGGGAAAAGATATGTACAATTACCTCCGGAACATCAAGCCCGACCTGATCATCAATAACAGGGTAGATGTAGGCCGCAGGGGAATGGAAGGCATGAATGAAGAGGGTGATTTTGCGGGAGATTTCGGCACGCCTGAAAAGCAGATCCCTGCAACGGGAATGCCGGGATTGAAATGGGAAGCGTGTTTGACAATGAACGATACCTGGGGATATAAGCATTTTGACCACAACTGGAAATCTTCAGAGACACTTATTCGTAATCTGATTGATATTGCATCCAAGGGAGGTAATTTGCTTCTTAATGTGGGGCCTGATGCTGAGGGACTTATTCCCGGCCCCAGTGTTGAGAGACTTGAAGATATGGGAAGGTGGCTCGATACTAACGGTGAAGCCGTATATGGTGTTGATCCCAGTCCGGTAGACCTCCCCGGATGGGGAAGGTATACTGTTAAGGGTAATCGCATTTACGCACATGTCTTTGATTGGCCTGAAGACGGAAAATTATCTGTTCAGAATATTAATGATATAGATCGCGTGTGGCTGCTTTCTGATCCCGGCCGTTCGCCGGTAGATTTTGATGTTGAAGGCGATAATATCAGTCTGCATCTTGCCGGGAAGGCTCCCGATGAGATCGCCACGGTAATTGTAATGGAAAAGAATTAACAGGAAGAAATGCCGGCTGTTTGATGAATTGTGCCGGGTCATGCCGGTAATAACCCAATAATACAGAATTTTTGAAGAAGATAATTTTAAGACCTGGCAAGGAACATTCTCTGAAACGCTTTCACCCCTGGCTCTTTTCAGGCGCTATTGGTAAAATGCAGGACCTGCCGGGCGAGGGGGAATATGTGGCAGTTTACTCCTCAGGCGGTGAATGTCTGGGTACAGGCCATTATCATTCCGGTTCTATAGCGGTCCGCATGCTTTCTTTCAGTTATACCGAACCCTCTGATGCATTCTGGAGAATGAAGTTTGAAAAAGCTCTCTCATTGAGAATAAAGGCAGGCTTGTCCAATGGAGAACAGAACAGTGTTTTCAGATTGGTCAATGCCGAAGGTGACGGGTTTCCGGGACTTATTGCCGATTTCTATAACGGGACAGTTGTTTTTCAGGCGCATTCTGCAGGGATGTTCCGGATCAGGGAACAGCTTGCCTCGGTCTTGCAACAATTACCCGGCATGAATGTAAAGGCCGTTTATGATAAGAGCCCTTCCGAAAAAATGAGGACTGAGGAGAAGAGAAGTGATGGATATATCTATGGTGAATCTGATGATACTGTTGTTATGGAATATGGGAACAGATTCCGCGTGGATTGGATCGGGGGACAAAAGACCGGGTTCTTCATTGATCAGAGAGAAAACAGGAAGCTGGTGCAGAAGTACTCATCAAAACAGAGAGTGTTAAACATGTTTGGATATACGGGCGGATTCTCTGTCTATGCCTTGAGAGGAGGAGCCACCGTAGTCCACACGGTTGACAGCTCAAGCAGGGCCATTGAACTGGCCGGAGAAAATATTGGACTGAATTTTCCTGAAGATAGAAGGAGCAAGCTCTACTGCAGTGAGGTGTATGACTTTTTCAGGGATTCAAATGATAAATATGATATAATTATACTTGATCCGCCTGCATTTGCGAAGAACCGTAAGTCCCTCAATAATGCACTTCAGGCATATAAGCGACTTAATGCCAGAGCTATGGAATTTATCGAACCAGGGGGACTGCTTTTTACTTTTTCATGTTCACAGGTAGTGGGCAAAAAGGAGTTCAGACAGGCGGTTTACTCTGCAGCTTTGGAATGCGGACGAGAGGGAAAAATAATGCATCTGCTTTCACAGCCTCCAGATCATCCGGTAAGCATTTTTCACCCGGAAGGAGACTATCTTAAGGGCATTGTGCTGCAGATTATTTAAAGATTACCTTGTAAAAACCCATTCATTCCCTGAGCTTAGGTTATCGTCGTAATGATAGCCTTCTGATTCAAAGTGTTTTATCTCTTCAGCTTTTTCCGGTTTGTTCCGGATTATGAAGCGGCTCATCAATCCTCGGGCTTTTTTGGCAAGTATGCCAACTACTTTAAATTTGTCATCCTTAAATTCCTTGAAAACAGGAGTGATAACTTCCCCATCCAGGTTATGGGTATCGACAGCCTTGAAATATTCCTGACTGGCAAGGTTGATCAGTACCTTTTCATTCTGTTTTTTGAGCTCCTCATTTATTGCAGTGGTTATTGTTTCTGTCCAGTATCCATAAAGATCTTTTTTGCCGGGCAACCTTAGTTTTATGCCCATTTCCAGCCGGTAGGGCTGTATCAGATCCAGAGGACGTAATACTCCGTAGAGTCCCGACATGATCCGGAGATGATCCTGAGCATAATCCAAATCCTTTCCGGAAAAACTTTTTGCATCCATACTGCGGTAAACATCACCCTGAAAAGCAAACAACGCAGGTTTGGCATTCCCGGAGTCAAAAGGTGTTTTCCATTTTGAGTGCCTTTCAAATGTGAGGTTTGCTATATCTTCGCTTACATTCATCAGGACCGAGATATCTTTTGGGGAGAGTTTCCGTAATTCCTTTATTAACCTGTCTGATCTGTCAAGAAATCGAGGTGTGGTATATTTTACATCGGCCAGTACTTCTTTATGGAAATCAAGCTTCTTTGCAGGAGAAATAATTATGATCATAACATTGGGTTATAAGGAATGAGACATTATCTTACAACAAACACATTTGTAAAAAGTTCAGCCTTAAATGCGGACAGCTTTCTATCAAAACGGTGTTTTAATATTTCTTACAGGCAGGTTATTATGGGCAGGATAATAGTATTAAGTATTTCGAAAATATTATTGGCTCCATATGTTAAGACTAAGGTTCAGCAACAAATTTAAAAATTAATTCTATATTATTCGTAAATTGCATTACCGGCCTGAAAGTCATTTTGTCTTTGCTGGAAGATTTAATGCGACATTTTGACCGGATAGAAGGACACAAATGTTTTGGTCCCGATTTTGAAGATTATATTGGTGACTATGTTATTTTTTTTAAACTGATATTTTATTTCTCACCTGAATATTTTGCTTTGCCAGAGAGCGGACAGGCATGTTTCTGTTTGAATCTGATGCATTGGGTAAAATAACAGGGAGGATTATAAATAGTTTTATTATGCAATATAAGGATTATTACAAAATACTGGGTGTGTCAAAAGATGCTTCCCAGGATGAAATAAAAAAGGCTTACCGCAAACTAGCCGTTAAATATCATCCCGACCGGAATCCTGATAACAAGGAGGCAGAGGATAAATTCAAAGAAATAGGAGAGGCGCACGAAGTACTCAGGGATCCGGAAAAGAGAAAAAAATATGATCAGCTCGGATCGGACTGGAAGCAGTATGAACATGCAGGTGCCGGCCAAAGAGGGGGTTTTGACTGGTCGCAGTTTGGTGGTGCCGGCAGGGGGACTTCTTATCAGTCCGGAACCGGTTTTGAGGACTTTGAGGATGTTTTTGGAGGAGGTGGTTTCTCTGAGTTTTTTAATACCTTCTTTGGTGGGACCGGTGCCGGTCCACGACGAGAAGCACGCGGAAGCAGGAGGGTTAAAGGTCAGGATCTGAAGGCAGACCTGGAACTAACACTTCATGAAGCCTACCATGGAACAAGCCGGATACTCAATGTGGAAGGTGAGAAGTTACGGGTCAAAACCAAGCCCGGTGCATATGAAGGTCAGGAGCTCAGGATAAGAGGCAAAGGTGCCGCAACAGTCCGTGGCGGCGAAAGGGGCGATATTTACATAAAGATAAGGATAAAGCCTGATCCTGATTACAAACTGGATGGCAACAATCTGATAAAGAAGGTGCCGGTTGATCTTTATACCGCCATTCTTGGTGATAAAATAAAGATTGATACACTTGCAGGTAAGGTAAACCTTACCATCCCGGCCGGCACCCAGTCCGGAAGCAAGCTGAGACTCAGAGGTAAAGGAATGCCGGTGCACGGGAAAGAAGGTGTTTATGGAGATATGTTTGTCAGACTCAAAGTGATGCTGCCCAGAGATCTTAATGACAAGGAAACAGAGCTTTTTAAAAAACTAAAAGAAATTCATGAAAGCAAGAAGAATAGAGGAGGGTAATTAAGAATTGTTACCCTCATCTCCCCGGCTTGCCGGCATGGTTAAGTGATCTGTCATAATAATGCCCCGGGCAAATGCTCAAAGGTTATATACCTCAGTCAGCGGGAGGCCCCCAGTATTTTTTCGATAAGATAAGTTGCAACGGAAAGCAGTATGCTGAATATGATCGCCCGCCCGAAAGTAGCCACGTAAAAACCATCTATCCATCCGCTTGCCATCCAGATCATGAGGCCGTTGATCACTAAAAGGAATAGTCCCAGGGTAAAAATGGTAATCGGAATGGTGAGTATTACCAGGATGGGCTTTATGATCAGGTTCAGGATTGACAATACCAGCGTGACCCACAGGGCTGAAGTGAATGAATAAACCTCTACCCGGGGTATTAAGTATGCGATGCCCATTACAGCAAGGGCGATCAGGATGAATTTGGCAATAAAACGCATAATCTTATGATTTATATTAAAAAAACGTTAACTTATGCATGTCAGGATTTAACAAATTTATGACTTCCTTTTGCAGGAGAAATATACAAATTTTGTTCGTAAGTGTCTGTATAAAATATGTCAAAACTTCAAAGACTGTCCATTAGTTAAATGGAGATGGAGGTAATCCGGAAGCTATTCATCTGTTTCCTGGTTTTATTTTGTGCAAATCAATAGTAAAAAATTAAAAGATTATTTCAAATAATAGAGTACCTTTGTATTAAATTTTGAGTTCAGGAAGCAGATAGTTTGGTAGTTGGCATTTATTTTCATGATGGTTCATAATCCAATCTACATTTGATCTTCTACGGTAACCCGAAGAGGTTAGAATTTCTCAGCGCCTGGTGTTCAAATATTTCAAGTTATAACATATTTTTAATTATTTAATTAAACACAAATTTTATCAGGTATGAAGATCTATGTAGGTAATCTTAATTACAGAACAACCGAAGATGAGCTTAACCAGCTCTTTTCAGATTTTGGAGATGTTAAATCAGTTCAGATCATCAAGGACAAAATGAGCGGCCGTTCAAAAGGGTTTGGATTTGTTGAAATGGAAGACGACGCCGAGGCCAAAGAAGCTATTGAAGCTTTGCATGAAACAGATTTTGCAGAAAGGAATCTGGTTGTCAATGAAGCCCGCCCGATGGATCCCGACAGGCGGAGAGGTGAAGGGAGAGGAGATCGCGGATCACAGGGCCGTAGAAGGTATTAATTCTTTTGGTATTTCCGTTTAGCCAGGTGTGCCGGGGATAATTTTCTCCGGTGCATTTGTAATTTTAATGGGTACAGGCCATGAGATTAAGGCTCAGGGCCGCATCCATAAATCTTTCATTATGTACGGAAGAAACATTCAACACATTTCCGGCCTGATGGATATACCGGCAAAGCAGGTTGAGAATACTCTCAAATTACTTGATGAGGGCGCCACTATACCGTTCATTAGCCGCTACAGGAAGGAAATGACAGGCAGTCTTGATGAAGTGCAGATAGCCGGAATAAAACAGCACTATACAAGGCTTAGCGAACTTGACAAAAGGCGTGAAGCGATTATTAAATCAATTGAAGATCAGGAAAAACTTACTCCGGATCTAAAAAAGGCATTAGACCTGGCGGATAATATTACAGAACTTGAAGATCTGTACCTGCCGTTTAGACCCAAAAGGAAAACCCGGGCTTCAGTCGCCAGAGAGCACGGCCTGGAACCTCTTGCACTTATTATTATGCAGCAAAAGGGGCAGGATGTCATTGAGCTTGCAAGACATTATGCCGGTGAAGATGTGCCCGATGCCGGAGCTGCGCTTCAGGGAGCCAGGGATATAATTGCCGAGTGGATAAGTGAAGATAAGAATGCCCGGGAAAGGATGAGGGTTTTGTTTGAAAAGGAAGCATATATATATTCCAGGCCTGTAAGGAATAAAGAAGAAGAAGGCATCAAGTACAAGGATTATTTTGAATTTCAGGAAAAACTTGTTCGTTGTCCGTCCCATCGAATACTGGCAATGAGAAGGGGGGAAGAGGAAGGTTTTTTAAGGCTTTCTTTAGAACCTCCCGAAGAGATGGCTTATGAGATTCTGGAAAAGTTATTTCTTAAAGGAAAAGGGAGTTCATCTGATCAGGTAAGACATGCAATTAAAGATAGTTATAAGAGGCTGCTTGGTCCCTCGATAGAAACCGGGTTCAGGTCCTCTTCCAAAGAGAGAGCTGACAGGGAAGCTATAGCTGTGTTTGCAGAGAATCTCAAACAATTGCTTCTTGCTCCCCCACTTGGCCAAAAACGTATTCTGGCACTTGATCCGGGCTATCGTACCGGCTGTAAAGTAGTTTGCCTGGATGCAGAGGGAAACCTGCTTCACAATGAGACTATATATCCTCATCCTCCGCAAAATGAAGGTAAAATGGCTGCTAAGAAAATTGCTTCACTGGTAAATCAGTTTAAAATCGAAGCCATTGCCATAGGAAATGGTACTGCAAGCAGGGAGACCGAACATTTTATTAAGAAGGTTAAGTTTGACAGGGTTGTCCAGGTTTTCATGGTAAATGAAAGCGGGGCTTCCATATATTCTGCTTCAAAAATTGCCAGGGAGGAATTTCCGGAATACGATGTGACAGTCCGCGGTGCCGTTTCTATAGGACGAAGGCTGTCAGATCCTTTGGCTGAACTGGTAAAGATAGATCCCAAATCAATAGGGGTAGGGCAGTACCAGCATGATGTTGATCAGAACAAGCTTAAAGAGAGTCTGGATCAGGTTGTTGAAAGTTGTGTTAACAAAGTCGGAGTTAATCTCAACACTTCCAGCAAGCATCTGCTCACATATGTTTCAGGTTTAGGTCCTCAGCTGGCAGAGAATATTGTTGCTTTCAGAAAGGAGAACGGACCCTTTGTCTCCAGAAAAGGGCTTAAAAAGGTTTCGCGACTGGGAGACAAGGCTTTTGAACAAAGTGCTGGTTTTTTACGCATACCGGACGCTAAAAACCCGCTTGACAATTCAGCAGTACATCCCGAATCCTATGGGATAGTGGAAAAGATGGCCCAGGATACAGGAACTGACATCGACGATCTGATAAAAAATGAGGAACTCAGGAAGAAAATTGTTCTGGAAAAATATATAACCGGAACGACAGGACTTCCAACATTAAAAGATATTTTAAATGAGCTTGCCAGACCTGGCAGAGATCCTCGAAAGAAGATAGAAGTGTTTGAATTTTCTAAAGAGGTCTTCAGGATAGAAGATCTTAGGCCCGGAATGATATTACCCGGGATAGTAACCAATATTACGAATTTCGGAGCTTTTGTGGATATTGGGGTAAAGCAGGATGGCCTGGTTCACATATCCCAGCTGGCCGATCGTTTTGTGAGCAATCCCGGTGAGGTGGTCAGATTGAATCAAACGGTAAAGGTCCGGGTACAGGATGTGGATGTTAACCGTAAACGGATACAATTGAGCATGAAAGAAACAGGAGAACAGACCGGGGACCGGGGGAATATGCTTTCATAAAAACTGAACTGATATTGTTTGGTTCATATTTTTAATAACGAAAAAAAGATATTGAAAAAGTAATCGTGTATTAAGATAAATGATTTTGTATTATCGATTAAAACTCCTTAAAATGAAAAATTTATTTTCCTTGTTTACTGTCATTTTATTGTTTTTACTGGTCAGTGCTTCTGCCCAGTGGAAGCCTGCCGGGGAAAAGATCAGAACGGGCTGGGCAGATGATGTTGATCCTGCCAGCGTGTGGGATGCCTATCCACGCCCTCTTCTTAAGAGAAATGACTGGAAAAATCTTAACGGGTTATGGAATTACTCTATTAATCCCCGTAATATTCGGCATGCCGGTGATTATGATGGTGAAATTCTGGTTCCTTTTCCGGTAGAATCGAGTTTGTCCGGCGTAAAAAAGGAGGTTGGAGAAAATAATGTTGTCTGGTATGAACGTAGCTTTACCGTACCATCCGGATGGAAGGGCAAGGATATATTGCTCCATTTCGGGGCGGTGGACTGGCAGGCTGATGTATGGATCAACGACATCAAGATTGGCTCTCATACCGGAGGATATACTGCTTTTAATTTTAATATAACTCCTTACCTTAATCCACGTGGAGATCAGAAGCTTGTTGTAAGGGTATGGGATCCCACTGATGAATCATTTCAGCCCAGGGGGAAGCAGGTAACCAATCCCGGTGGCATCTGGTATACTGCAGTTACCGGGATATGGCAGACCGTATGGATTGAGCCTGTTGAAAAAAATTACATTAAATCAATAAAGACAACTCCTGATATTGACCTTAGAAAGGTAAATGTTGAGATATCTTCCAGTGTTATTGGTTCAGGTAATTATGCAGAGGTCCGTGTTACAGATGAAGGAAGGACCGTTGCCAGTGAAAAATTTACTGTTTCTGGAGGGACGGACATATATATTGATACACCAAAACTGTGGACGCCCGAATCCCCTTTTCTTTATGATATGGAAATTACTCTCTATAGCGCAGGTGAGGTAGTGGACAAGGTTGATAGTTATTTTGCCATGCGTAAAATATCTACAGCGAGGGATGAATCTGGTATTGTAAGATTTCAGCTTAACAATGAGGATTATTTTCCAATGGGAACACTTGATCAGGGATGGTGGCCAGACGGATTATATACAGCTCCTTCAGATGCGGCCTTACTAAACGATATTAAGGTCACAAAAGAGCTCGGATTTAATATGATACGTAAACATGTTAAGGTTGAGCCTGCCCGCTGGTATACTCATTGTGACCGGGAGGGTATTATTGTATGGCAGGATATGCCGAGTGGTGACGAGACACCTGTGTGGCAGAGGCAACAATACTTTGACGGTGTTGAGCTTCAGCGCAGTGCCCGCTCAGAAGAAAACTACAGAAAAGAATGGAAAGCAATCATGGACCTTCTTTATTCTCATCCCTCAATTGTTACCTGGATACCTTTTAATGAAGGTTGGGGCCAATTCAAAACAGTTGAGATAGCAAACTGGACGAAACAATATGATCCTTCCCGGCTTGTTTTGCCTGCCAGCGGCGGCAACCATTTCCAGACCGGCGATATTCTGGGTATACACAATTATCCTCAGCCCAGGCTCTATCTTTATGATGCTACGCGCCCCACCGCATTAAGTGAGTATGGTGGCATCGGACTGGCCCTGGAGGGTCACCTGTGGGAACCCGAAAGAAATTGGGGGTATGTTCAATTCAATACCATACAGGATGTTACCGATAAGTATCTTGAATATGCAGAAGAATTGAAAAAGCTGATAAAAGCAGGACTTTCGGCGGCAGTATATACCCAGATAACTGATGTTGAAATTGAAGTTAACGGCTTAATGACGTATGACCGTAAGCGTATCAAGATGGATATGGACAGGGTAAGACAGGCAAATTCAGAGATAAGGGCTGTTATAGGTGAAAGGTGAAAAGATAATTTTGTTTATATTACTTGAATTTAGTATATCTTATTTTTAAATTTGGCTGGTATTTCAGGGTTTTTTAAATTTATTTATGTTCATTATCATATCCCTGCGGAATCCGGATAGTTCACATTGCAGATTCATGCCTTGTTTTTAATTAAGGCAATCCGGGAATGGTTCTTATTATAATCATTATTAAATCATAATAACAGATATGTCATTAGAAAAAGTAAAAGTACCTGCAGCTGTATCGGCTCTGCTTAAAAGCTGTAAAAGCGCCCAATGTTTTAATACTACCGGCGAGCTTGCAGAAGCCTCCATTGGCGGCAGCGAGAATAATTCCTTTGATGTGAAATACGATATTGAGGGGAAGGGAATGGTTACCGAAGCCGTAGTACACAAGGTTACCAACGGAATATCGGTAAATTATACGGAAAAATATATGCGCCGGAGAGATCCTGATACACTTGTGGTTGCAGACGACAAGCCGACTGACAAGATGCATTTCAGTGACAAGTTCAAGGAAGAATTTGGCCCGGTTAGAGAAGCATCGCTGAAATGGCTTGAAGAACAGGAGTTAGGTTATTTCGTATTTCAGATCGGTCCTCCGGAATTTGCTTATTATGGACTGGCTATTGCACCGTCCAATGCCGCTTTTTTTTGCATGGGATTATCATTGTTGCAGAAGATAGTCAATACCGGGGAGATCAGTGAGGAAATAGCAATTAAATCTGTTGTTTATGTTGCACCCACTTTCCGTCATACTCATTTCAATGGAAAGCAGATCGTTGTGCATAACAGGACAGAGGAGGTTTATGAAATTTTCTCCTACAATTTGTATCCAGGCCCAAGCGCCAAGAAAGGTATATACGGGGTGCTTCTGTCAATAGGTGAAGAAGAAGGCTGGTCGGCTCCCCACTGTTCAGCTGTTCAATCCATTAGTCCCTATGACAATATAACTACCTTTATGCATGAAGGTGCAAGTGGAGGTGGTAAGAGTGAGATGTTGCAGATGATTGTAAGAGAACCTGAAGGTTCGGTGCTTATTGGCGAAAATACACTTACCGGAGAAAGGAGAGGTACCGCCATACCACAGTTTTGTAAAATAAATCCTGTATGTGATGATATGGGTATAGTTCATCCTTCCTATGAAACCGGTGGAATGAGACTCCGGATAATGGACGCTGAAAACGGCTGGTTCATTCGTACGGATAATATTACAGGTTATGGTTGTGAACCCCAGATAGAAAAACTTACCATTAATGCCACTCAGCCGCTGTTGTTCCTGAACATAAATACCAATCCCGGAGGTACGGCACTGATCTGGAATCATACAGAAGATGAACCCGGTCAACCATGTCCCAACCCCCGCGTGGTAGTTCCAAGGGACATGTTCCCCGGAGTAGTACACAAGCCCGTTTCGGTAGATGTAAGGAGTTTCGGTGTGAGAACTCCTCCCTGTTCAGCCGAAAACCCCAGTTATGGAATTATTGGCATGTTTCATATACTTCCACCTGCGCTGGCCTGGCTCTGGAGGCTCGTCTCACCCCGGGGGCATGCCAACCCGAGTATAACCGAATCTGATAAGATGGGCAGCGAAGGTGTTGGATCATACTGGCCCTTTGCCACAGGCAAGAAGGTCCGCCATGCAAACCTCCTTCTTGAGCAGATTGTCAATAACACTGTAACTCAGTATGTACTCACGCCCAACCAGTATATTGGAGTATGGAAAGTCGGATTCAAGCCCCAGCTTCTTATGCGTGAATACCTGACCCGGAGGGGGAATGCAAAATTCCGCTCCGATCAGTACCAGTCCGCTCGGTGCCCATTGCTGGGATATGAACTGACATACCTGACTATTGAAGGCTCCAAGATACCTTCCAGGTTTCTTAGGGTTTACCGCCAGGAAGCTGTCGGTTTTGAAGGCTATGACAAGGGAGCGGAGATACTTACCACATTTTTCCGTGAACAGCTGCCTCAATATCTGGTTCCTGAACTGTCGGATCTTGGCCGGAATATCATTGAAACCTGTCTTAATAATGGTAGTGTTGAAGATTTTGCTTCCATGATCAGTAACAAATAGACTATTCTGCAATCCGGATAAAATATCAGGATATTTTATGAGTTCTTGTTACATATAATTAAATTCAGATTAGATAAATGCACTTTATCATGAACCGAATATCATCAGAAATTTTTATTATGTTATTAATTTCATTTTTAAGCCTTACCCTTGGTTGTAAACAGGGCAGGGTAAGTCCACCGGTAGCCGAAAAGAAACCCGTTGACCTGACCAAACATGAACACACCCGTGTTGATAATTATTACTGGCTAAGGGAGCGGGAAAACCCTGAAGTAATTAAATACCTGGAGGCAGAGAACGAATATACGGATATAAAGTTAAAACATACTGAAGAACTTCAGGATAATCTGTATGAAGAGATTGTTGGGAGAATTAAGCAGACAGATGAATCCGTGCCTTACCTGGATAATGGCTATTATTATTACACCAGGTATGAAGAAGGGGGAGAATTCCCTATTTATTGCAGGAAGAAAGGAAGTCTTGATGCTGCGGAAGAAGTGATGCTCAATGTTAACGAAATGGCTGAAGGTCACAGTTATTTCAATGTTTCGGGTCTGAATGTCAGCCAGGACAACCAGATACTGGCTTTTGGCATTGATTCCGTAGGGCGCAGAAAATATGCCTTGAGGTTCAAGGATCTTGAAACGGGAGAATTATTGCCTGATATGATATCGGAAACCAATGGATATGTTGCATGGGCCAATGACAGCCGGACAGTTTATTATACAGTTCAGAATGAAACCACCCTTCGTTCAGAGGAAGTTTTCCGGCACATATTAGGGAATGACCCTGATGACCGGGAGCTTGTGTTTTATGAGGATGACGAAACATACAGTGTGGGTGTTTTTACCACCAAATCCAGAAAATATGTCATGATCGTTTCTTCCAGCACTCTCTCTACCGAATACCGTTATATTGATGCAGACAGGTCTTCTGGCAGTTTTGAAGTTTTCCAGCCCCGGGAAAGAGATATGAGATATAGTGTCGATCATCATGGAGATAAGTTCTATATTCTTACCAACTGGGAGGCTCAAAATTTCAGGTTGATGGAAACACCCCTGGAAAATACTGCTAAAAATAACTGGAAAGAACTTGTGCCGCATCGTGAAGATGTCCTTTTGACCGGGATAGAAATATTCAATGAACATCTGGTGCTTTCTGAAAGGAAAAACGGGCTTCGACAACTATATGTACATAAATGGAAAGATGCAACGGGTGATTATATAGATTTTCCTGAAGAAGTATATACGGCCGGGGTTTCTGTTAACCCGGACTTCGACAGTGATCTGTTGAGGTTTTCATACTCATCCTTAACTACTCCAAATTCCATTTACGACTATAATATGAAAACCGGTGAGAGGATTCTGCTGAAACAGGACGAGGTGCTGGGAGACTTTGACCCGGATAATTATCAGGCCAGAAGGTTTTATGCCCCTGCCGGCGACGGGACTAAAATACCGGTCTCACTTGTTTAAAGGAAAGGGCGGGAACAGGATGGAAGCAATCCGTTGCTTTTATACGCCTATGGATCTTATGGTATCAGTACAGA
>CAZFOO010000068.1:0-19626 GCA_964520585.1 uncultured Bacteroidales bacterium
AACATTAGGATAAAACTCAAATAAATAATTTTCTTCATGGGTAAATTTTTAGGTTAAAAAAAGGTTAAGTCTGTGTATCATGCATGATACAACAGGGTGGTGCTCAATTATCAGTCCGCTAATTTAAAAAATTTTTTTTTTAATAAATAAGCTTAATATAAATAAACCTGCGAACTCTTAAACAAACTTTAATTGCAGCACAAGTTAATAAAAGATATTATCCTTATGCAATCAATATACTTATTATTTAAATTATTTTCATATTAAAAAGCCACTTATCCTTCTATAAGGAAAGAATCTTGACAAATCTGTTTAATATGAAGCAATAGACAGGTCTCCCTAAATGAATTATGATGTTGTTAAACATATTTTGAATGATAAAAATTAAATCAAGGTTAAATTCATGTTAATTATGACTTAAATCATGGGGGTAAGAAAAATTATATACTCACACCTGTCCTTCGAATATACACCTTCAATATTTTACACACAAATTATATATCTATAAACAGGCATGAAAAATTAAACCGGAATTAAGGAATTAGGAAAGGAACTAAAATATGCAGGTGACGCAATAGACAATTACCTGCCAGCTGGTCAGGGCTGGTCGAAAAGTGGCCAACTACGAAGGGCAATTAAAAAGCGGAAGTTTTGGCAAACTTCCGCTTTTTATAAGTAAATAAATCAGTTAACTGAAAGTAGCTTCAGGTCTGAATATTATTCATGTACGTTTTGTACAAGATTGGGATTGGCATCAATCTCTCTTTGGGGTATGAGGAAGACCCACTTTGGATTAACGCTGGGCCTGGCCTGGCTCATGCCGTCCAAGTAGAGGTCAGGATCTGCTCCTGTTCCTGTTAAGTCAAGCTCCTCATCATTCCTTATCATATCAAACCACCTGAACCCTTCAAAAAACAGTTCAATCCTTCTCTGAAGCAGGATCTCGTCAACAAGTGCCTGGCCTGTATTGGCTGACAGAACATAACCGGGGTCCCTTTCAGAAACCAACTCGAATAATACATTCTGCGCATCGGCATCACGACCGCCCAAACGGGCAAGTGCTTCTGCTTCTATCAGGTACATTTCTGATGCTCTCATATGAATCACATCCATCGGATCAATTGTAGGTCCGTTGGACTGTCTCAGTTTAATATGCATATAGGGGACCATATTGTGCGAAGCTGAATTATTAACAATAACCCTGTAGTCATCAACAGCCGCATCAAACTCATCTTCATCGGCATATCTGCCCGCATTTGGGCCGGAATCCCAAGCGTAGAAGGTGTTTGGGGCATCGGCCAGAATAAGATCCCTTCTATAATCTGTTTCAGGTATCTGCGCATATAAAAGATGGTTCATAAACTTGGGGTTACTCCTGTTTTGCGCACCATTAAAGCTGTTTCCAATGTAATAAAAATAAGAATAAAAATAGGAGGTCTGGTCCTGGATCATTTTAGACCCCCATATCCACTCCGGATTATCCCAGTTATTGAATCCTGATTTATACTGATCCTCGTTCATCAGAGTATATCCCTGACGGGCGGCATTAGCATGAGTTGCAGCCTTGTCCCACTGACCGATAGTTAAGTAAACCCTTGCGGCAACACCATTTGCTACATCAATATTGAGGTGTGACAGATCCGCTCTTGGTGAAGCATCTTCAAAATGATCCAGGGCTGTATCCAGGTCGTCAGTGATCTGGTCGTAAACCTCCTGAACCGTATTACGTGCCTGACCTTCATAAGGAGGTTCAGTGGCAGTCATAATTGGCACACCAGGATCAGTTGCGGGGTCTCCGATCATATATCCTTTAGCAAAAAACTGAACCAGCTGAAAATGTGCCCAGGCCCTGTAGGCATAAGCCTGTCCTAATACATTATGCAGATCGGCAGACATCGGCAATTCATCAGCCGCATTGATAATCTGGTTTACCGACCCTATGATATTGTAATAAATAAACCATGAATATGCTACATCATTCCGCGTGGCACTTGTATGCATAATCCATTGGATGCGCCCCCTGTGCCAGCCATTACCGGGCGTGGAATGCAGGCCATCGCTGGCTCCATACTCTGCAGTGGGTATCATAAATTGCTGCCCGGCATACGCACTGATGTAACCATTCTGCGCATACATAGCGCGGTGGATTCCATTCATTGCCAGCATCATGTTTTCAACTGACCCGAGGGCTATATCATTGGCAACAGCATCGGTTGGAACGGTTTGTAAAAAATCTTTTTCACATGAGCTGAAGCCCAGTATAATTGAAAAGATTAAAACTAACCTTAAAGTTAAATATTTTGCTTTCATAGCTATAATCTGTTTAATTTGTTAATATTTAAAACTGAAGATTAAGGCCAACAATTATAGACCTGCTGGGACTGTAAGCGAATGCGCTTTGTGTTCCAGCGAAGTTATAAGTTGGGTTCATCCCTTCTCTTGCAGTAAACATATGAAGGTTCTCACCAGTAGCGAAAACACTTAGCTGTTCCACTCCCCATGATGTGGTAAGGGATGACGGCAAATCGTATATAAGAGATACACTCCTGATATTTAGATAATCAGAAGATATAAGGAAGCGATCTGATGTTGCATTCAGGCTTACATTAGAATACTGCATCCTCGGAACGTCGGTGATATCACCAGGATTTCTCCAGGCATTCTTAACATCGGGGTGGTAAGACTCACCTGCAACTGATGACATCATACCCTGGTAAACACCATCAATCATTTGTCCGCCTAATGAATAAGTAAGCAGGGCACTCAGGGTGAAACCCTTATAGGAAAGCTCGTTGCCTATGGAACCCTGCAGATCAGGGAATGCAGAGGCTCCAACATAGCCAAATCCTGCGTCATTATGGTTCTTGGTAAGTACAGGATCGCCGGTTTCTTCGTCATACGCAAGTTGAGTACCGATAACATTTTCTTCTTCATCAGTCACATCTTCCCATACATGGTATCTTGTTGCACCGTCATCAGGATCAACGTCGTAAAACTTTCTTAACCAGAAATCATAGATTGAACGTCCTTCGTCCCATCTTTTGGTTCCACTAACAAACGGGTCGGGAATAGATGTAATCTCATTTCTGAGAGTAGATGCCATTAGTGTCATGTTCCATCTGAAGTCATTGGTCCTCACCAGATCTCCACCTAATTGAAATTCATAGCCACTGTTAAACAGAGAGGCAATGTTCCTGGGCTGCTCCAACAGGCCCATAGAAGGAGGCAAAGGCATACTGTAAAGCAGGTCATCAGATTGTCTGTGGTACCATTCTATACTACCACTCATCCTGTTGAAGAATGAGAAATCCAGGGCGGCATCAAAAGTTTTATTTACCTCCCATGTTAATGCAGCATTACCTACAGTCTCCCAGCGAATACCAGGACTTGTGGCATTGGGTCGGGTACCGTAAAGAGCCTGGTAGCCGAAATCACCGGTATCATCATTACCTACCTCTCCGTACGATGATCTTAATTGCAGATTATCTACCCAGTCAGCGTCAGCCATAAAATCTTCCTGTGATATTCTCCAGCTGGCTCCTACAGAATAGAAGTTACCCCATCTGACACTTTCATGGAAGGAGGATGAAGCATCCCTGCGGTATGAACCTTCGATATAGTATTTCTCATCGTAGTTATAGTTTAGTCTTCCCAAATAACCTTCATTTCTCTTATTGGTAGTGTAAGATGTATTATCAGAAGTATTCACGAAGTTATTCAACTCATATATACCAGTAACAATAAACTGATTCTTAAAGCCTCTCTGGTAAGTATAATCCCTGGAATAGGACTCATGTCCTATAAGAGCAGAAAAATTATGAACATCATTAAAGGTTTTTTCATAATTGATTAACTGGTTAAAATTATATGAAGTCCGTGTGTACCGGCTCTCAGCCATCCTGGCAGTTGGAGCACCATCACCAATGTTTGGGTTTTCAAAACCTTTGTACTGGTAGCCCTGCATATCAACACTGGCATTAACAGTAGCGGTAAGTCCTTCCATTATTGTAATCGTGGTAAAAACCCTGTTACCCAGATTATTTCTTTTATAGGCATCGCTATTCCAGTTTAACTCTGCTATGGCATTCCTTCCCTGATTGATCGGCCTGGAATGAAGTCCCCCGTCATCATACTGCTTCTCACCTGCACCGTCGAGAATATAATCACCGGTTGCCTGGTCAACCAGGTACACAGGATAGATAGGTCCGGTCATCCTGGCATTTCTGAAAGGATTGGCATAGGTAGCGGATTCTGCAGTTCCAATATCACTGTCTTCAAGGGTTGCATATATGTTTGCACCAATTTGCAGCCAGTCTTTAACATCATAGTCTAAGTTTAACCTGGTATTAATACGTTCAAAGTCCGATTTAATCGTATAACCTCTCTCATCGAGATAACCAAGGGAGTAATAATAACTCATACTCTCGCTTCCACCTGAAAGGTTCATGTCATAATTTTGCCTGTAACCAGTTTGCTTTGCAGGTTCATACCAATCGAGATCGGGAAAACCAATCGATGCATTTGGATTTATTTTTCCATCAGAGCCTACTATCTGATCATTAGGTGTTCCCACAAAAGGATTGTATCTCAACTGAGAAAAAATATTTTCATATGCATAAGCCCTTCCTTCCTCAATGGTTGGGCTGTTGCCGGAATGAAACCTTGACTGTGCAAAAGCCTCTGCCTGTAGCTCATAGAAATCGAAAGCGTTTACGGAAGGATAGTATGGGAGCGCCTGCCCAATAACTCCACCCTGCGCCTTAAAATTGACTCTCATACTTTCGCTGCCCTTGATTCCTTTCTTAGTTGTAATTATTATTACACCATTAGCGGCACGTGAACCATAAAGAGCTGTTGAAGAAGCGTCTTTAAGTATAGTCATTGATTCAACATCATTTGGATTTATGCTCGCCAGACTTCCGGCATACTCGGATCCATCCAGAACGATTAGCGGAGCGGCAGATGTGTTCAATGTTCCAACCCCGCGGATGCGAATAGCAGGAGAACTACCAGGCTGACCGGAGCCTGCTGTAGTCTGCACACCGGTAGTAGCACCCGTTAGAATCTGTGCCACAGAGGATACAGAACGGCGTTCTATCTCTTTTGCTTCAACCATCGAAGCAGAACCAGTTAAAGAAGTTTTCCTTGCTGTACCATAGGCCACCACAACTACTTCCTCAAGACCGAGCAGATCCGGTTCAAGAATAACATCAATAACAGATCTTCCCTCGATCGCAACTTCCTGGCTTTGCATACCCACAAAGCTAAACACAATCACATTTTCATCTTGCGGAACGTCCAGGGTGTATTCACCACTGTAGTCAGTCACAGTTCCTATAGTAGTTCCCTGAACAATTACAGAAACACCAGGAATTGGCTCACCGTCCTCAGCACTGGTTACAGTACCGGTAATCTGCACCGTTTGTGCATGCAGTGAAAACATGCTGCAAAACACAAAAAGCATCAGAAACAAACTTACTTTTCTCATAAATAAAATTTTAGGTTAACAAAAGGTTAAAAATAAAGGGTTAAATAATGATTTATCTAGTGCAAATAAAGCAAAAATTATGTTAAAAATGACATTGATCATGTGTAGATAAAAAAATAATTTCAATTCATAAAAGAATCCATGGCACCTTAATGCTTGATAAATAGTAATATATTTTTATTTTATATCAAACATCAAAATGGGGTTAATACTAGATAAATTCATCAGTTTGAAATAATGTCATAACTCAACCCTTAAAATCGCTGCAAATATACATTATATTTTCTTATCCCCCAATTTATCGATGCTGCATTTTTTATTTTTACTGTTTTATTTTGCTATACCCCCTGTTTTTTGATCTTCCACTCGGTGTTTTTCATAATTTTTGTAAAATGTTATTTTTTTACATTTCAACAATCCCGTCAGATGATAATAGTTGATTCTGAATTTAATCTGAAAAATATTACTTTAGCGGTCGGCCCGGATGCTAAAGAAGAAGAGAAAGAATAGTCAGCAAATAACTGATTGAGCCTCTTTTTGGCGCGGGTAAAACAAAATTACAAATGCATTTATCAAAAGCCTTCACAAACAGGCGTGAAAAATTAAACCGGATTTAAGGAATTGGGGAAGGAAACAAAATATGCGGAAACACCTTTGATGAAGCAATACAGCAGCATCAAGACAAAGCACCCGGATGCCATTCTGCTTTTCAGGGTAGGTGATTTCTATGAAACTTTCGGCGAGGATGCCATAAGAGCTTCTGAAATTCTGGGCATCACACTAACCAGGAGAGCAAATGGTGCTGCTTCTTTTGTGGAACTGGCTGGCTTCCCCCATCATTCCATAGATAATTACCTGCCCAGGCTGGTCAGGGCAGGCCAGAGAGTAGCCATCTGCGAACAGCTGGAGGACCCGAAGCTGGCAAAAAAAATTGTTAAACGAGGCATCACCGAGCTGGTAACACCGGGTGTGGCCTTTAATGAAAACGTTCTTGAACACAAAAAAAACAATTTCCTGGCTTGTGTCCATCTTAAAAAAAACCTTGCAGGTGTTGCCTTTCTTGATGTAACAACCGGAGAATTCTTTACTGCCCAGGGTAACCTGGAATACATTGACAAGCTTTTGAACGGCTTCGAACCTAAGGAAGTGTTGTTTGAGAAAAGTAAGCAGGATGATTTTACAAGTTCCTTCGGCACCAGGTTCTATACCTTTAAGCTGGATGAATGGGCTTTCCACGAAGAGACGGCAAAAGAAAAGCTGGTCAACCATTTTAAAACTGCCTCGCTTAAGGGTTTCGGCATTGAAGCACTTAACCTGGGGACCACCGCTGCCGGGGCTATCCTGCATTATTTGGACCTTACCAGGCACGAAAAGATCAGCCACATATCTTCCATTTCACGCATAGAAGAGGATAACTTTGTATGGCTGGACAAATTCACCATCAGGAACCTGGAGCTATATTATTCTTTTAACGAGGGGGCACGGACTCTTATTTCGGTAATGGACAGGACACTCTCACCCATGGGCGGCCGTATGCTGAAGAGATGGATGAGTCTTCCGCTAAAAGATCCGGGACTGATAAATGAGAGACTGGATACGGTGGATTTTTTTGTTAAGAATGAGGAGACCAGGGATATTATTGACTCCCGGATCAGGGAAACGGGGGACCTGGAACGGCTTGCCTCTAAAATATCCACGGGAAGAATTAACCCAAGGGAGCTTGTGCAGCTTAAGACAGCACTGGAGTGTGCGGTTGCCATAAAAAGTGCCTGTCTGAAATCAGGCCAGCAATCCCTTCTGAAAACAGGTGAAAAGATAAAGGAATGCAGCAAACTGACAGAAAATATCGGCAGGGAAATAAAGCAGGATCCTCCAAATGCAGTACAAAAAGGAAATGTAATTGAAGAAGGGGTTTCGGCAGAACTTGATGAATTGCGTAACATACTCTATTCCGGGAAAGATTATCTTATCGGACTTCAGCAACGGGAAAGTGAAAGGACCGGCATACCATCTCTTAAAATTAGCTTCAATAATGTTTTCGGTTATTACATCGAGGTAAGAAACACACATAAAGAAAAGGTGCCAGGGGAATGGATCAGGAAACAGACCCTGGTGAGCGCAGAAAGATATATAACAGAGGAACTCAAACAATACGAAGAGAAAATACTTGGCGCCGAAGAAAAGATCCTGGAACTGGAGACCCGCCTTTTCAATGAGCTTGTTGAAAAGGCACTTACAGATATGCCGGAAATACAGTCCAATGCCGCTCTAATTGCGCGTATCGACTGCCTTCTGTCATTCGCAAAACTTTCAGTTGAGAACAATTACTGCCGGCCGGAAGTAAATGAAACCAAAATAATCGATATCAGAGGAGGCAGGCATCCAGTTATTGAACAACAGCTTCCCCCGGGAGAGGAGTATGTGGCAAATGATGTTTTTCTCGATGATGAGAGTCAGCAGATAATAATAATAACCGGACCTAATATGTCGGGTAAATCAGCCCTGCTAAGGCAAACGGCGCTAATCGTTCTGATGGCACAGATGGGATCCCATGTACCTGCTTCCTCGGCCGTTACAGGGGTTGTTGATAAAATTTTTACACGGGTGGGTGCCTCAGACAATATATCTCTCGGAGAATCAACCTTTATGGTGGAAATGAATGAAGCCGCCAGTATACTGAATAACATCTCCGACCGCAGCCTGATATTGCTTGACGAGATTGGGCGTGGAACGAGTACCTATGATGGCATTTCCATTGCATGGGCCATGGCGGAATATATCCACGAATATCCATCAGGAAAGGCAAAGACCCTTTTCGCCACTCACTATCACGAATTAAATGAGATGGAGCATTCTTTTAAGCGGATCAGGAATTTTAATGTCTCGGTTAAAGAACTTGACAACAAGGTGATATTTATTCGTAAACTTGTGCCCGGCGGCAGTGAACACAGTTTCGGTATCCATGTTGCCCGCATGGCAGGTATGCCGAAAAGCGTGGTAAAAAGAGCAGGAGAGATCCTCAGGGAACTTGAAAAATCACACAACAGGCATTCTCTCTCAAAGCCGGTTGCCTCACTGGCCGAACAAAGGGAAGGCTTTCAGCTCAGCATCTTCCAGATGGACGACCCGGTGCTCAAGCAGATACGGGAAGAAATAGCCAGCCTTGATATAAATAACCTCACTCCTGTTGAAGCCCTCAATAAGCTCAACGAGATCAAAAAGATCACCGGCCTGAAATAAGCGGAGTAACTCCCTTTTTCAATATGAGGTTGCCATATTTCCTGGTTTCACCCGTCATAACCACGGCAAAGGCATTTTTTGTTCTTTCATAAAAAGCAAAGCGGTCCGTTTTGCCAATTTCCTTTATATCCGGATTTGTTTTCCAGACAGAAGAGAGATAGGCCTCTTCTACCTTTGGATCTGCTGTATCTCCCTCAACCGGCGACATCATGACCAGGGCATGGTCAACATAGCTGTCTAGTTCAAAGAGCGGCAGGATAGCTTCCAGAAGACCGGTCACTGTTATGCCGTCTGCTCTTAAGACATTACTGTTGAAGGTTTCTCCGGGAAAATGTGCATCGGCAAGTACAATTTCATCGCCGTGCCCCATCCGGGCGAGGGTTTCAAGTAATCGGGGACTAAGTAGTGGTGATATTCCTTTCAGCATGGTATATTTATATTATATGGCATATTTATATTATATTACCGTTAGATTTTACTCGAAAAACATTGAGGGCCTTTATGTTATAACTCCCTCAACTCGCTAATAATCAGCTCACAATAAAGTCAGCGCAATGGTATTTTTATGGGAAAAATCATTCCGAAATTTAAATGCTCGAGTATATCCATAAGCTCAGGAATTAATCAGGCTAAATAAAAATGGTTCGATGTTGCTGCAAAACAAATTTATCCTTGTTAAATATTAATTCAAAATGTTTTTTGAAAAAAAGAAAAATGAATTAACTTTGCAATCACTATCGCGAAAATAGCTCAGTTGGTAGAGCACGACCTTGCCAAGGTCGGGGTCGCGGGTTCGAGTCCCGTTTTTCGCTCTAAAACCTCTGAAAGGGGTTTTTTTATTGTTCATTGATATGCCCGGATGGTGGAATTGGTAGACACGCAGGACTTAAAATCCTGTGGCCATTGCGGCCGTGCGGGTTCAATTCCCGCTCCGGGTACTAGGTAAAATGTCAAATTATCGTAAAAGCGCTTAAAACACTGATTTAAGCGCTTTTTTTCATGAACATCCAAAAAAGTGCTTTAAAAGCATCTAAAATGCGACTAAAGCGAGACCTGTGGCTCCTCCTGAAACACCCATTATCATGAGTCCGGAAATTTCATAAATTTAGGTGCAAATATTTTACTTAAAACAATTGCACCAACTAACGTCCCTATAGTTCTTGCAGCAAAATATCAGCTTGTTCCAAGGATACCAAGGAATAAAAGCAAAATATATTTATCGAGAAGCAAAGAATAGGATGCTTTAAATTATTAACGGGGATTAATCAGCCAATCAGCAACTTCCCCCAATCAACCAACACGTTGTTCCAATGAATCGTGTTCCTGAAAAATAAAACCACCGGGATGTTCCAAAGCAGGCCGGTGGTAAAAAATGCAACTGCTGAGTTTTTCCAGTGAATTGCTGACATAATCTAAAGCTATCCGTAGTTGAATCGACCACTTAGATTATCAAAACAGGCATTGGTCTTAATAAATTAACGAGGCTAATAACCACTCAATAAATCCAGCATGGTTCTGGCACTCAGGTAGGCATCGTAAAATTCAGAATCGATTACTGAAAACCGGATCACCCCCTTGTTCGTATTGCCTTTCTGCGGCATATCGGTCTGGTCAATAAATTCTTTCAGGACTATCATTGCTGTCACTGAATTAAAAAAGTGATGTTACTTGGGATTAGGATAGCTTTACGAAATAATTGGAAAAAGAAAGATTTTTTTTCCTCGGCATAAAGAGACGTTCGTAAAAGTGCATTAAGGAATGCATACTGATTACGAAATTATTTGTATTGTCTGATGTCATTTGAATTATGGCTGTAAAAGTGATTTTTTAATGCTCAATTAATATGTTGATGCAATTCGACAAAATCATTGCTTATATGTAAGATTAAATTGACAGGCAAAAAAATTGATTACGGGATATTTTTATGAGCCTACAAAATATTCAAGTTTGGTTGAAAATATTCAAGAAATTAGAAAATATTCAAGTATATTTGAAAAAATGTAATTATTGTTTAAAAATTAAGGTATGAATGAAAATATTGCAAGTACTTTTCAAAAGATAAAAAATTATAATGTCTGGGAAAAACAACCTGTACAAATTGGTTATTTACGTGACAAGTATCTTGATAAAATTACTGAGCTTATAGATACCCAACTTGTAAAAGTATTGGTAGGCCAGCGTAGTGCAGGGAAAAGTTATCTCCTGAGGCAAATAATGAATTTTCTTATTTCAAATAAAAATGTCGATCCAAAAAATCTGTTTTTTGTGAATAAGGAATTTATTGCTTTTGACGATATACGAACAGCTTCAGATTTGGAA
This sequence comes from uncultured Bacteroidales bacterium, assembly GCA_964520585.1. Lineage (GTDB taxonomy): Bacteria > Bacteroidota > Bacteroidia > Bacteroidales > PUMT01 > PXAP01. The sequence continues at coordinate 11,048 of CAZFOO010000068.1, forward strand.
GGGCTATTTGCATATTATCGTAAGCAGTTGCAAGTAGAAGGGAAAATCTATCTTTTTCTTGATGAAGTTCAAAATATAGAAAATTGGGAAGCTTTTGTAAATTCTTATTCTCAGGATTTTACAGGGGAATATGAACTTTTTGTTTCCGGTTCCAATTCTAATTTGTTATCTGGTGAACTCGCAACCTTATTATCTGGAAGATATGTTGAATTTGAAATTCTACCTTTTGGTTATTCCGAATTTATGCAGGTAAAAGAACTGCCTGAAGGGAAAGAGAGCTTTCTTGAATACCTTCAAACCGGAGGACTGCCTGAATTAATTCATCTTAACACAGAAGAACTTAAACGTAATTATTTATCCAGCTTAAAGAATACTGTAATATTACGCGACATATTGGACAGACATATGATAAAAGATTTATCTCTGCTGGAAGAAATATTCAAGTTTCTTACAGTGAATATAGGAAACCTAACTTCGATTAGTAATATCATCAATTATTTTAAAAGCAAACAGAAAAAAACAAATTACGAAACAGTTTCAAGCTATGTAACTTTTTTGACCAGTACCTTTATTTTTCATCAGGCCGAGCGCTATAATTTGCGAGGGAAACAAGTGCTTGGTGGTGCAAGCAAATATTATCTGAATGATTTGGCATTTAAAAACTATCTGTTTGGTTTTCTGCCAACAGATATGGGATATAATCTTGAAAATTTTGTTTACATGCAATTAAAAAGAATGGGATTTGAAGTGAAAGTTGGAGTTCTAAATAACCTTGAGATTGATTTTATAGCTGAAAAATCGGATAAAACGATATATGTTCAAACGTGTTATTTATTAAATAATGAAAATGTTGTAAACAGAGAGTTTGGCAACCTTTTGCAAATAAAAGACAATTATGAAAAATATGTTATTTCTCTTGACGATGTGAAATTTTCGGATTTTGAAGGCATTGTTCATCTTCATCCATGGGAACTGGTGAATATTTGATAAAGTCCCTTATTTTTTGTATTTTCGAACCATAAAATATTGAAAATGAATCAGTGAGAGACTAAAACGAGACATCTCGACAAAGACACAGATATGATATTGATAATAAGCGTGATGCGAGAATAGTTCAATTTTACATAATTTTGAATTCCCTCTTGTATATTACCAATGGCATTAGCGGGGATAAAAGAAAGCATTTAATCATGACCAAAAATATTTCTGCAATTCGACGGGAATATTCCCTGCAGGAACTAACTCTGGAATCGGCACACAAAAACCCCATCATCCAGTTTCAAAAATGGTTTGACGAAGCCCTGGCGGCCGAAGTAACCGATCCCACAGCAATGACCCTTGCCACCGCAGGCATCAACGGCCGTCCTTCTGCACGGATTGTACTTTTTAAGGATGTAAACAATCAGGGATTGTCCTTTTTCACAAATTATAAAAGCACAAAAGGACAACATCTGGAGGCAAATCCTTTCGCGGCACTGGTATTTTTCTGGCCTGAGCTTGAAAGACAGGTAAGGTTTGAAGGATATACTGTAAAGCTGCCGGCAGATGAATCCGACCAGTATTTTTCCACCCGGCCCCATGGCAGTAAAATTGGTGCCTGGGCCTCTAAACAAAGCAGCATCATCGCTTCAAGGGAAGAGCTTGAAAAGAAAGCAGGTAAATGCGCTGAGCAGTTTGCCGGCCGGGAGATTCCCCGCCCCGTCTTTTGGGGCGGATACCAGCTAATACCGGAAACAGTGGAATTCTGGCAGGGACGTGAAAGCCGCCTGCATGACAGGATCAGGTATAATAAAATCGGCGGTGGCAAAGAAACCAAAGATAGTATTGAGCCCACAGATAATGCTGAGAAGGGTGAAAAGAGTGCTTACAACAAAGGAGCTGTAGAAAACAAAGCCGCCGGAGGTACTGAAACCAGAATAAGTTCGGGGGCTGATGAATGGTGGACTATAGTAAGGCTCTCTCCCTGATTCAGCATGAACAAACCCACCGCCAGGAATATCACCGGAGAAATAAACATCTTAATTTTATCCGCTATATATATCCGATGGATTTTTTCTCTATCCCTTCGTTATCAACTTCCAGCAATGCTTTCCTGCAACACTTATTGACATTACTTTCCAGCATCAATTTCCAGCAAAACTTTCACCATCAATTTCCAGCATTACTTTCCAGCAAAACTTTCACCATCATTTTCCAGCATTATTTTCCAGGATCAATTTCCAGCATTATTTTCCAGCATTATTTTCCAGCAACAATTTCCAGCATCACCTTTTCATGCCAGTTTTCCCTTCCAGGAACACCTCCTGCCCTTCCCTGTGAATACCATCAAACTTATGGGGCCGGCCGAAGTTTGCCTGTTTCATAATAACTGATAAAATTTTCAACAGGGGTTAAACCTTTTCAAAAAACCATATCTAAAGATATGTAAGCTAATAACAGAAATAATTCCATGACTGATCATTCTCATTCTGAAAAAGGATCATGAAATTTTCTCAACAAATACAATTAAAATGAAACCAAGATTTATTATCCTTCTCACCCTGATGCTTTTATCACTCGAAATTACTGCGCAGCAGAGGGGACAGGGAAGAAGGCAGGAAGGCAGGCTGGAAGAGGTTAAAATAACGGGCAAAGTCCTTGATGAAGCGGGTAAGACACCTCTGGCCGGAGCCCACGTTTCTGCTACCCACTTTAGGGATACTACAACAGCATATCATACTGTTGCCGGGAAAGATGGAGAATTTATGCTTACCGCCCGGCAGGGAAGATATATTCTCAGGGTTAGCTTCGTCGGGTACAGTACTCTGGTAATGGATGGAGAACAGTCGGTGCGAGCGGTTTCTGAAACTAATGACCTGGGGATACTATATATGACTGAAGGCGCTTTACTTGATGAAGTGGAGGTTTCCGGACACAGGTCCACCGCCCGGCTTAGAGGCGACACTCTGGACTATGATGCACAGGCATTTAAGGTTAACCCCGATGCCAGTGCAGAAGACCTGGTGCGCCGCATGCCCGGGATCACCGTGCAGGATGGAAAGGTATCTGCCCAGGGGGAGGATGTCAGGAAAGTGCTTGTTGACGGGCGTGAGTTCTTTGGTGAAGATCCTTCCATTGCCCTGAGAAACCTTCCGGCAGAGGTAATTGAACGGATTGAGGTTTACGACCGGATGAGCGACCAGGCGGAGCTTACGGGGTTTGATGACGGACAAAGAAGCAAGACTATAAATATCGTCACCCGCCTGGACACTAGAAGCGGACAGTTCGGGAGGTTCTATTCAGGCTATGGCGGCGACGAACGTTACCAGGTGGGGATTGCCACAAATATTTTCTTGAATGATACCCGGATCTCGGTTATAGGCATGAGCAATAACATCAATGAGCAAAACTTCTCGAGAGAAGATATAATAAGCCTTTCCGCTGGGGCAATACGCGGGGGCCGTGGTGGAGGCATGGGAGGCGGCATAGGCAGGATGGCTCAGGGAGGCGGTGCGCCCGGCGGAGCACCATCCGGTCATGTCAGGGATTTCAGGGTGTCCTCGCAATATGGAGACAATACTACTCATGCCCTGGGTCTTAACTACTCCGATTCATGGCTGGATAACAACCTTAACCTGACGGGAAGTTACTTTTTCAATATTTCTGATAATATCACCGACCAGTTTACCGACAGGCAGTATTACCTGGATGAAAACGAGAGTCAGTATTATATAGAGGACAGCGAATCGGCCAGCAGTAATAATAACCACAGGATGAACCTCAGACTCACCTACGAAATTGATGAAAGGAATTCCCTGGTGTTTGTCCCCAGACTGACTGTTCAGAATAACAGAGCGGACAGTTACATGAGTGCAAGGAACCTGCTGGAGGGCAATAACCTGTTAAGCATGTCGGAAACGGGTTATGACACCGACCTGAGTGGTTATAACTACAGCAGCTCACTCATCTACAGGTATCGCTTTGAAAAACCCGGGCGAACCTTGTCCACAAACCTCACTGCAAATTTCAATAACAACGAGAGCCTTTATTACCTTGATGCATTAAGTGATTATTTTGCCGGTGAGGGTGACCCGTCAAGCGGGGAAGAGGCTCTCAGCGACTATCTCAATCAGAGATCAGATTCCGAGACCATAAACAGAACTATCTCCTCCAACCTCTCATATACCGAGCCTTTGGGGAAGAGGGGACTGCTGCAGCTAAGCTACAATGTTTCCAGGGCGGACAACGAAAATGACAAGATCACTAACAGCTGGGATATGGCAACTGAATCATACATGGATTTTGAAGCCGAACTGTCAAACCGGCTCAGCAGTAATTACCTTACCCAAAAAGGTTCACTGGGTTACCGTCTTCGCGGCGAAAAATACAATCTCACCCTGGAGGCAGGATACCAGCATGCATTGCTGACGGCGGATCAGCAATATCCTTATGATTTTCAACTCAGGAGGGACTTTCAGAATGTGCTGCCTTCGGCAATGCTGACATACAATGTGGAAAGAGGAAAACGCCTTAGGTTTTCTTATCGTACCAGCACTGATCCTCCTTCAGTAAACCAGTTGCAGGATGTGGTTGATAACTCAAATCCCATGTTGCTGTCGTCCGGTAACCCGGATCTGGACCACAGCTACAGCCATTTTTTCATGTCGAGGTACAATGCGACAAATACGGAAAAATCAACAAACTTCATTGCAGTGCTTTTTGGCAACCTGGCCAATGATCACATTGGTAATTCAACCATTATAGCCCGGAAGGATACCACCCTTGCAAACGGATACCTGCTTAAAAAGGGGTCACAGTTCTCCCGCCCCGAGAATCTTGACGGCTTTGCGAATGTCAGGTCAAACCTGATTTACGGATTCCCCTTAAGGGCGATTAAAAGTAACCTTAACCTTAACGGCGGACTGGCATGGGTCCGCAATCCGAGCCTGATAAATGAACGGACCAATGTTGCCAATACTTATACTTTATCGGGGGGACTGATACTGTCGAGCAATATAGGCCCTGACGTGGACTTCTCTTTATCTTATAATGCTGGATATAATATGGTGGAAAACACTCTTCAGCCTCATCTTGATAACAACTATTTTTCGCAGACCAGCGGAATGAGGTTCAGCCTGATATTTCTCAATCACTGGGTGGTAAGGAATGATGTAAGTCATTTGATGTATCGTGGACTGGCAGATGGGTTCAACCAGGATTATGTGCTGTGGAATATGAATGTGGGAAGAAAACTTTTTAATAACAACCTTGGCGAGATCACTTTCAGCGTATTCGACCTGCTTAACCAGAATGACAATATTATTAGGAACGTTTCCGACACTTACATGGAAGACCTGCGCACAAACCAGCTTAACAGGTTCTTTATGCTGACTTTCACCTATAACCTCAGGAACTTCACCATGAGGCAGGAGTGAAAGGTTCTGACGTAGAAAACAAATAAATTTTCCGAAGAAGTGTATTGAGAAATCACAAAACAGGAAGTAATATCACACTGCAGTGTGCCTTTCAAAGGCATCCTGCAGGTTTATCTTACTCTAGTTCCTGGCTGCTAACCAGTCCCTTGCTTCTGCGAGAGTACTAAAAGACTTTATTTCCCTGCCGGTAATTTTCATTATTCCGTTATAAACAATCTGCTGCAGTCCGCTTAGCCCTACTACAGCACTTGCTTTAACATAAGGCTTGTTCCCTTTCACAAAGTCCTGGAAATGGGCCAAGGAAAAAGGGCTGTACAGAGTATTTTCTGTACAGCCCTTTTTGCAAATCAATGAAGAATTATAACCTTTTCGATAAATATTCAATGTGTCCACAAAAGACGACTTATTAAAATTTGGTCCATTTAGTGGCACTTGCGGCAGATTCAATCGCCCTTTCAATAAACCGCATTCCCCTTACGCCGTCGTGTACGGTGGGGAAATCAAGATAAGCAGGATCGATTGGCAGGTTTTCTTTTCTCTGGTTGATCGCATGTGCCATATTTTTGTATATGTTGGCAAAGGCTTCAATATATCCTTCAGGGTGTCCTCCGGGTACACGAAGATTCCACATGGCTATCTCGGACAAATAGCCGTGGTTCTTCCCTGCCCTTAATATCTGAACAGGCTGGTCAAGCAACTTCAGCAATAATGTGTTGGGATCATGCTGCCTCCATTCCAGTCCCCCCTTGTCACCATAAACCCTGATGGTAAGATTGTTCTCCTCGCCGGCTGCTATCTGGGTGGCCCATAATACTCCTCTTGCCCCGCCTTCAAAACGAAGGAGTACCGAAGCATCATCATCAAGATCGCGGCCGGGGACAAATGAGTTGATGTCTGCACATAATTCTGTGATTTGCAGTCCGGTAACATATTCTGCCAGGTTCTCGGCATGTACGCCTATATCGCCAAGACAGCCACCGGGACCGTTAAATTCGGGCTTTGAACGCCAGGAGGCCTGTTGATTCCCGGTCTTTTCCAGGGGTGTGGACAGCCAGCCCTGGGGATATTCTACCACGACCTTGCGGAGACTTCCAAGGGTATTCTTGGTCACAAGATTTCTTGCTTCTTTCACCATGGGGTATCCGGTATAAGTATGGGTCAGCGCAAAGAGAAGATCGGTTTCATCAACCTTTTTGGCAAGTTTTTCAGCCTCACTGAGCGATAAGGTAATGGGCTTTTCACATACTACATGAAACCCTTTGTCCAGTGCAGCAACCGAAATGGGATAATGCAGGTGGTTGGGAGTGGTAATGGCTATCATTTCCATTCTCTTGTCCTGCGGCAGACCGGACTCTTTTTCGATCATTTCTTCCCAGGTACCATAAGCCCGGTCCGGAGATATTTGATAAATATCAGCAGCGGCCTTGGACACCTCAGGATCAGAATCAAAAGCCCCGCATACCAGCTCGATATGCCCGTCCATAATGGCCGCACGAACGTGTACAGGTCCGATAAAAGAACCGGGACCACCGCCAACGAGTCCCATTTTAATTTTTTTACTCATAATATCTGTTTTAAGTTAAAGAATGAAATTAATAACCTCAGGATTGAAAAAAGCATTAAATGCTGCCGACATCTGCACCTGCTAATTCTTTTGGGGATAAGCCAGATCATGACATCAACAGAATAATAAAATTTCCACTGCAATTTAAAAAACCATGCGATCATTGCCAAATGGAAATCCGACAAAATAATGCTTCTGGAGAGCACCTGGAAAAATGCCTGAGTTTTAAGTCATATCTGAATAAATTTCTATAAGAGCAACATTCTGCATATGAGTTCGACCGCAGGTCAATAAAACAGGGGAGTTCTTCGGGTCTGAAAGGCTGAATATTCTTTACCTTTATAATTGCAATTAACTGATTATCTATTTTATTAGCTTGTTTTTACAGATTAATAAGTATAAGGGTTCCGGATAATAAAACAACCGGCTACTTTATTATGTGGAAAGTAAAAAAATATATTCATCTTTTCTATTGATCCAAATGATTTTAATTTGTATTTTGGCAGGAAATTTTGAATTATCCGCAATAAATGAATATTTTTTTTGAGAGCAGTTCGTTTAAATAATAATCAAGAGTGAATGAAACGGGTTCCTTATCGACCTTTTTCCAAATATCAATAAACCAAATTTCAATAAATCAATTCAAATTACTAACTTAAATCCTGAAAAAAATGGATAATAAAATTTCAAGAAGAAAATTTCTGGGTAACACAGCAATGGCTGCTGCCGGATTAACTATCCTGCCAAGCAATGTTGTCAGCGGACTGGGCTATAAAGCTCCCAGTGACAAGCTCAATATAGTTGGCGTCGGTGTGGGCGGAAGAGGTGCAGCAGTTCTCAGGCCCATGGAAGGAGAGAATATTGTCGGCTTGTGTGATACTGACTGGAGATACAGCAAGCATGTATTTGACCGTTATCCTAATGCTAAAAAGTTCTGGGACTATCGCAAGATGTATGACGAAATGGGTGATGACATCGATGCGGTGGTAGTGGCTACATCCGATCATACCCATGCTATTGTTGCTGCCGATGCCATGACAATGGGTAAGCATGTTTATGTTGAAAAGCCACTTACCCACACCGTTTACGAATCACGGTTGCTTACCAACCTTGCAAAAAAACACGGAATTGCCACGCAGATGGGTAACCAGGGATCTTCCGGTGAAGGAGTGAATCTGATCCGGGAATGGATTGCAAATGGAGAAATAGGAGAAGTAACAAGAGTAGATTCATTTACCGACAGGCCAATTTGGCCCCAGGGACTGAATACTCCCGAAGAGGTGCATCGTGTGCCTGAAACAATGGATTGGGATCTGTTTATCGGCCCCGCTCCCATGCGACCCTACAACGAAATTTACACTCCCTGGAACTTCCGCGGATGGTGGGATTTTGGTACAGGAGCACTGGGTGACATGGCATGTCATATATTGCATCCTGTATTTATGGGACTGGAACTGGGATACCCGACAAAAGTCCAGGGTAGCTCAAGCCTACTGCTGGTTGATAGTGCACCAACGGCTCAGAAAGTTAAGCTTACCTATCCTTCAAGAGCTCCAAGCAGCAACATGAAGATCAACCTTCCCGAAGTTGTAGTTAACTGG
>CAZFOO010000069.1:0-18926 GCA_964520585.1 uncultured Bacteroidales bacterium
TTAATTTTTTAAACAAATTTTTTATTTTTTTTTTTTTACGGAATAATTTTAAAAAAAAAAGAAATAGATTTTTTTTTTAAAATTTTGCGCAAAATTAAGGGTTCGGTAGCTCAGCGGGATAGGGAACACCCCTTCTAAGCTGGGGGCCCCAGGTTCGAACCCGGGCGGAATCACTGATTATCAAACAATACCTATCACACCCAGACCCAGGATCACGAGGGGTTCGTGATTGTGGCCTCATTATTTTTCGTTAACTTCCCTTCCTGAATTTGTGTCTTTTAGATGAAATTATTATATATTTACATAATTGAATTCGAGTGATTGTGTTTATAATGTTAAATCTTTTCCCAAATAGCAGTAAACTAACATAATCATATTTTGTTATAAATTTAGATCCCATAAAGAATCCCACTTGAAATTACTAATAAATATGCAGTCATGAAAACGAGAATAAACCGCCGTAAATTTTTGCAAAACAGCTTGATAGGTGCTGCAGCAATAGGAGCAGGATTTGCCAATGTGAGTTTCAATCCCGTTCTTCATGCTGGTGTTGATAAAGTTAAGCTGGGATCCACAGGCCTGGTTGTTCCCCGCATTGCTATGGGAACCGGGTCAATAGGGGGGAGGCAGGAATCAAATCAAACCCGTCTGGGTCTTAGTAAATTCGTGAAGCTTGCCAGGCATGGCTTTGACAGGGGACTGAAGTTTTATGATATGGCCGACTCATATGGGTCACATACTTTTGTTCGTGAGGTGCTTAAGGAAGTCCCCAGAGAGGAAACCACCCTTCTTAGTAAAATATGGACTACCGATACCAGCTGGTCCAAAGGTGAATCTGTTGAAACAACACTCGACCGTTTCCGGAAAGAAACCGGCAGTGATTATTTTGATATTGTACTTCTTCATTGCCTTATGAATGGAAACTGGCAGGAAGAAAAGAAATCCTTTACAGAATCATTATCGAAGGCAAAACAAAACGGAATTGTAAAGAAGGTAGGTGTTTCATGCCATAACTGGGATGCTATGGTTGCGGCAGTGGAAGATCCCTGGGTAGATGTCATACTTGCCCGCATAAATCCATTTCAAAATCACATGGACGGCACTCCGGAGGATGTAATGGGACTGCTTGAAACTGCGCGCAAGAATGGCAAAGGTGTCATTGGAATGAAAATTTTTGGAAATGGTGATAATACCTCTGCCGGGGAAAGACAAAGATCCCTTACCTATGTAATGAACAGCCCTAATGTACATTGTGTGACACTGGGACTTGAATCACCTGAGCAAGTTGATGATGCTGTTAACCGTGTTATGAAAATGGTTTAATGTACATGTTATTTACATAAACCAGGGTAATTGCAAATTAACCATATGATGTTGAGATTAACTGTTTTGTTTGGCGCATTTATTTTTTTATCAGCTCAGGTTACCTATGGGGTACCAGGCGAATTACTTTTATTTGATCCCGGTGATGATAAGTTATCTTTTACAGAATCTCTCGCAGAGCATGTTAGTGGGATCATTCTTGAAAAGGATCCCTTAACCGGAGATGAAGAAGATTTAAATTCATCTGTAATGTGGATTCCGACATATTACGGGTATCATTCCTTTCTTGGCGTACTGGAGACTTTCATTCAAAAATACACCAATTTTACCAGGCTGAGAACATGGCGACTGGCGGACAGAAATTTTTATGTAATTCATTTGAGCCAGGATGATATATCCATTAAAATCATATACGATTCTCGCGAATCCCTCCTGCTCTTGTCCTTACCCCTTGGTTGGAATTGATGACAGTGTAATTACTTTTATAATCAAAACCGCTATATTTTAATAGCGGCTTTCATTATAAGACTCAGGTAAGATATTTCTGAATGGTCAGGCCCTCAGCACTTCACTTTCAGCCTTTCTTCCTGTGGTATCCACTGCCACAACTTTTAGTTCATTGCCCCGGGGTAATTCACAGGTAAAAGGTTCTTTAGATGCCTGCGGCGCATGAGGAACTGTTTCAACCACCTCGCCGTCTTTTATTATTTCATAATGATCTATCGGTTCATCTCCGGCATAACTTGTATCCCAGCTCAGTTTTACCCTGTCATTGCCGGTAACTTTGACATTCCTTGGAGGGGTCAGTCCCCTGTCCGCCATCTGGAAATAATTGGTCTGCCCGTTGCGTGCCCTGGCGCCGATATTTTCAAGCTCCCTTCTTTCTCTGTCGGTAAGAGCATCAGCACCTATCTGTGCAGCATAATAGTTTTGCACGAGCTGGCATTTTAAAGGATCATCGTTTACCTCGCCTATGCCAACAATAAGAGTATGAACTCCGGGTGTGGTAAGTGCATATTCTATAAGTGGCTTGCTGGGGACTGATTCCGTGCCGATTATCCTGACCACATCACCGGGATTGTTGGACCAGCCCGGTTCCTTGGTGTACATTGCTCCATCTGCAAACACCTTCATTCCGATTACAGCCATATTCTTTGCCTTGGCGACGGGAATTACGTTGTGCTGCATGTTGAGGTAACGTTTGTCGTTAACGTTTATCGATACCAGCATACCATCCAGGAGGTCCCATTTATCCCGCTGGATCATATCGATCATGGCCGGTGGATTGTGGTGACCGGAAAACCCAAGGTGTTTAACGAGTTTCTCATTCCGTGGATTGAGTCCCGTGATATTTGTGCCATCCCTGTAATCGCGGAGAGCTACCAGGGCACCGAAATTCTCATCCTTGTTCAAGGGCGTTTCCAGTCCCCGGTAAACCACATCAACCTCCTCAAAATTTACCAGGTTATGTATCAATATCATATCAACATATGCTCCTTCCGGATATGTTCCGTCATCATTACCAAACATTTGTGAAAGTGACCTTTTCAAATCGGCAACAGCCCCTTCGCCATGCCCGCCATTTGTACTGTTCCTTACATTGGGCATATCGGGATAACCTCCCTTGGCCCATCGTATCATGGTTTTAGTGGTAAGGAAAATGGATTCCCGCAATTCCTTATTATATCCGGTTTGTCCGGGTACAAGATTAAGTTTCCTGAAGGCTTTGCCGTAATTCATCTGACTTGGGCCATATACATTGGAGGTATCGAAATAGTTTATCTTCAGATCAAATGCTTTTAAAATGATATCGGTGGGCTCCACGTCATCAGGCGTCCACTGAATAGAGCTTTGTCCGCCAAGCGCCATGGTGGTCACATCAAAATTTATCCTGCCAAAACGGCGTTTCATGGGATCAGGTATAGATTCCAAATTACATGCAAATGATGGCATCAGGGTAATTCCTGCCGCTGCAGCGGCAGAAAGACGCATAAATTCACGCCGTGATAATCTGTTTACTGTTTTTGGATTCATAATATAAGAGTTTTAAGGTATTCAGTTTATATTTTAAAAAGCAACATAAACAAAATTACAAAAAACAGTTGGTAATTTCGAAATAAGTTGGAAATCAGAACAATTATATTTTTTGAAAAATGTCAATGTTAAATTATTACCAGTTAGTAATGCGCTCAATTCCCTTAATATGTCAAGGTAGGAAAAACTTTTTTTAATCCCTGCCATTGCCAAAGTAAACGGATTTATCATTCACTCTTTATTTTTAATACAGCGGACTGAAAATCCGCTGTTCTTGGTGAAAATGCCTCTATAAACCCCTCCGTTATTGAAATAGATATTCCTGTACCATGCATTCTGTTCATCATGGCTAGTAGATGTCCATGAATTTGAATTCCTTCCAAGAGAATAAAACTGCCCTCGTGGATGGCGGTAACCTCCGGGAATGTCTGAAAATCCGATCAAATCCATTGCAATCATATTAGGGGCCAACCAGTGATCTGTACCTGTTTCTTTTAGCATGCCGCCAACATATTTATCTCTCAGTCCGGTTTTAAGTGAAGTTTCAGGATCCATGCCAAGAAATATTTCAAGTTTGTTCCAGTCGCCGTCAGTTGGCACCCTCCAACCTGCAGGACATAAGCCTCTTTCATCAATTACCGCGTAAAAATTATAAAGATTTCCATATACCTGCTGTAAATCCGGGTCATTATTATATACAACCATTCCTCCTGTTTCCATCATTCCCCAGTTGCTGCTCAACTTTACCCCGGGGATACTGTCTCCGTTCCTGTACCTTCCTGTTTTCAGGTTGGTGCTTATCCATTCCTGGTTGCCTGCTTTTATGGTATAATAAATATTGCCATCGATATCGGTTATCTCATCATAAAAGGTTCTGAAAGATCTTTCATTACCGTATGAGACCTCTGATCCATGGACAACATAAGCCCTTAGGTAATATTCAGTGTCAGGTTCAAGTTCTTCCATAGGCAAAGTGTACTCATTTATACCGGTATTTATGGAAGATTTACCTGTATAGTTATTTATTGAAGGATCGGAATCTGTATCCCAGACGAGCCCTCTTTCGGTGTTCCCTTCATAGCTTCCGTAAACTATGATGCCCCCACCCACCGCAGAATTATCGGTTATTTGGGTGATCTCATCGGTTGCAATTATAATACGCTCTGAGGGATCACCGCAAGACGTCATAAAATAACCAAGTAATATGACTGTTATTTTCAAAGAGGGGTACCGAAACATTTTCCGCTTTAAATAACGTGATTTAAAAATTTTATAATTTTTGATACAACCAAAAGGCACATATACAAGAATAATAATATGCGCATCTTCTGTTTATGCCATAATTGGAATTGTTATATATAAAGATGCTTTATTAATAACATATTAGACTTGAATTTGTTGGGTGAAATAATCCGGATTCTATTATGTTTTTTGTCATCCTTTCGCCCTGGTAGTCATAGCGGCTGAAGGTACTATTATTACCAGTAAATGACAATTTATTTTTCCAAATATGCTCTTCTGATAATAATTTAATTATATTTGCAGGCAAATGGCAACACGAATACATAAAGGCAATCTTAGTTTCTTTTTCTTCTTTTTTGATAAACCGGAAGAGGGACTGTAGTATTGCTGTTTATATTAAAGCTTATAGGGTCCCGGTTTACCGGGACCTTTTTTTATGTACTTTTTAATATCAGTTAAAATGACAAAGAATCCGAAAGAAGTTGATCAGCAGAGAGTTGCGATTCAGGGAGGATATGGTGCCTTTCATGAAATTGCAGCAAGGAAGTATTATGAGGGTATGGACCCGGAAATAGTACCCTGTGATACATTTATAGATCTTTTTGAATCCGTGGTAACCGGAAAGGCTGATTCCGCAGTTGTTGCCATCGAAAATTCGGTGGCTGGTTCTCTTATACCCAATTATGCATTGTTAAGTCGTTCGGAACTTAAGGTAACAGGAGAGGTTTATCTGCGTATTGTGCAAAATTTAATTGCTTTGCCTGGTCAAAAACTTGACGACATAACTGAAATTCATTCACATCCCATGGCTATCCTGCAATGCCAGGAATTTCTGAAGCCTTTGAGAAACAGGGGCGTGAAGGTGGCAGAGTCCATCGATACTGCCCTGAGTGCAAGGTGGATAAAGGAAGAGGGGTTAATGGGGGCAGCCGCACTGGCTAGCGATCTTGCTGCAGGTATGTACGGACTTGAAGTTATTGCTGAAAGTGTAGAAAGCAACAAACGCAATTTCACCCGGTTCCTTATTGTAGAACCCGGCGCAGATACTGATTCCGTGCCAGATGAAATGAAAGATAAGTCATCATTATGTTTTACTCTTCCGCATAAAGTGGGGAGCTTATCTCAGATATTGTCGGTATTTTCCTATTACAAAATAAATCTTTCCAAAATTCAATCTATTCCCATAGTGGGAAGAGAATGGGAATACTTTTTTTATCTGGATGTATTATATGATGATATTTCAATGTTCAGAAAATCATTGTCAGCTATCAACCCTCTTATTGACCAGCTCCAAATACTGGGTGAGTATAAAAGTGGAAGTTGGTGAAAAACAAGAGATTATATAAAAAATATGAAAAAAGTCATATTTTTTTCCATTTTTCTGTTTGTACTTAATTATTATTTCATACATTTGTTCGCGAAATATGCTGTAAAACATACAAGGTGTATTATTAAGCAAGGATTATATCATATGAGAAATATTCTAACAGGCATTCTTTTTATTATTCTCCTGGAGTACACCGGAAGAAGTGAGAATGTTGTTTGATCAGATTGTATCAACAGAACCAAAAGCCCTCTCACTTCAAAGTGAGAGGGCTTTTTTATAAAGAAATGTTAAAGTAGTAATTTTTAAGGCAGAGGTGAAGAAAAGAATGAATTAATTAATTTCTATCACTGAATAAATTACAATTAAAACTAATATTTGCTGATGAAACATAATCTCAGAAGCAATACCACAGTCAGCGGTCGATTAAATGCCGGAGCCAGAAGCCTGTGGAGGGCTAATGGAATGAGGAACGAACATATGGGTAAACCTCTGATCGCAATAGTAAACTCCTTTACACAATTCGTGCCTGGTCATGTACATCTTCATGATATTGGTCAGGAAATTAAAAGACAAATTGAAAATCTGGGTTGTTTTGCTGCCGAATTTAATACGATAGCTATAGATGACGGTATTGCAATGGGGCATGACGGGATGTTGTATTCTCTTCCTTCCCGGGATTTGATTGCAGATAGCGTTGAATATATGGTTAATGCACATTGTGCAGATGCCATGATATGTATCAGTAATTGTGATAAAATAACTCCGGGGATGCTTATGGCTGCCATGCGGCTCAATATTCCTGTGGTTTTTGTCAGCGGGGGACCAATGGAGGCTGGCCGTAATGGCGACAAAGCACTTGATCTGGTTGATGCTATGTTAATTGCCGCTGATCCATCTGCTACCGATGATGATATTTACCAGGTAGAAAAAAATGCCTGTCCCACCTGCGGATCATGTTCCGGTATGTTCACAGCCAATTCCATGAATTGCCTGAACGAAGCACTTGGACTGGCTCTTCCCGGTAATGGTACGATAGTCGCCACTCATATTAACCGAACAGAGCTATTTAATGATGCTGCTTCACTTATTGTAAGGCTGGCTTACCGTTATTATAATGACGGTGATGACAGTGTGCTGCCCAGATCTATTGCGACTAAAAGTGCATTTTCGAATGCGATGAGGCTTGATATTGCAATGGGCGGATCGACAAATACCGTATTACACCTGCTTGCAATAGCTCACGAAGCAGAAGTTGATTTTACCATGTCTGATATAGATAAATTATCGCGTACTACTCCTGTTCTATGCAAGGTTGCCCCCAGCAGCAACTATCATGTTGAAGATGTAAACAGGGCCGGTGGAATTCTTGGTATTTTGGCTGCACTGAATGATGGAGGTCTGATTGATGATAATGCTTTAAGGGTAGATTACCCCAGTCTCCGGGAAGCACTTCTGGACTATGATGTGCGCTCTTCTTATGCCATTGACAGGGCATGGGATATCTATGGGAGTGCCCCCGGAGGATTCCGCAATTACCGTATGGGCTCGCAGCGTGTTATGTATGAAAACCTGGATCTGGACAGGGAAAAAGGATGCATAAGGTCTGTACGGCATGCTTATTCAGAAGACGGTGGACTGGCGGTGTTGTATGGCAATATTGCAAAAAAGGGCTGTATTGTTAAGACAGCTGGCGTAGATCCTTCTGCTCATTCTTTTGAAGGTACAGCAAGGGTTTTTGAATCCCAGGATGATGCATGTAATGCAATTCTGGATGGAAGTGTGGTTTCAGGTGATGTGGTAGTAATACGTTATGAAGGTCCGAAAGGCGGTCCCGGAATGCAGGAAATGCTTTATCCTACTACCTATCTTAAATCAGTGGGACTTGGTGCTGAATGTGCGCTTATCACAGATGGCCGTTTTTCCGGAGGGACCTCCGGACTTTCAATAGGACACATATCTCCTGAAGCTGCCTCCGGTGGAGAAATTGCACTTTTAAGGGACGGCGATAGGATAATTATAGATATCCCAACACGAAGCATAAATGCCGTATTGACCGGTGATGAGATGGCATTGAGACGCAAAAAAGAACTTGCACGTGAGAATAGGGCTTTTACCCCTGAAAAAAGGGACAGGAATGTCTCAAAGGCATTGAGGTTTTATGCATCGGCTGTTACCTCTGCCGATACTGGTGCCGTAAGAGTTTTACCCGAAGATGATGTTTTCGGCGTTAAAGTTCCGTTATAAGGAGTCTTGAAAGTAGAGCATTATTAAATTTTAATATTATGGACAATCAAACAAAGGTATTGATGGAACCAAAACAACAACCGGTAACTATGACCGGTGCACAGGCTGTTATGCAGTCACTTATTAACGAGGGTGTTGATATTCTGTTCGGATATCCGGGTGGCGCTATAATGCCTGTTTATGATGCCCTTTATTCTGTTCAGGATAAGTTAAACCATATCCTGGTAAGGCATGAACAAGGCGCTGTGCACGCAGCCCAGGGATATGCCCGGGCAACGGGCCGTGTGGGAACCTGCCTGGTTACTTCGGGTCCGGCCGCTACCAATGCCGTAACCGGAATTGCTGATGCCCAGATTGATTCTACCCCCCTTGTAGTTATATCTGGCCAGGTCGGATCACTTTTATTAGGGACTGATGCTTTCCAGGAGACCGATGTTGTCGGAATAACACAGCCAATAACCAAATGGAACTATCAGATAACTAAGGCAGATGAAATTCCCTGGGCAATAGCAAGGGCATATTTCATAGCCCGTAGCGGGAGACCCGGACCCGTTTTGCTCGATATTACAAAGGATGCGCAGTTTGGCAGTTTAGAATATTTATATAAACCGTTGACCTCAATTAGGAGTTATACTCCCAGTCCCATTATTGATCCGGGACAGGTTACTGAGGCCGCCAGGCTGGTGAATTTCGCAAAAAAACCACTTGCTCTTATTGGACAGGGTGTGGTCATAGCGGGTGCAGAAAAGGAGCTTTTGGAATTCCTTGATAAAACCGGTATTCCTGCTGCCCAGACGCTTCTTGGTTTGTCAGCTCTTCCCTCTGATCACCGGTTGAATGTCGGGGGACTCGGAATGCATGGTAATTATGGTCCCAATATAAAAACCAATGAGGCTGATCTGATTATTGCCATAGGTATGAGGTTTGACGACAGGGTAACTGCCGACACGCGCCGGTATGCAACCAACGCCAAAGTAATACATATGGAAATCGATCCTGCCGAAATAAATAAGATAATACATGCCGATGTTCCTGTTCTTGGAAATGTAAAGGATAGTCTGCCCATGCTTACCGGCATGGTAAGCGAAAATGATCACGGAGAATGGCTTGAAGAATTCAAGGCTTGCTACCGGGTAGAATATCAAAGGCTGATCGAAAGGGAACTTTATCCTGATAAGCCTGAACTGACCATGGCTGAAGTTGTTAGGAGGGTATCAACAGCTTTTAATGATGATGCTATAATGGTAACCGATGTAGGTCAGCATCAGATGGTAGCATGGCGGTATTTTAAGTTCAGGCAGTCAAGGTCGGTTATAACCAGTGGCGGACTCGGTACCATGGGATTTGGTTTGCCTGCTGCTCTGGGTGCAAAGCTTGGCAGGCCTGACAGGCCTGTATGTCTTTTTGTTGGTGATGGGGGATTTCAGATGACCATACAGGAACTTGGAACAATATTCCAGTCTAAAATACCTGTAAAGATAGTCCTACTGAACAATAACTTCCTTGGTATGGTAAGACAGTGGCAGGAATTGTTCTTTGACAACAGGTATGCCTCGACGGAGCTTGTAAATCCTGATTTTCAAACCATAGCCAAGGGTTATCATATACCTTCACTCAAGGTAACTGAACGAAAGGATATGGATAGTGCCATCAGCGAGATGGTTACTTCCGAGGGCGCATTTCTCCTTGAAGTAGTGGTCGAAAAGGAAGGGAATGTCTTTCCCATGGTACCTGCCGGGATGTCGGTAGAGGATATAAGGCTGGAATAGCCGGGCTGTTTACCTGAACATAAGTATGTGTCCCCATTTAAAACAAATAACATATAATATGATGCAACAAGAATTCACCATCACCATATATTCTGAGAACCGGGTCGGTATGCTTAACCAGATAACCACGGTTTTTACCAGGAGGCATATAAACATCGAAAGCCTTACCACATCGGAGTCTGCATTGGAAGGAATACACAAATTTACAATAGTTGTTTATTGTAACAAGGAAGAGGTAGACCTTTTGGTCAGGCAGGTTGAGAAACGGATTGATGTACTTAAGGCCTACGCTTTCTCCCAGGATGAAATTGTTTATCAGGAGATAGCATTGTATAAAGTACCCACTTCGTCACTATTTGAAGGAAGGGAGATAGAGAATCTTGTCCGCCGCTACGGAGCAAGAATTTTGGAAATGACAGCCGAATATACCGTCATTGAGAAAACAGGCCATAAGTCCGAGACACAGGAATTATTCGATAAACTGGATCTTTACGGAGTAACCCAGTTTACCAGGTCCGGCAGGATTGCGATCAATAAATTGAAAAAAGAACCACTGAATAATTATCTGAGGAAGCTTGAAAAGAATGGGGTTAACCCCGACAGTTATAAAAAAACACACAATAATTAATAACTCAATTTTAAATAATTATGGCAAAAATTAATTTCGGAGGCGTTGAAGAAAATGTTGTTACCAGGGAAGAATTCCCTCTTTCCAGGGCACTTGAAGTATTAAAAGATGAAACCATCGCTGTTATAGGTTACGGAGTGCAAGGACCTGGTCAGGCTCTCAACCTCAAAGATAACGGCTTCAACGTAATAGTAGGTCAGCGCAAAAATTCAAAGTCATGGGATAAGGCAGTAGATGACGGCTGGGTGCCAGGTGAATCCCTTTTTGAAATTGAAGAGGCGCTTGAAAAAGGCACTGTAGTCCAGTATCTTCTTTCAGATGCCGGTCAGATTGCCATGTGGCCGCTCGTTAAAAAATACCTGACCCCTGGGAAAACACTTTATTTTTCTCATGGTTTCGGAATAACATATAAAGAACAGACTGGTATTGTGCCTCCACCCGACGTAGATGTGGTACTTATTGCTCCCAAAGGTTCGGGGACCAGTCTGCGCCGTATGTTCCTGGAAGGCCGTGGATTGAACAGCAGTTATGCAATCTTTCAAGATGCTACCGGCAAGGCATTTGATAAAGTAGTCGCCCTGGGGATAGGCGTAGGAAGCGGTTACCTGTTCGAAACAACTTTCAGAAAAGAAGTGTTCAGCGACTTGACTGGTGAACGCGGTACACTCATGGGAGCTATCCAGGGTTTATTTGCTGCACAGTATGAGGTGCTGAGAGAAAATGGGCACAGCCCTTCTGAAGCTTTCAATGAAACAGTGGAGGAGCTCACCCAGAGCCTTATGCCGCTGGTAGCTGAGAACGGGATGGACTGGATGTATGCCAACTGCTCCACTACTGCACAGCGGGGGGCGCTGGACTGGTGGAAGAGATTCCGGGATGCTAACCTGCCTGTTTTTAAGGAATTGTATTCCGAGGTTGCTAAAGGTAATGAGTCTCAAAGAGCTATAGATGCTAATTCGCAGTCCGATTACCGGATAAAACTGGAAGAGGAGCTTCGCGAATTGCGTGAATCGGAAATATGGCGTACAGGCTCAGAAGTCAGGAAATTACGTCCAGAGAATTTGTAAACCATGATTGCCAGGAAATTTAATTCAGGAATTTAATTAAAATATTATTTGTTATGACCAGCAAAATCCAGATTTTTGACACTACCCTGAGGGACGGAGAACAGGTTCCGGGGTGCCAGCTTAATACCATCGAAAAGATTGAAGTTGCCCGCCAGCTTGAGAAACTGGGAGTAGATATTATTGAGGCAGGATTCCCGGTTTCAAGTCCCGGTGACTTCAACTCGGTTGTTGAGATATCAAAAACTGTCCGCGCTCCGGTTATCTGCGCACTTACCCGGGCTGTGAACAAAGATATTGAAGTTGCTGCGGAATCACTTAAGTTTGCTAAAAGAAAACGTATTCACACAGGGATTGGAACATCTGATTTCCATATAAAACACAAACTCAAATCAAACCCAGAAGACATACTTAAACGTGCGGTTGAGGCTGTTAAGTTAGCAAGAAAATTCGTTGATGATGTTGAATTCTATGCTGAAGATGCAGGGCGGACTGAAAACGAATATCTGGCAAGGGTTATTGAGGCGGTGATAAAAGCCGGAGCAACCGTGGTAAACATTCCTGATACCACCGGTTACTGCCTGCCCTACGAATACGGTGAGAAAATCGCTTTCCTCGCAAACAATGTCCCCAATATCGATAAGGCCATTATTGCAACCCACTGTCACAATGATTTGGGTATGGCAACTGCCAATACCCTTTCAGGAATCATGAACGGGGCACGGCAGGTTGAGGTAACAGTAAACGGGATAGGCGAACGTGCCGGCAATACTTCTCTGGAAGAGGTCGTAATGGCTATAAGCAGCCATCATGCCCTGGATTTCGAAACAGGAGTGGATACTAAACAAATTATGGCATCCAGCAAACTGGTTTCTACTTTAATGCGTATGCCGGTGCAGCCCAATAAGGCTATAGTAGGGAGGAATGCTTTTTCACATTCTTCTGGCATACACCAGGATGGGGTACTTAAGCACAGGCAAAACTATGAAATAATTGATCCTGTTGAGGTAGGGGTTAAGGAATCGGCTATAGTGCTTACTGCCCGCAGTGGAAGGGCAGCCTTAAAGCACAGGCTTCAATTGCTTGGCTATGATTTTGAGACAGCTGAGCTTGATGATTTGTATAATCGTTTTCTGGAGTTTGCCGACAAGAAAAAGGATATAACCGATGAAGATCTGGAGATTCTTGCAGGGCGTGAGAAGCAAAAGGGCAAGCCGCCTATTGAACTGGTTTCCCTGCAGGTTATGTGTGGTAAGTCAACCATTCCCACTGCTACTGTTCAGGTTAGTTTCAAGGGTGATGTTTTTACCGAAACAGCATCGGGCAACGGACCTATAGATGCATCGTTTACTGCTGTTAAAAATCTGGTCAAAAGACGCGTCAGGCTTGAGGAATTCCTGATACAGGCGATAACCAGGGGTAGCGATGATCTAGGAAAGGTACATGTTCAGGTGGAACACAAAGGAGAAAATTATTATGGATTTTCAGCGCATACTGATATTATTACTGCATCAGTTGAAGCATTTCTTGATGCTCTTGGTAAAATAGCGTGAAAGGAATATAATATCGAACACTTTAGCTGCCTTACCTGTTTCTTTATTGTTTTAAGCATGTTTAATAAATAAATGTAATTAAATATTAATGAACCATAAAACTATTTTTGACAAAATCTGGGACGCTCATGTAGTCCGGACTGTGCCTGACGGACCTGATGTACTTTACATAGACCGTCATTTCATTCACGAGGTTACCAGTCCCCAGGCCTTCGGTGGATTAAAAGAAAGGGGTGCAGCCGTTTTCAGGCCTGAGAAGACCATAGCCACGGCTGACCACAATATACCGACCATAAATCAACATCTTACCATTCATGAGGAGTTAAGCAGGGTACAGGTAGAAAAACTTAAAGATAACTGTAATGATCATAATATCACTCTCTACGGATTGAACCATCCGTACAACGGGATAGTTCATGTTATCGGCCCGGAACTTGGAATAACCCGGCCAGGCATGACTATAGTCTGCGGTGATAGTCACACCTCCACGCACGGGGCATTCGGCAGTATAGCTTTTGGTATAGGCACCAGTGAAGTGGAGATGGTTCTTGCCAGTCAGTGCCTGCTTCAGGTTAAGCCCAGGACCATGAGGATAAGTATCGAAGGAGAGCTGAGCCCCGGTGTAAGTTCGAAAGACATCATTCTTTACATAATATCCCAGATCTCTACCGGCGGAGCTACCGGTTATTTTGTTGAATATGCCGGATCTGCAATCCGCGGGTTGTCCATGGAAGCCAGAATGACCATTTGCAATATGAGTATAGAGATGGGAGCGCGGGGCGGCCTCATTGCTCCCGATGATGTGACTTATGATTATTTGAGTGAAAAGGAATATGCTCCAAAAGGCAGTGAATGGGAACGCAGTGTTAGTTACTGGAGAACCCTTCCTTCAGATCCGGAAGCCAGTTTCGACAAGGAATTGTTTTTTAAGGCAGAGGATATTGAACCTATGATCACTTATGGTACGAATCCTGGAATGGGAACGGGTATTAAGGGGAAGATACCTCTTGCCGGGGAATTGGATAAAGCATCGCGGAAATCATTTTTAAAATCTCTTGAATATATGGGGTTTTCGCCAGGAGAAAAGATGGAAGGGAAGCCTGTGGATTACGTGTTTATTGGTAGCTGCACCAATGGTCGTATTGAGGACCTGCGTAAGTTTGCATCTTTTGTAAAGGGCCGGAAAAAAGCAGATAATGTAACCGTATGGATAGTACCTGGGAGTAAGCAGGTGGAAAAACAGGCTGAAAAGGAAGGTATCAGGCAGATCCTGGAGGAGGCCGGGTTTGAGATGAGGCAGCCAGGATGTTCTGCATGTCTGGCAATGAACGAAGATAAAATACCCGAAGGTAAATATGCCGTATCAACTTCAAACCGGAATTTTGAAGGAAGGCAGGGCCCGGGAGCAAGGACCATGCTTGCCAGTCCCCTCTCTGCCGCGGCCGCAGCCATAACCGGCAGGGTGACGGACCCCAGGATTTTTTTATAATAATTTTGAAAACTGAAGAATATGCCAATAGAAAAATTCAATACGTTAACGTCAACCTGTATCCCCCTACAGGCTGAGAATGTGGATACAGACCAGATTATACCCGCCAGATTCATGAAAGGTACTACCCGGGAGGGGTTTGGAGAAAATCTGTTCAGGGACTGGCGGTATGATAAGTATGGCAATCCCAAAAAGGATTTTGTACTCAACGATGACAGGTATAAGGGTCAGATACTGGTAACCGGAAAGAATTTCGGAAGTGGCAGCAGCAGGGAGCATGCTGCCTGGGCAATAAAGGACTATGGTTTTAAAGTTGTTGTATCAGGCTATTTTGCCGATATATTCAAAAGTAATGCTCTGAATAACGGATTGCTTACCGTACAGGTGCCGGATGAATATATTCGGGAGCTGTTCGGATTGATTGAATCCGATCCTTCCACCAGGGTAAGCGTGGATCTGCCGGCTCAGACAATTTCTGTACTGCCGGAAGGTCCTGTGGAGAGTTTTGATATTACTCCCTATAAAAAGAAATGCCTGCTCAATGGTTTTGATGATATTGATTACCTGATGAGCATGAGGGATACTATAACCGAATGGGAACAGAAAAATTAACTAAACTGCCGGTCCACCAGTTTACAATCAAAGCCCGGGCATGACAATGTTTAAGCCTGTTTTTACTGTAAATGAGTTTAGGTTAAAAAATACAATTATGAAAAAAGTTGAGATAATGGATACCACCCTGAGAGACGGGGAACAGACTACCGGAGTATCTTTTAATGACGCAGAAAAGCTTGCTATGGCGCAAATGCTGCTCGATGATATTAAGGTTGACAGGATCGAGGTGGCAAGCGCGAGGGTATCGGAGGGAGAATTTAATGCAGTAAAAAAGATCACCAGTTGGGCCGGAAAGAAAAAATATCTTGACAGGGTAGAGATACTAAGCTTCGTGGATGGTACTCTGTCGCTCGACTGGGTTGTGGAAGCCGGGGGAAAAGTAGTAAACCTGCTTACCAAGGGCTCGCTGAATCATGTTGAAGGTCAATTGCGGAAGACCCCGGGTGAGCACCTGGAGGATATTGATAATGTTCTTGGAGAGGCTGAAAAAAGGGGGATTTCGGTTAATATTTATCTGGAGGACTGGTCCAATGGTATGATCCATTCACCAGAATATGTGTTCGGAATGATTGATCAGCTTAGCAAAAGAAATGTGAAAAGAATAATGCTTCCGGATACTCTGGGAATTCTTAACCATGATCAGACTTACGAATTCTGTCATGCTATAGCGCAGCGTTATCCTGACACGCATTTTGATTTTCATGCACATAATGATTACGACCTTGGCACGGCTAATGTATATGCATCCGTAAAAGCCGGAATGAGAGGTGTTCATACCACAGTAAACGGACTGGGTGAACGGGCCGGAAATGTGCCCCTGGCCAGCGTTATTGGTATTCTCAATGACCATCTCCGTGCCGGGAATAACCTTGTGGAATCAGAACTATCCAAAGTTTCCAAGATGGTGGAACTTTTCAGCGGATTAAGGATTCCTGCCAATAAGCCATTGACCGGGGAATATGTTTTTACTCAATGCTGTGGAGTTCATGCTGATGGTGATAATAAGGGGAACCTCTATTTTAATGATCTCCTGCCCGAAAGATTCGGCAGATTCAGACGCTATGCCCTGGGTAAAACATCAGGGAAGGCAAGTATCAAAAAGAACCTTGAGGAGCTTGGTATAACCCTGTCCAGGGAGGATGTGGATAAGGTAACCCAGAGGGTAATAGAACTGGGTGATAAAAAAGAGACTGTTACAACGGAAGATTTACCTTATATAATATCTGATGTGCTCCGGAGTGGCACCTATGAGCAGAATGTAAAGCTCATTAATTATCATCTTTCTGTGGCACGCGGACTAAAACCGGTGGCTTCATTGAGTGTTTGTGTTGATGGTGAAGTGCACAATGAAACTTCTGTCGGTGACGGACAATATGATGCTTTTATGAAAGCTCTCTGGAAGATCTACGAAAAGCTGGACAAGCAAACGCCTTCACTTACCGATTACCTGGTTACAATCCCTCCGGGAGGGAAAACCGATGCTCTGGTGGAGACCACCATAACATGGATCTATGAAGGGATGGAATATAAAACCAGGGGGCTTGATGCCGATCAGACTGAAGCGGCTATCAAAGCAACCATGAAGATGCTGAACATAATTGAGAACAGGCAATTAAAGACTAAACCTAAATATGTAACCATGGCAAATCTTTGAATTACCTTCATATTGGTCATTTATTTTGCACTTTAAATATTTTTCAGTTTATGCTGTTCCTTTGATCATTTCAGGTCAGCCTTTTTAATAATATTATAAAAAAATAAAGATGGAGTTTAAAATTGCAGTACTTCCCGGCGACGGTATCGGGCCCGAAATTATAGAACAGGCTGTTAAAGTTGTGAGTGCAGTTTGTAGAAAAAATGGACACAGAGTTGAATATAATAAGGGACTGACGGGTGCTGCTGCCATTGATGCTGTTGGTGACCCTTATCCTGAGACTACCCATAAAATATGCATGGAGTCTGATGCAGTTCTGTTTGGTGCTATAGGCGACCCCCGTTTTGATAACGATCCCAAAGCACGGGTCAGGCCGGAAAAGGGATTACTGGAAATGAGACAAAAACTTGGACTTTATGCCAACATCCGTCCGGTTATTACTTTTCCCTCCCTAATACATAAATCGCCTCTTAAAAAGGAGCTTGTCGATGGTGCTGACTTTTTGGCTATACGTGAACTTACCGGCGGGATATATTTTGGAAAGCCCCAGGGCCGCTCGGAGGATGGTAATACAGCTTATGATACATCTGTTTATCACCGTTATGAGGTTGAGCGTATCTGCCGTCTTGCTTTTGATTTTGCAATGAAACGAAGAAAAAAGCTCACTATGGTAGATAAAGCCAATGTGCTGGCTACCTCCAGGTTGTGGCGGGAGATAATGCAGGAAATTGCTCCCGGCTACCCTGAAGTTGAGGTGGAGTATATGTTTGTTGACAATGCTGCCATGCAGATCATACAGTGGCCTAAACGTTTTGATGTGATAGTTACCGAAAATATGTTCGGCGATATTCTTACCGATGAGGCAAGTGTAATTACCGGTTCCCTGGGAATGCTCCCATCTGCATCCATAGGCCTGCATACATCCGTATTCGAGCCTATTCATGGTTCTTATCCCCAGGCTGCAGGGAAGAATATAGCCAATCCTCTGGCCACAATATTATCTGCAGCACTCATGTTCGAATATGCCTTTGATCTGAAAGATGAGGCAGAACTGATAAGGCAGGCGGTTGAGGCTTCGTTGCCTGCCGGCGTTGTTACTGTGGATATCAATCCGGAGCGGTCCGCTTCGACAACAGAGGTAGGTGACTGGGTGGCTGACTGGATAGAAAAAAAATAAACACCAATAATCTCTATGAAGAAGGTTTTGAAATTTGGCGGCAGTTCTCTTAGTGAACCACCGGCACTGAACACCCTGCTGGAAATAATATCAGCTGAAATTAAGAAAAAAAATGAAATATTTATCGTTTGTTCTGCTCTTGAGGGTGTTACCAATAATATCAATGAATTAATTGATACTGCTGTTGAAGGAAGTGATGTCTCCGCAGGGGTAAGGGATCTGGAAGAGTTCCATTACAAACTGGTCAGATCATACCTTGAAGTCCGCCGGCAGAATCAGGTGTTGCTTGGATTAAAACTCTATTTTAATCAGCTTGAGGAGATGCTTACCGGCATATTGGCCCTGGGAGAGGTTTCTGCACGTACCATCGACCGGGCATTGTCTTATGGAGAGCTGTGTTCGGCCTTTCTTTTCACCTCTCTTGCCGATCAGTTTTGTGGTAAAGCTGTTTTTGCCGATACACGGCAACTGATCAAGACTGACAGTAGTTTTGGGCAGGCAAATGTAAATGAAGAGTTCAGCAGTTCTTTTATTGTAAGGTTTATTAAGGAGAATGAAGGAGCTATACCGGTTTTTACAGGTTTTATTGCAACCAATGAAGCAGGGATCACTACAACTCTTGGCCGTGGCGGCTCTGACTATACGGCGGCAATTGTAGCTTCTGCCGTTGATGCTGATGAAATCCAGATATGGACCAATGTAGACGGGATAATGACTGCTGACCCCAGGATGGTTAACAAGGCATTTTCCATACCCCGCCTTTCCTATAGTGAAGCTGTTGAGTTGAGTTATTTCGGTGCCAAGGTT
>CAZFOO010000070.1:0-17657 GCA_964520585.1 uncultured Bacteroidales bacterium
CACTGCTGTATTCATATTTTCAATTATTTTATAAGTTTGATCCTCATCTTCACTAGTTTGATCCCCATCTTAAATAGTTTGACCGCCTCTTCACTAGTTTGATCCCCTCATCAATAGTTTGAACCCCTTATTCTATAGTTTAATCACCCATTATAAAAAATTCAATCTCGTTTCCCGAACTGGTAAATAACTCCAAACCGGGTGTAGGAAGATCCGGGTATTTCAAATTCCGGACGATTATAAAAGTCCTCGTAGACCCTGCTTCCCCTGTAACCATCAGCATAGAACCCGAGACGGGCGCCATCGGCAAAGCTAAATGGAAAGATTGTCCCTCCTATTGTGACGCCACCCGAGTACCGGTTGATGCTGTATCCTGGAAGATTATCCATTGAATTGCCTTTGATATTGACGCTATTGAACTGAAACACACCCCCGATTTTCAAATGGACCAGTCCGCCGGCATTATTACTCCTGAACAGCCTGAAATTATAAGTCAGCGGCACCACCATCTGCCTGGTGTTCAGATCTCTGCTGCCTTGATATCCGTTTACGGGATCGTTATAGCTGAAAGACTGATGGTTGATCATAAGATCCATCCCTGTTTCTGCTGAATTTCTCCCGACAGGGAGACTGACCCGGCCCCCGGCATTAAAACCTCTTTTTGTTGCGCCTGTAAATGCATCGACGCCGGCACCATCGATCAGGTCCATATCTGTATTCTCAACAATTCCGCCCTTATTAGTGCCCGCATGAACACTGTATTTTATACCTCTTTCCTGCTTTTCGCCTGGAGTAAGCTGAACCCCGGAGCAACCCGGCATGAAAGTGGTTAACAACACCGCAAGCAATAACGATAATAATTGAAATGGCCATGACTGACCTGTTATAATTTCTTTTGCCCTTTCGGGGAATAAAATCTGTCTCATACCTCTTTTTTTTGGAATTAATAATTATGTACTTTTTTTAATAGTTTACATCTCTTTCAGGAACTACATCATTAAACCATACCTGATTTCTTGCGAATGAATGATTACAAGACAAAGAAATTGCAAATCAAAAAAAGAGGGGTATCACAAAAAGGAAATGAGGTCTCACTTCCCGGAATAGAGAGGGTTTTCAGGTCTCACTTTTTTCGGGACTATAATAAACCAGGATAATAATGGTTTTTAATCTCCAAAAAAGAGTACCAGTTCGGGTAACATAACCGTTTTAATGGCTACACCAGAACCGCTGAAATAAATTTGAATGGAATTAATAAAAGTAACTGAAGCGAAGTATATTGGAGGCTATAATATTACTTTCAAATTCAGCAATGGCCAAGAAAAAACCATAGTTCTCAAAAAGCCTGTTTTCTGTATTCCCCCGGAGTCAAGCCGGTGGCTTTCCGGAAAACCCGGTTAAATGTAGCCTTGGAATTAAAGCCACAATCCCATGCAATGCCAATTATAGATAACTTGTCATTAGCCGGGTTTCTTACCTGGGTTTTGAACTCTTCGACCCTGTAGGAATTGATAAAATCAAAAAAATTCCGGTTCAGGTGGCCGTTTAAAATTCCGGATAAAAATTCCGGTGAGACACCTGTTTCGGAAGCAAGAGCTGCTAGATTCAGGTCAGCATCCAGATAGGGCTTTTTATTCTTCATATGATCAAGCAGATGATGGATAAACTCCTCTTCTCTCTTTTCAAGCGTCGTAGGGGACTGCGGCTGTTCAGATGCCTTTTCCAGGTCGAGCGCAACGTTGGTGGTCACAAACAGGTTTCCCTGCCTCAGACCGTAAAACCCGAGTACCACTACATAAAATGAAGCTATGGCATAGGCCGATATCTGCATGCTTCCATAAGGCAGCAATTCAAAAAAATGATTCAGCCCGTACAACAGGCTGTTGGCGGCATAGATCAGAATGGCCGCAATAAGCAGGAACCGTAGCCACTTCAGATCAATTTCCCCGATGCTGGAAAAGTAGGTTTTTATTCTCCTGTTGAAATTTCTGATGAGTATCAGTCCCCATACATTATAACCCTGAGTCGATAAAGCTATTCCCGCTATCACAAAAGGATAAAAAAACTCTTCCTGAAAATCCATGGAAATTTCAGAAAGAATTCGTTGCTCCGCAGGCAGGGAGTATACATTGATAGAAAACAGAATCAAAACAATAATAAACGGCACAAAATGAAGCAAATAAACGGGTCTGAACCGGAATTGCCGGACGGTAAGCGATTTTATATAAAACCAGAGAAGCGGGCCGTGAAGAAAAATCAGCGGTGCTGATGTGCTGATCAGACCGGGCCAGGGATATCCATAGGTACGGTTTAGTGCCTCGGCCAATCCCAGCAGAATCGTTATGCCATAAACCATGAACAAAGCGCCAAGAGAATAGTCGGAAACCGCTTTACTCTGTTTTGAGAAAACAAGGAGCGACAGAAAAAATGCCAGAAAAATTCCAGGTATTAATATAAGTTCCATCTGGTGATATTTACCTGGTAAAAATATACAATTCGAGCAGGAATACAATTATTGATGCTTAACCGACAGGCCACCCACTTGTCTGTATAGTAAACCCATATTTGGGGTTTTGGTATCAGCCAGTAATTTCCTGTAAAAATCCTTCAGCTTCCAGAGGATCCAGGTTGAGTGTTGACAGGTAGGAATTTATTTTCAGTAATACTTCTTCCTCCGATAAGGACTCCTGTTCGTCAATGTAGCCCTCGTTAATAAAAAATTGCTCGAGCTCATCAATCTTTGACCTCATGAAACGTGGCACCTCTCCGTTTCTGAGAGCCCGGATCAACTTTTCGGGGTCATTACCAAGCTCATTAAGCTTCAGGGTAACATTTTCGATATGACTATCTGAAACTGCACCCGATTGCTGGATTATCTCCCTGCTTACCGGACGGGAACGTCCTCTGCGGTACAATTCGCAAAACCTGGAGAGAAGCCGGATCTTCTGTTCCAGTTTGCCCTTAAGCGCCTCATCCAGCCCTTCCACCCTGCCGGTGGTCAGGAATGATTCCAGTTGTCCCCAGTAGCTGATTCCTGTTCTCAGGCAATTGTACAGTAGATTATTGTCCTCAATCAGGTACCATAAATGGAGGCGGGCCGTGGTATCTTCAAGTATATTAAACCGGGGTACGGCCAGCATATTTTTATACTCTTTCCTGCCTGCACCATCCGGGGAAGGTATGTTCCGGCTAAGTTCAAAGGATCCGAATGAAGGCATTTTTCCGGTTGTAACGGAGGCATCGCTCTCCTTGCCAGAAAGCTCAATAATCTTTGATGAAACATCATTATTGCTGTCAAGATAAGACTTCCACCTGGCAACCTCATCTCCCTGGGCAGTAAAGTAGAATACCTGGCGGCCCTCCCTGCTTATCTCCACCAGAGCTTCAATTATCGCCCCGGCCCTGATGTCGTCGCTATTGGCCAGGAGTTCGTCGGCCAGTATCGGCAGACTGTATGTTGACTCCTGGGTTTCTATAAAGGCGAGGCGTACCGACATCACCAGCTGGATCCTGGTGCCGGTTGACAGTTCTTCCAGATCCTGGCCAAGTTTCAAAACAGTGTCGTAAGCCCTGAAAGCTGCATCATCCCTGTCGGCAAGGCGCAGTTCATAGCGGCCCCTGGTGATCCTGTTAAAAAGTTCATTTGCCCTCTTAAACACCCTGGGGCGGTTATGCTCCCGGGTCTCCTTCTTTAAATGGTCAACAACCAGCTGCCCGGTAAGTGAAGAGAGATTTCTTTCAAAAAGTCCCAAAAGGACCTCTGCTGCCCTCTCCTTTTCATTAAGGGCATCTTCAAGGTCGTGTCCTTTCTTTACGCTACTTATTCCTGTCTCAATCTCAATGATGGTCTTTTGAATCCCGTCGCGTTTTTCTGCCTTTTCGGAAAACGCCCTGATCCTGTCATCAATTTCATCGGCTTTCAAATTCAAAGCCAAATCGTTTTCTTCCCCGTAAAGGGAATGGCCGGTCATAAGAGCATGCTTTTCCGAAAGAACAGCTTCAGCCATAAGCCGTTGTTGCCTGATATTTTTGTATTCCTCAAGCAGGGTTGTAAGCTCCATCACCTGATCCTTGTGGCCATTATCAACCCCAAGCTTTCTGTATAACTCCTCCTGCTTTTTTCCGGCTCTTTCAATCTGCTTTCTTTTTTCAAGCGCCCGGTCGTTAAGTTTTGCAATCTCATCGGTACACTCTTTCCAGAGGGAAACATCCTGGACGAGCTTATGAAACACTGCCCTTGCCCGGGCAGCATCACCGGCAGTGCCGGCGGCATGACTTATCGCAAGGTTATTGAATTTTGCAAGTGTATCTTCATGCCTGCGAGTTATTTCATCAAGGATTGCAGTATTGGAAAGGAGCTCGGTATGGTTTTTCTGCCAGTTGGTCACATTAACCAAAAACCAGTACAATCCGTCATAGCTCTTCAGCTCTTCCTCAGGAATACCGGGTACAGCCTTCAATTTTTCAAGGAGACTGTCAGCCTCCCTTCTAAGTTCAGAAAGCTTACTCTCCGAATCGGCCAGGTGTTCCTTGAAAATTGCAGCCTCGCGCTCATTCTCCTCAGCCTTTTCAGCAAGGGCTAATTCAGAAACAAGCATTTCAAGCAGATCTGCCACCTGGGTGGTCTCCCATTCACCTGGCTTTTCAAGACCGGTTTTTTCATAATCGCTGCGGCGCACATTGTTCTCCCGGGCAGGCTTCTCTTTCCAGGCGAGAATGCCGGCAGCCAAAACCGCGATTATTGCCAGCAATCCCCATCCGCCGGCTAGCAACGTCAACAGCGAGGCGATTATTCCGGCAATAGCCAGCACAGGTACCCATTCCCGTCTTATCCCGGATATACTTCTCTCTTCCTGCAGCCAGGAGCTTAAAAGCCTTACTCCCTCTTTCAATTTATCTTTCGGGGCAATTTCTTTTGTTCCTGCAACCTTTGTTAGCCCGTCCGCCTTTGCCTGGTAAAACTGCTTTTCACTCAAAAGGCGGTGGAGCTTCTGAAGAAACCGGTCCAGCCTTCCAACGTCATCCAGCTTAAGTCCCTCCCAGCCGGCTATTTTAGCATCTTCTCCAATACTTCTCAAAGCTTCGCTTTCTGCAACCCGCAGGGCCGATATCTTTTTACCGGTCTCCTCAGCATCTCGTTCCTGCTGCTCAAGCTCCCTGACCCTGAGCTCCAGCTCCCCGGTCACCGCCTGATCTACTCCGCCTGCAGGCAGATTAAGCGCCGAAAGCCGTTCCCTGTTCCTTGCTGCAAGAATTCCGGCATTATCGGTTTCCTTTTTGGCCTCCTCAATTTCCTGTTCAAGGACAAGTATATTTTCATATTCATCACCGCTGACCCTCTCCATTCCGTCAGGATATTTCCCGAACAGGACAGATATCTTTTCATAGTCCAGTTTAGCTTTGAGGTAATCCCTTACAGTGCTGTAAAACGACACCTGCACTGCCGCCTTTTCAGCCTTCTCTCTCTCCCGGTAAAGTTCTTCAAGCTTCTCTTCCTGTTTCTTGAGTTCCTCCTGCTTGTTCACAGCAATACGGTATCTGCGTTCGGCCTCCGCAAACCCTGTATATTCGCCTGCGCCCCTGTTTTTTATCACGTTGCTGTAGCCCAGCTTCGACTGTGCCTCGTCAATATCGTACCCGCCTATTGACTCTTTCATGATCTGACGGGCAAGGTCCGCCTCCCTTGCAGAAATCAGATCATGCAGGGCAAGCATATACCTTCCGGAAGAATCGGGCGAAGGGATACCTGTAAATTCATCATCAACCCCTTCTCTCTGAGTCTTTCGCCTGCCCGAATCCAGTCTTATCTCCCATCCGGCATTACCGGTCATGACCGAACCTTCTGCCTGGAGCCCTTTTGCACCACTTTTCCATATCAGCTCCTGTATTACCCTGGCCGTAGAACTCTTTCCTCAAGCATTTGGCCCGGCAATTATATTGATATTGGACGACAGAACATTGAACGATTCCATTCCCCTGGGAAAACCGGGCCTCTTCTGAACCGACAGCTCTTTCACTATGAAGGGAACCCTTTGCATATTACGGTTGTAGTTTATTTTGTTGCTGAATGAGCTCACCCAGAAGCCGCGTACACTCCTTCTCAATTAAATTAATACTCTCCTGACTGATATCCGGATTTTTTACGGCCGGCCGGACCGGCAGGTAAGCAGGAGAATCGCTGATAGCCTGGAATTTTAAATTCCAATCAGCCAGCACAGAGTCGATAAAGGGAGTTGTTCTGCCTTCCCTCAGGGCAAGGAGGGTTTCTGCAAGTTTCCCTGCCGGGGAAGTTTCTCCTGCAAGTTTTTCGAGGCTTTCTATCCCGGGACTGATTATGCTGTCAATGGTGCGGATAATAATTTTGGTGCCAGGCCTGATCTCGTGCATGTAATCCTCTTTGCCGGTGGAAGCCCAGGATTCGGCATCCCGGGGTGATTTATGGGTACCGGACAGCACTATGTCATAAACGATCCAGGCAAGCTCCTGCTGTCCGCTGGTCTGTTTAAGTCCGTCATCATAGAGTTTCCTGGTGATCGTGCTTCGCACGTCAGACTCATCTGCACATCCTGTAATATCAACAAAAAGGGTTTCATACCTCACAGGAGAAAGAGGCACCTGTTCGCTTGAAACAGACCTTCCTTCCATGGTCAACAGTACCGGTCCCCGCGCACCGGTCTCCTTGGCGCTCAGGGCATGGGGTGAGCCGGGATAAAAGACCAGCGGTCTTTCCCGGTTTATTACCCATGGTTTATGGATATGGCCAAGGGCCCACACATCAGCCCCTTTTGCAAGAAAATCTGTTTCTCCGACATGCCCGTACCTGCTTTCACCGGCGGCTAAATCACAGTGGAGCAATCCAATCAAAGGATAATTAGGGTCGGGTGAGATCCTGCCAAATGAAAGCAGCGGGTTTTCATAAACATATTGCAAAGGGAAAGACCAGCCCGCTACCTGGATTTGCTCACCATCCTTTTCGAACCTGGCAAGCTCCCATTCACCCCCTTTCCCCAGGAATCTGACATTATCATAATCGCCGCTGACTGCAATCTGCTGCAATACATCGAAGTCATGATTGCCGGCAACCATAAAAACCATAATACCAGCATCCCGCAGGCGGGTAAAACCGGACTGCAGCGGACCAATGGCTTCAAAATAACGGTTATCACGATCCACTATATCGCCCGTAAGCAACAACATATCCGCTTTTATGGCTATACATCTCTCCACTATCCGCTTCCAGGTCTCCCGGGTGGAAATCTCTTCCATGCCGCCGGGTATCCCCCCGGAACTTCTTCCAAGGTGCAGGTCGCCGGCTACCAGTATCTTTATTGCCATAAAACTTCCAATGTAATGGTAAAAATGAGAGGCGCTTTGGCCATTTTGATTTTGAATCTGATAAATTTAACAATTTTCACCCTATTGCCAAAACCACATTATGATTCCCGGCCATAAAGCATATTTTTTCTGTAACCATACCAGGTACAGATCAAAAAAAATTCTACTCCAAATACCATTAAAAACAAAACTCTCTTCCGGCCCCAATGCCGAATTTAGCCTAAGACATCAATAATTGCGGAAAAGCCTCTTCAAATGATCGCTGGAATTCAAATATAAATTATTTAACTTTAAGTTTCTAAAAGTTCATATTATTTGCCGGCATTAAAGTTGACACTCTTTTATTCGAATGATAATCAGTCTGTGTGACAAATAATACATATAAGCTAAAAAATCATGGCTTTATTGGGGACTTATAATTAACCGGAGTTCCGGATTGTTGACTGCAAGCCGGTATAATATTTACAAACAATCAAAATTAATATCAGAGCTATGAAACCCGCATCAGCCTTTGTCAGACAAAATAACATTAACAAACCATGCAGGTTCCATGAGAGTGGAATACTGAATACGAATACCATGCTTTAGTAAATAATTGAATATTAATTTGATAAACCTATTTTATTCGAATGAAAAAGCGTTTACTTGGAAAAACCGGATTTGAAATATCTGAAACTGCACTGGGGACATGGCAGGTTGGCGGAAAGTGGGGCCATGATTTCAGTCACGAGAATGCCGATAACATATTAAATACAGCAGTAGATAATGGAATCAACTTCATTGATACTGCCGATGTGTATGGTGGCGGTGAAAGTGAAAAAGCTGTCGGCCGGCTTGTTCGTTCACGCAAAGAACGGATATATGTAGCTACCAAATGCGGACGAAAATTATCCCCGCACACCGATGAATCCTACCAACCTCAGGTTTTGCGCAAATTTGTTGAAGACAGTTTAAAAAACATGGGACTGGAAAGATTAGACCTGATTCAATTGCATTGCCCGCCAACCGAAACATATTATCGCCCCGAAATTTTTGAACTTTTTGACACCCTGAAAAAGGAAGGAAAAATATTGAACCTGGGGGTTAGTGTTGAGAAGGTTGATGAAGCTCTTAAAGCAATTGAATATGATAATGTAGCAACTATTCAGATTATTTTCAACATGTTCAGGCAGCGTCCTGCTGAAAATTTTTTCCCCGAAGCGGCAAAAAGGAATGTAGGGATAATAGCCCGGGTTCCTCTGGCAAGCGGATTATTAACAGGAAAGTTCTCCCCCTCAACTACCTTTAGTAAAGAAGATCACCGTACATTTAACCGGAACGGGGAGGCATTTGATAAGGGAGAGACATTTTCAGGAGTAGATTATATTAAGGGTCTGGATGCTGTTGAGGAAATAAAAAAACTTTTTCCTGAGCAAACCAATCTGGCTGCTATAGCCCTTAAATGGATTTTAATGTTCCCTGAAGTAAGCTGCGTCATTCCCGGGGCATCACGTCCCGATCAGGTCCTCTCCAATATACAGGCATCTGAACTTCCCGGTATCCCGGAAGACAAAATGGAGAAAATTAAAAAGATATATGAAGAATATATCTGGCCTGACCTTGCAAAAGAGAAGTGGTAACTACAATGGATAAAGCTTATCCTCACATTTACAGCATCGGTATCATCATTAAAGTTATTGGGTTTAATAACAGTCATGCCATTTTTTGTTCCAAAGACAAGAGTACCATCTCGCCTTTTAACTGCTGCACGGTTAAATACAGCCGATGGCAATCCGTCAGATTCACTGAACAACCGCCAGTCCCCCGACACGGCACAAAACCGTATCAATCCCCTGTCCGTTCCAATCCACATCCCTATATGGTTGTCGCCGGCAATTGTAATGATAATATTTGAAGATATTGACAAAGTATCACCTTCAACAGCGTGATAACCCAAAAAACCATGTCCATCATCGGTTCCCACACAAACGAATCCATCTTCATCCTGGTAAAGATCATTTACCTGCGGGTCTGAGAATCTACCTATATTTCAGTGATGTTATAAAACCGGGTGTAGAGATCAACAACGGACTCCTGGCTGTACCCTGTAACCAGGCAAAAAAAAAAGAATCCTGTGAAAATAAATGAGGGTATGGTTTTATTTTTTATCAAGGTTTCCGGTTGTGTGATGGTTAATCTGCTATTTATACTCTACA
Source organism: uncultured Bacteroidales bacterium (assembly GCA_964520585.1). Lineage (GTDB taxonomy): Bacteria > Bacteroidota > Bacteroidia > Bacteroidales > PUMT01 > PXAP01. Next base: position 9,531 of record CAZFOO010000070.1, read on the forward strand.
TCAAAAATTAAAAATAATTGAATTAAAACGTCTCAGGTGAGTGGAGACGAAACAAACCGGGATATCCTGAGGTTGATATTAAATTCCATATCCCGGCAAACTAACATAATAATTATTTGATTAATAAGTCAGATGCACTATTTATAAATATTTAAAAGTAGCTAAAATAGTAAATTCCTTTTATGATCACTGCCGGAAGGTAAAAAAATTACTGCCAGTGCAAAATTGCTTTGCAAGGAGAAAAAAAATAATGGCCGGCGCAAAATTATTCTGCAAGAAGGTATCAAATTACTGCAGGCCCAATAGTATTTTGCCGGCAGCATTACCAAACCTCCTTAAAACCTACAATTAAGCATGGAATAATCTCAGATATCAACCGGTTAAATTTTAACTTTCCATTATCAGTCTTAGCAACATAAATTTCAGAATAGTTTTGCATGCACCATTCGGTAAAAGGCATGATATTAATTTTTAATGATCCTCAGAAACTTCGATTCATCTCCCAGACTTATTTTCAGTATATATACCGATGGAGCCAGACCTGCTACATTGATATAAGATTCATGACCTATATCACGTATTATCATTACGCGACCACCCAGAGTCAAAAGTTCAACCCTGACAGGTTTATTCAGGTTCATTCCTGGATTGATAAACAGTTGATCTTGTACGGGATTGGGAAAAACAGTGATCTCATTCATTCCTATCTTTATTAAATTACTTGCCACAAATGAAATAATATTGGAGGCATCGGAGATACATCCCGCTGATGATGAGACACGTACAAAATAGTCCCCGGTAGCTTCGGGAGAATACTGTTGTCCGCTGACGCCCTCAAGCTCTTCAGCATTAAAATACCAGATATTACCACTCTCAGAACTGGAAACCAGTGTTTCCCCGTCCTGCTCAAGTGTCGGTGTTAAGGGAACCGGATTCACTGTAACCAAAAATTCCTTCTGTACCTCACATCCGTCTTTTTCCGCGAAAGCGGTATAAACAACCGACTCTGAAGGAGCCACAAGATCACTTCCACTACTCCAGGTTACCACACCGTCTGATTCAGCTTCAAGCAACAGTTCTTCACCTTCACATATCAGTGTGTCGGGCATCACCTCGAGGGAAGGCAGTGGCCTGACCGTCACCGTGACATCAGATTCTACAGGACCACAAATATTGGATGCGGTTGCAGTGTAAACCGTTGTTGCCATGGGGGTAACTATCTCCGCCCCTCCACTCCAGGAAAGGATCCCGTTTGTTACTGCCGAGAGTTCGACCTGCTCACCTTCACAGATGGATACATCATCCATAACAGTTAATTCGGGAAGATAGTTAACCGTTATGATTACCTCTCCATGGACCTCACAACCATCCTTCAATGAAGTAGCAAAGTAGGTGGTAGTCTGGTTGGGTGAAACAGTTGTATTATCAACATCCCAGGTAAGGGTGCCGTCGGTCTGGGCAGTTAGCACAACCTGCTCACCCTCACAAATAGACACGTCATCCATCATGGTAAGTTCAGGAATTGGGTTAACGGTAACAGTTACATCATCCTCAGCAGAGCATGCTCCGTTTAGGGCAGTTGCAGTGTATGTTGTAGTTTCAGTTGGTTCAACAAGGTTGCTGCCCCCGCTCCAGGTTACTGTACCATCCGATGTCGCGGTCAGTTCAACCTGCTCACCCTCACAAATGGACACATCATCCATTACCAGAATTGAGGGGTAATTATCAACACCTATGACAACCTCATCTGTTGCCGTGCCACAAACATTTGTTGTGGTAACAGTATATGTGGTTTCCTGTAGTGGTGATACCAGCAGTTCCTCAACATCCCAATTTATTGTACCACTGGATTCACTTACCGTGAGTGCAATGCTTTCTCCCTCACAGATCGCAGTGTCAGGCATTGCAGTTACAAAAGGATTTGATGCTATACTTATACCGATGGATTTTGCATCTGTTTCCCCGCAGGGATTAGAGCCCTGAACCATAAGAACAGCCTCGCCGTTAAAATTATCACTCCATAAAATCCCGGCCATGGAACCGTTTTCACTAACCGTCCCTGCCTCGGCAGGAGTTAGAGTCCACTGAAAATCAGTTATATTAAGTGCAGCATCAACCTGGTATGATTCATTTGTTCCACCGCAAACTTCAGCAGCCCCTTCAGGATTACCAATAAACCGCGGAGAACAGTCCACTATCTCAAACTCTTCTGTAAGCACAGAACTCCATTGCCGGTTAAGATCAAGAAACTGAATATTCATAGCATGCATACCAGGTGCCAGGTAAGGCGTCTCTATATCTGCAACCAGATGCAGAGGATTGACCGCCTGCTCAAGTTCTACCAGGGCCATACTGTCATCACCCTCGTTGAACCAGTACCGGTATGCAGTCACCAGGTTTTCTTCAATTGGTCCGGTTACGGGCATCTTGTAAAAGAACCTGCTGACTGTACTGCTCCACGTACCGTTCCCATCCCTGAACCTGATATGAAAAACATGCAGGCCGTCGGCCATACCGGCAACACTGATAGTCTCATCAAGCTGTACCAGTCCACCCCCGGCAGTCGCAGCGGTTACCGCAGCCTCCCGGTCGTTATTGAACCAGTACTGGTACTGCTGCACACTGTTTTCCGTAATGGAAGAAACCGGCATCTTGTAAAAGAATTTACTGACTGTACTGCTCCATCGCTTTTCATCATCCCTGAAACGGATATGGAAGGTATGAAGGCCATCGGGCAGGAAGCTTGCCGGAACGGATAATGAAAGGTTGAAGTCTGATTGTGGCGTGGCAGGCGAATCCGTAACAGCACCGGAGATATCCCCATTGAACCAATACCGGTAAAGGTCTATAGACGATTGGGAATTCCCCTGCAGGGATATCAGAAATATTAACAGAGTAAATAGTTTCTTCATTCTATTATTTTTTACTTGTCCTGTGCCTGAACAGACGCGTTAATCTGGAGATTACCGCTTTCATCGGCCGATGTGGCTATGGTATGTTTCATAATATGAGGAGTTACCGGCAAGGCATTTTCCTTATATGGATTTATTCCCCCGAAAAGTCCGGACTCATTACCGGTGGTTCCTGTTAAATATATTATTATTGAAAGTATTTCCATCTGAACCATACACACCTGTAAATGATGTAGTAGAGACGTTAACAATAAAAATGTTGTTATCAAACTTGGACTGTAACGCATAACTGACAGGATAAAAATAGTCAACAATTATACTATTGGCTATCCATGAAATTTCATTCAGATTTTGCAATCCTGAGTTGCTGAATGAATTAAAGACTTTTATACCGGGTGCATTCTGAGCATTGAGCCCTCCGAATATTGATTCAGTGACAAGTATATTGTTACACCTGTTATGGACATTGGTACCGGCAATAGAAATCTGACCGTTAATATGCACTCTTTTAAGAGTAACATTATCTATTTTATTATTACTTCTGAAAGTGATGCCACTACTTATATATATCCCTTCCAGATGACTTCCGGATGCTCCAGGGTCAAATGTAAAACCGTTTATAATGGTCCTGCCGGTTGAAGCCGTAGCCACCGGATCATGACCGGTTCCATAAACCACCAGTCTCTTGTTGAAAGGATTTGGAGAGGTATATTCCAGTCCGGGTAAATAAATAGTATCCCCATCAGATGCTGCATTGTAGGCATCGACAAATGAATTGGCAGTCCCGAATGCGGTTGCCGTTCCCTGACTCTGGAGCACTACTCTGTGCTGTGAAATTGCTTCAGTAAATATTACGCACCAGCCGGCAAGGACGTATATTAATAGTTTGTATCTCATGTTAAAAGATGTAAGTTAGCAAGTTATATTATTTATGACGGAGGATTATCTGATAACCATTATCGTCTACCAGTCAGATTTTTAAGAAAGTAGTGGACTAAAGGTTGACCTCCTGTTAATATGATAGGAGCGATAGGAGTATAACATGTAAAGATCATGGTAACTCTTGTGCCTCAATGGTTATATCGACCTGGATATTACCTTCTGCATCTGAACCGGGACTAACGGAGCTGCTGGTAATATGGGGAGTTGAAGGTACGGCTCCTTCCTTATACGGAAATGCCCCGCCATAAATACTGATCTGTGTGGTGCCATCGGTTCCAATGTAACTCTCAGGACTTACCAGGTGATAATCATGGTCGTAACTAAAAGCCTGACCTTCCTGGTTTACAAAAAGGGTGGCTATATCGACCCCTGTCCAGTTATCAATTGCCTGTGCACCGGTTCCGTAATCCGGATTCGAAATTCGAAGAATGTTTCTTGTAAAAATATTACCTTCAGAATATCTAACCAGGTAACTCGCGGCAGCCATAGAGAAAATATTGTTTTTGAAATGATTATTATTGCTATAATATATTTTGTAACCTGAATCAAGAAAAATATTGTTACTGAATTCATTTGCATCACTGTGGTATAAAGTGTGTCCAAAAACAGAATTATAAACAGCTGCATTTTCAACATTTCTAAGCTGCAGCGACGTATTAAATACACATCCGATAAATATTACCGATTGACAGGTAGTTCCAGGTTCGATGCGGGTACCCTGAAAATTAACATCTGAATTAAACCGGCTTCGTATAACAGTCAGGTTGTTTACCGGGACATCCATACCGGTAAGAAGCGATCCGTTCACCTCCAGTCCCTCGATATGAACATTATCTGCTCCGGCACCCAGATTTATTGTCCCGTTAATTATGGTTTTCCCGGTAGAGGCAGTTGCACCAGGATAATGGCCGGTCCCATATATAACCAATTGCTTTTCTATTGAAGCAGGCGGGTCAAATGCGCCGCCGGGAAGATAAATAGTATCTCCCCCTGCGGCATCCGCATAAGCCTTTTGGAAGCCATCGGACTGGTAATAATAGTTAACCGTTCTTTGTCCTAAATCTCCTTCAGTATGAAGAGCAACAGCAATTTGTGCATATAATACAGGATAATTAAAAGCAAGAATAAAAATTAAGATGGTAATAATTCTCTTCATAAGTGTAATTTTTAAAATTAAATCAAATATGATATCCATTTTCAGCAGTAAATATTCATTTAAAAGGTTAGTCTGATGGGTCCCCTCTGTTTTAAAATGAATATATTTTCCCGAAAAAACGGATGTTTCTGATTTTGGCATAAATCTACCTGAATGGTTCAACAGGTAAATTCCAATAGGTAAAAATCTTGCATCAAAAGGTAAATTATGAATAACTATTTTTACTTTTAGGTAGTTTATTGAATTAAGGTCCTGATATTGATGATCAAGATAATTCTCCTGATGAATCCCGTTTATGTTACTTTATTCTGGGCGGTGGTTCTTAGTTTCTACCGGAGCAGGAAACATGCTCCAAAAATTTTTCTTGGCAAATTCATGTTTGTCGCTTCTGTGCTATATATCTCACACTACTTTTATTTTACCGGACAATTTGCAGTTTACTATTATCTTGACAGCATATATACACTGGCTTCACTGGCAGTATACCCAATGTATCATATCTATGTCCGTATGCTGACAGTTGACAGTGAATTTTCACCTTCGGCTCACCTTAAATATCTTGCCTTGCCGGTAATAGTGTTTTTATTGCACCTGACCGGATATCTCCTCATGAATAGTTCTGAAGCAGTTTACTACCTGAAAATGGTATTACCCGGCAAGGAGTCCGGACAAGGGATAACCGGCTATATGGGAATAATTTATAACCTTTTCAGAGTAGTTTTTATTTGTCAGGTAGTTATATATCTCTACCTTAATTACCACCTGATCTCCACGCATAACGATCAACTGCAGGAATTTTATTCCAACATTGAAGAGCGTAAGCTTGATTGGGTACAATTTTTTAATTTTTCTCTTGCAGTGACATCGCTGGCCAGCATTTTTGCCGCTATACTGGGAAGGGATATATTTAATGCCAGCGATCTCCATCTTGCTGTACCATCGGCAATTTTCAGCGTAATGCTTTTTATAATAGGATTACTGGGAAATACACAAAAGGAGGTATATACTGAACGACTGCACCATCCTGAAATTAAGGGAAAGCCTAAGCCATCACCCATAATAAAGAAAAAGATGGAAAGACTGTTTGAACAAGAGATGATATTCAAAAGTCCGGATCTGAAGATATGGGATTTATGCAAGATGCTGGGAACCAACCGTACTTATGTTTCAAGGATGATTAACAGCGAGTATGGAAGGAATTTCTGTAATCATGTTAATCACTACCGGGTAGAATATGCAAAAAAACTTATTGTAGAAACCAAACAGATCACCAATGAAGAAGTTGCCGAGTTGTCAGGTTTTGGTTCTGTTAATTCACTATACAGAGCATTCAAGTCAATAGAAGACAAGTCACTTGGAGAATTCAGGAAAGAAAACCAATTAAGACATTAGTTATCATCTTCACTTAATTTGTCAATTAAATTATATTTAGCTTGTCTTGTTTCCCAACGTTCTCTGGCAAATTTCTGCATATCGGTTATTGTGTCTTTTTCATCAACTATCTCAAGCCCCAGAAGTGTTTCAATTATATCTTCCATTGTAACAATCCCATCTAGCCCACCATACTCATCAACTATAAGAGCTATATGCTCTTTGTTCTCCAGAAGTTTTTCCCATAATGAAAACAATACCATGGTATCCGGAACTACTAGAATTTCCCGTTTAATATCTTTTAGTTTTAAATTATGTTTGTACTCGGCCAAATGTTCAAACACAATTTGTCTAAAGACATATCCTGTTATGTTTTCTTTCTTTTCTGCATACACGGGGATTCTTGAGAATTTCAAATAGTCTTTATTTTTAAGAAAGTCGGTCAACGGTAGATTTTCATCAGCTACGGCCAGAACAACTCTTGGCGTCATAATGTCGGTAACCTTAAGATTTTTCAATTTAAGTATGTTCTGAATAATTTTATTTTCCTTATCAGAAAACAATCCTTCGTCCGCACCAATGCTAGCTAGAGCAGCAATTTCCTCTCTACTGGTAGTTTGCTCTTTTGAATTATTCGAAAATGCTTTAGTAATTAAAGCCGATGTTAATACCAAAGGATAGGTAAGAATAATCATAGATTTTATTGTAAAATATGTGATTCTTGATAAACTCCGCCAGTATCTGGCTCCTATAGTTTTAGGTATTATTTCTGTAAAAACCAGAATCAAAATGGTCAAAACAGCCGAAACTATTCCAAAATAAGCATCTCCAAATACCCTAACTGCCTGAGCCCCTACTCCGGCAGCTCCTATTGTATGTGCGACAGTATTTAATGACAAAATAGCTGATAATGGTTTATCAATGTTTATTTTCAAATCAATAAATGATTTTGCCCATGCATTACCATTTTCATGTTTCACCATCAAAAATGACTGAGGAGTAGAAAGAAGCACCGATTCCATTATAGAGCACATAAAAGAAACTAATAAGGCAAGTAATAAATATGAAATTAGAGCTACCATTTTTTCTGTCAAATTTACAATTTATTTTTAATCCATGTTTGAATCAAGGTTTATAATTACTTATGCTCACTGGATCTATGCCTGCCAAAAAACGCACCTCTGTTCGCCATTTAACGAACCATTATGCAAGAAACAGAAATTCGGACTGAAGAACGAAGGGAGGTCGACAGGTATGCTAAGACAATTTCTAAAAGAAATTAAAGATGCCGGTCTGTTTCAGCGATAAATTGAAACACTTCGGGTTAAATATTGCCTTAATCAGGGAAGCCCTGTAGAAGCCTGAAAAATATTTAGAATTATGAGGATTTTTCGCAACACTTGTACGTTGTTTTGCGAATATCGAAATAGGAAGTTGGTTAATATTTAGCAGCAAACAACCATCTATAGAAACTTGAAAGGAAATGTATAGAAATTAAAATTATATAATTGATACAAAAAAATATGGAAGAGTTCCTTAACAATTTGATGGTTAATAGTTCATTGCCCTTCGTTACTGCATTTGTACCTGGACTAATGACATCCTTCATTCCCTGTCCGCTTGCTACGAATATAACTGCCATTGGTTTTATCAGCAAAGATCTTGAAGATGAAAAAAGGGTATTTCTTAATGGTCTTATTTACACAGGAGGACGGGCTATCGCCCATACTCTTTATGACGTAATAT
>CAZFOO010000071.1:0-17509 GCA_964520585.1 uncultured Bacteroidales bacterium
GTCCCCGCCCAATCCGGAAGAGAATCTTCTGCAGTACCTGATGATATATCTGGAGAAGATATTTTTGTAAGGATACTTCTGGATAAGGATCAGGTATACAGGGGAGAGGCTTTGGTAGCAACTGTTAAGCTTTACTCCAGGCTCGATCTTACAGGTATTGAGAATGTAAGGTTTCCTTCTTTTAGTGATTTTTTTCAGCAGGATATTGAAACACCATCGTTGAGAAGCCTGGACCGTGAAGTGATTAACGGAGAGATATACGGTACGGGCATCCTGAAACAAGTTATATTATTCCCCCAGCGTAGTGGTGAAATAAGCATTTCATCCTTTGAAATGGATGCACTGGTAAGACAACGCAGCGGAGGAGGAAGGGGCAGCCTGTTTGATGATTTTTTCGGAAGTTATGAAACCCGCAGGATACCGGTCAAGAGTCAACCCCTGTCTATAAAGGTCAATCCATTACCTGATCAGAAACCTTCGGGGTTTAATGGTGGCGTTGGTAATTTTGATTTTGCAGTTAATATTGAGCCTGAGGAATCAACTGTCAATGAGGCCGTAAATATGAGTGTAACCATCTCAGGTGCGGGAAATCTTCGTTTACTCAGCCAGCCTTCAATTGATTTTCCGCCTGACTTTGAGGTTTTTGATCCCGATATTAGTGAAAATATTACAAACAGTATCAGGGGACAGGAAGGAAAAATAACATTTAATTACCTTTTGATCCCGCGTTCAGCCGGAAATTTCAGAATACCTCCTGTTTCGTTTAGTTATTTCAATCCATCAGAAGGGGTTTTCCGGAGTATCAGTTCGGGAGAGTTCAATTTGCTGGTTGAACAGGGAGAACTGGAGGGAGGTGGTCCTTCTGTTGCAGGATATGCACGTGAAGATCTGCAAATTCTGGGCAGGGATATACGTTTTATAAAGACCGGCAATGTGTTATTTAGGAAGATTAACAGGGACATTTTTGGCTCTTTCCGGTTTTATTTATGGTATATTATTCCGCTGTTTATTTTCGCAGGATTATTGATTATCCAAAGAAGGAATATAAGAAACAGGAGCAATATTGCGATGATGAAGACTAGAAAAGCGGGTAAAACGGCGCGCAAAAGACTTAAGACTGCCAGCCATTTCCTGAAAGAAAATAATTCTCATCTTTTCTTTGAGGAAATGCTCAGGGCTATCTGGGGTTACTTAAGTGACAGGTTGCTTATTGAGGTTTCCGAACTTAACAGGAACAATACCAAAGCCGAGCTGATAGAAAAAAATATTCCGGAACAAGATGTGGAAAGGTTGATGGAGATAATCGGGGACTGTGAATTTGCGCGTTATGCACCATCTGTTTCTGATGTTGACAAGAACAGAATATTTAATGATACAATGAGGATTATTACTTTGGTGGAGCAAAATTTAAGGCAATGATTGAAAAAATAGTTAAATGTACTCTGATAGTTTTACTCCTGTTGCCTGTAAGAATGTCTATGGCAATAATTGATGAAGATAACGAAAATGTTCCATTTAATCAGGATATCCTGATCGAACATTCAGACGAAAATGGTCCGGAAGTCGAATTCCGTCAGGCAAACCAGTTATATACTGAAGGGAATTTCGAAGAGGCAATTTCTCTTTACGAAAAGATCATTAATACAGGATATCATTCGGCGCCCCTCTATTATAACCTGGGTAATGCCTACTACCGGTCCAATAATATACCAGCGGCTATACTGAACTATGAACGTGCTTTCTTACTGTCTCCGGGAGATGAGGATATAAGCTTTAATCTTGAACTTGCAAGAACGTATGTAAGGGACAGGATCGAGACACTGCCACGTTTTTTTATGAACAGGTGGTGGACGGAGGTCCGGGACCTGCTGAGCGCCGAACGTTGGGCGACGTTGAGTGTTGTTTCATTTATAGCGGCCCTGTTTATGTTGGCGGGATTTTTTATATCCTCAACACCTGGAATAAGAAAGTTGTTTTTCTGGTTCTCAATATGGGTTTTTATTATCTCTGTATTTGGGTTTGCACTTGGACTGGATCAGAGAAATAATTTACGAAATCATGATTCGGCAATAATTTTTTCGCCGGTAGTTTCTGTTAAGAGTTCTCCCGATAATAACAGTTCCGATCTTTTTGTGGTACATGAGGGAACTAAAGTCCGGGTTAATGACAGTATAGGTGACTGGCTTTCTGTAGAACTCAGTGACGGAAACACGGGATGGGTTAAAAAAGAAGCTTTGGAGATGATATAACAGCGAAAATGATTCCGTGTACAATATGAGAAGATAATTTATTTCCCCGTCTTTTTTGTATCCAGCTTTTATATTTCATTCAATTAATATAGATTTGTTCCGGCATGATCACAATAGCGGCTGAGAATCCTGTATATGTATAGAGGGAGTGTGGGGCTTGAAGAAGAGTTGACTTCGGTATCATGAGGCTTTCATGTGATACTTTTATAATTTTAACTTAAATATAATCCAATGGCTTCCAGGTTTCCACTTTATCTCAGACTTTCACTGATGATGTTTTTCCAGTATATGCTTTTCGCTGTCTGGTGGGTGCCGCTTGCCGCATATCTGGCAGGCATGGGCTTATCAAGAACCTTGTCGTCACTTATATTAAGCTCAATGGCTATTGGTTGTATGGCTTCCCCCGTAGTGGGTATGGTTGCCGACCGTTATTTCAGGGGACAAAGGGTTCTGGCTACCACCAATTTAATAGTTGGTGTAATGCTGCTGTTTGCGGGAATGACCCGTAATCCTGTATTGCTTTTTATTTTCCTTCTCACTGCAATGATATTCTATATGCCCTCCTGGGGGCTCACCAGTTCCATAACAATGAAACATGTTGATTCTGATATTTTTCCAAGGATCAGGGTTTTAGGGTCCATAGGCTGGGTTTTTGCCAGCGGATTCAGTCTCATCTCCGTACATTTCATGAATATTGATTTTGACGGTACACATCTGCCTTTTTATTATGCTGCCGGCATAGCACTAGTGGCAGCACTTTTTAATCTTTCACTGCCTGATACACCTCCACTGGCAAAAGGACAGAAAGCTTCATTTATTGATATTATGGGATTCAGAAGCGTCAAGCTGATGAAGGACCGGAACTTTACTTTGTTTATTTTTCTTTCATTTTTTGCCATGATCCCCTTTTCCATGTATTGGTCTTATTTTTCTGAATTTTTAGCCGACAGCGGGTTCCAGTTTATTTCTCTTACCATGAATATGGGACAGCTTTTTGAGATGTTCATCCTTCTCCTGGTACCCATCTCCATAAAGAAATACGGTTTGCGTAATACATTGATAATTGGACTTATAGCACTTGTAATTCGATATGCATCCTTGATTTTTGCTGAAGGTGATCTGCAGTTCCCCATGATTCTGACAAGTGTGCTTGTTCACGGTGTTATTTTTGGATTTTTTTATCTCGGGGGACAAATCTATATTGACCGGAAAGCACCTCCTGCCCTAAGAGCACAGGGTCAGGGTTTCATATTTTTTGTAACCTTCGGCATCGGATTGCTGGCCGGTAATTTCATAAGTGGCGAAATAATAAGAATCTTCTCTTCTGAAGTTGCCGGTGAGCTCAGTTACCATTGGAACTATATATGGATGGTCTCAACCTTGCTGGCCGTTGCTTGCTGTCTTGCTTTTATCATATTATTTAAAAAAGAGGATTACAGCATTATTGAGACAGATCCAGGTAAAGCATAATCATAAATAAAATTATAATAGAACATGGCAGAAATATCCTACTTGCTGGAAAGAATCAACCAGCAGAATAACAAGTTATTAGGAGCTTTATACGGAAATGAAAATTTGGTTATAAAAAATCAGGCTAAGATTTACAGTAACCTTCTGAAAAGGTTTGAAGAAAGGTTCAAGAACAGTGATGTATATCTTTTCAGCTCACCCGGTCGTACTGAAATAGGAGGGAATCATACTGATCATAATCTTGGCCGGGTTCTGGCAGGATCTGTGAGTATCGATAATATTGCTGTTGCCGCAAAAAATAATACTTCTCTTATAAGGATAGAATCGGCCGGTTATCCTGCTTTCGAGCTTGACAGTTCAGACACAACTCCCAAAGAAGATGAAAAATTCAGTGCTTCTTCACTGGTGAGAGGTATGGTGGCGGGATTGAGAGATAAAGGTTTTAAATGTGAAGGTTTTGATGCTTGCATCGAAGGAAGAGTACCTAAAGGTTCAGGATTAAGTTCCTCAGCATCGTTTGAGGTTTTAATAGGTACCATTATCAGTCATCTTTTCAATGACGGGAAGCTAGATCCGGTGCAAAATGCCATTACAGGCCAGTACGCAGAAAACAACTATTTTGGTAAGCCTTGTGGATTGATGGACCAGACTGCATGTTCGGTTGGTGGACTGATCACTATTGATTTCAAAGATCCGGATAATCCTGTCGTAAGGAAAGTGGATTTTGATTTTACTAAAACAGGTTATTCACTGGTAATTACCGATACCGGAGGTGATCACGCCGATTTAAACGAAGATTATGCTTCATTGCCCAGGGAAATGAAATCGGTAGCCGCGTCGTTTGGTGCCGGAGTTTTACGCGAAGTTTCACTTGATGATATTGTAAAAGCAATTCCTGAATTGAGGACTACCGCGGGGGACAGGGCTATACTTCGTGCATACCATTTTCAAAAAGATAACCTTAGAGTAGCAAAACAGGTGGAAGCCCTTGAAAAGAAAAACTTCAGCGCATTCCTTAATATGGTTGTCGAGTCGGGTTACAGTTCCTTTATGTACAATCAGAATATTTACTCACCTCACAATATAAAGGAGCAGGGTGTTGCTCTTGGTCTTGCTATAAGTGAAATGATCCTTAAAGATCATGGTGCATGGAGAGTCCATGGCGGTGGATTTGCCGGGACAATACAGGCTTTTGTCCCCGACCGGCTGCTCGAAAAATATATATCTACAATGGAGCAAATATTTGGCAAGTCTTCCTGTCACGATTTATTTATAAGGAATTTGGGTGCAGTCAACCTTGAATTTTAAGGTTGGAAGGTAACCGGTTCATATCTTGCTTATAAACCAAATATCGGCCGGTTGTTTCAATATTTTTAACTATTCCATGAAAATCCTGATTATGACAAATTTGAATTATATCTTATTTTATTTTATACTCATCCTGATAGGATCATGTACACAATATCATGATTATTCGGAAGTTCCTTTCGATGACTCTGAGACCCCTCCCTGGCAGGATCAGACTGTCTCTGAAATAAACCGGGAAGCTGCCAGGGCACACTTCATACCCTATACCACCCTGGAACAGGCCCGTGAGGATGATTTATGGAATTCACCATTAGTCCACTCCCTTAACGGCACATGGAAATTTCATCTTGCCGGTAAACCCGCCGACAGGCCTTTCTGGTTTTTTAAGAATGATTATGATATTGGGGACTGGCACGATATCCCGGTACCTGCTAACTGGGAACTTGAGGGACACGATTATCCTATTTATGTTAATATTCAATATCCGTACGAGAAAACACCTCCCCGGATACAGGAGCATTACAATCCGGTTGGATCGTATAAAACAAGTTTTAATATTCCGGGGGACTGGACAGGAAAGGAGATTTTTCTTCATGCAGGTGGTGTTAGCTCTGCAATGAATTTGTGGATAAATGAAGAATTTGCAGGTTATAGCGAGGACAGTAAAACTCCTGCTGAATTCAATATTACGGAATATTTGAAGAAAGGAAAAAATAGCATATCCATTGAAGTATTTCGTTGGTCATCCGGCACATATCTTGAGGATCAGGATTTCTGGAGGATCAGTGGTATACATCGTGATATTTATCTTCTGGCAAGGAATCCGGTTTACATAAGAGACTTTAGTTTATCCACCGTCTTGGATGAAGATTACCTTAATGGTCAGTTCGGACTTGAGATTGAGCTTACATCTACATTACGGTCTGGCGAAACCTATAAAGTGAATGCAGAGCTTTTCAGGGAAGACAACTCTGTTCTGTCTTTTACCAGTGAAGTTGAAACGACCGGTGAAACTGTCATCGCTAATTTTTCAGGAATAATTCCTGAGGTGAAAAAATGGACTGCAGAAACTCCTGATCTTTATGAATTAATTATCACATTAAAAAATCAATCCGGTGACATAATTGAAGTTATTAAGCAGGATGCCGGATTCCGTACAGTTGAGGTCAAAGACGGGAATTTGCTCATAAATGGAAGATACGTATATCTTAAAGGGGTTAATCTTCATGAGCATCACGATGTCCGGGGGCATGTTGTCGACAGGGAAACAATGATGAAGGATATAGAGTTAATGAAATCTCATAACATTAATGCAGTACGTACATCGCATTATCCACAGCCTGAAGTATGGTATGAGGTGTGTAATAAGTATGGCCTGTATGTGATCGATGAAGCAAACATCGAATCCCACGGCATGGGTTACGGTGAACAGTCCCTTGCCAAAGACAGTACATGGAAGGAAGCCCATCTTTACCGTACCAGGAATATGTACGAACGTGACAAGAACCAATCCTCTATAATAATCTGGTCACTCGGCAATGAGGCGGGAAATGGTGTTAATTTTTATGCCACCTATGAGTATCTTAAGTCTGTTGATGAATCAAGACCTGTTCAATATGAAGGAGCCCATCTGGATTGGAATACTGATCTTTATGTTCCCATGTATGCCAGTATCAGCCAGATTGAAAGTTATGCGGCCAAAGACACGGAAAGACCCTTAATCCTATGCGAGTATGCTCATGCTATGGGTAACAGTGTCGGTAATCTTCAGGATTACTGGGATGTTATTGAAGCATTCGATGCATTGCAGGGAGGATTTATCTGGGATTGGGTTGATCAGGGCTTGCTCACCAATAATGAAGATGGAGAAAAATTCTGGGCTTACGGCGGCGATTTCGGTCCGGATGATGTACCGTCAGACGGCAATTTCTGTATTAACGGACTTGTTTATCCTGACCGTGGAACCAAGCCTGCCCTGAAGGAGGTAAAGAAAGTATATCAGTATATAGGTTTTGAACCCGGTGATCTAACCACGGGTGAAGTAACAATTGAAAATAAATATGCCTTTATCTCTCTTTCTGACTTTGACTTTATTTGGGAAGTTATGTCTGACGGGGAAATTATCAAATCCGGAACATTACCAGGAGTCAATGCCAGTCCGGGTGAAAAACATTATGCAAATATTGAATATGAACTTTCCGGAATTGATGCCGGAACAGAATATTTCCTAAATATAAGAGCTATTGCAAAAACTGATAAAGGAATATTGACTAAGGGCTGGATAGCAGCAGAAGAACAGTTTATTTTGCCGTTTTATCAGGAAGCCGTGAAAACTGATATTACATCTTTACCTCCATTGTCAGCTGATGAGTCAAATTCAGAGATCACGATTACCGGAGCAGATTTTGTAATTGTATTTGATAAAGCACAAGGAATCCTGGCCAGTTATAAAAGTGGAGATACCGAGTATATCACCGAAGGTCCTTTCCCTGATTTCTGGCGGGCACCAATAGACAATGATCTGGGTAATAATATGCATAAAAGGAAGCGTGTGTGGCGTGAAGCAGGTAAGAGGCGCAAGGTGGTGGAAGCTGATCTCAGTCTGTCAGATAATATACCGGCAATAAATGTAAATTCCGGCTCCGGCGAATCAATCCATGGTACTGCTGTTGTACGCTTTCAATTTGATATTCCTGATACCGAAGGTAATCCAATTGCCGGTTATACTTCTGTTTATACAGTTTATGGATCCGGTGATATCAGGGTGGAGAATCATTTTAGAATGCTAAAAGTTGATTTACCTGAGATTGCAAGGTTTGGAATGAATTTGATAATGCCTGTGCAGTTTGACCAGATGACATGGTTTGGACGAGGTCCGCATGAATCCTACCAGGACAGGAAAACCGGTTCCTTTGTGGGTTTGTATTCAGGCCTGGTAGCAGATCAGTACCAACCGTATATCAGACCACAGGAAAACGGGAATAAGACCGATGTGAGGTGGGTTGCTATAACCGATACCAAAGGAAATGGTTTGTTGTTTACAGGCAACCCGCTACTTTCGGTAAGCGCTCACCACAATCTGACAGAAGATTTTGAATCTGCCGGAAGGACAGCTAATTCAGAGCAGGAAGAAGATGGCGCAGGCTGGTCCGGTATCCGGAACAGGCATACTACTGACGTTAAACCCCGCGATCTTACATCAGTGAATATCGATTATAAGCAAATGGGAGTTGGTGGTGACAATAGCTGGGGGGCCCGGACACATAAACAATACAGGCTTACTGACACGGAATATAGCTATTCATTCCTTATCACTCCCCTGAAACCAGGAGATAAGCCTATGGTAGCAGCTAAGAGAAGATTATGATTACTGTTAACCGGCGTTGCAATTATCATTTTCAGGTCACTACAATTAACCTGAAGCTATTAATTATTAAATATTTTTCAATAACATTGCTTTATTTGATTAATTATGAGTATATTGCAAAGCAGAACATTTTAATACAAATCAGATCTGTATATTCAAAACAAAAATTTAAGCGAATGAAAATTACTTTAATCATCGGCACCTTTATGTTAATTGCATTTTCCTCCTGCAATACCGTAGATTCTGAATGGAACGACCTGTTTAATGGGGAGGATCTGTCCGGGTGGACCCAAAAAGGCGGAAATGCCACTTTCGAGGTTATTGATAATACAATTATCGGCACCTCTGTGATGGATACACCTAATAGTTTTTTGACTACCGAGGAAAATTTCGGAGACTTCATTCTTGAATATGATTTTAAAGTTGACCCCCTTCTTAACAGCGGTGTTCAGATCCGGAGCCAGAGCCTACCTGATTATATGAATGGGCGGGTACATGGTTACCAGGTTGAGATAGATCCCTCCGATCGTGCATGGACCGCAGGTATTTATGATGAGGCCAGAAGAGGCTGGTTGTATCCACTCTCAGGTCCGGAACATGAAGATGCAAGAAATGCCTTTAAACAGAATGAATGGAATAAGGTGAGGGTCGAGGCTATTGGTGATCAAATAAAAACCTGGCTTAATGATGTTCCCGTATCAAATTTATATGACGATGAGACTCCTGAAGGTTTTATTGCTTTACAGGTGCATTCCATTCGTGATGCTTCCAGGGAAGGGACTCAGGTTATGTGGCGGAATATCCGTATTATTGATGATAATCCGGAAATGTTTTCAACAGAGACAACTGCACCTGAAAGATCTTATCTGACAAATAAGCTTACCGAAAATGAAATCAGTGAAGGCTGGAAGTTGATTTTTGATGGTGAAACCAGCGATGGATGGCGTGGAGCATGCCAGGAAAGCTTCCCGGAATCCGGATGGACGATTGAGAACGGTGTATTGACGGTTTTATCGTCAGGAAATGGTGAATCAGTCCGTGGCGGTGATATTGTAACTCTGGATGATTATTCTGACTTTGATCTGAAGCTTCAGGCAAGGCTTACTCCAGATGCTAATAGCGGAGTTAAGTATTTTGTAAGGGAATATGAAAATGAAAACGGATGCTCACCTTTGGGTCCTGAATACCAGGTGATAGATAATAATTCCCCAAATCTGAATGAGAACCAGAAAATGGGGTCACTTTATGATTTGAAAGAAGCTCAGAACGTAAGACTTAATCCGGTTGGTCAGTGGAATACGATCCGTATTGTAGTTAAAGGCAATAATGTTGAACACTGGTTAAATGGATTTAAGGTAGTAGAATATGACAGGGAAAGTGAAGATTTTGACCAGCTTGTAGAAAACAGTAAATTTAATGATGTCGAAGGTTATGGAAAAATAGATGGGCATATACTACTGCAGGATCATGGAGATGAAGTGTCTTACAAAAGCATAAAGATCAAAACTGAATAATTTCCGGCCGCTAAAGTATGTTTATGGCTGGAAGTAAATATTTTAAACTCAAAATTTCTTCCCCTGTACATTTTGTCGATATTGATCAGGTCGGGAAATTCTACAATACATGGCCCACACCATGTCGCCCATATATTTATAAGACACAGGTTCCCACTATTGTTTTCGATTAACCCATTAATAGTTTCAATTCCGGCCATTTTAATGCTAACAGGCATTTCAGCCCATTGTTGTTCAAGACGTTTTTTCCCTTCGTCATTCCACTTCCATTTTATTGAACAGCCAAAGGAGGGAGTTTCCCTGACGGGTACCTCTTTGTCCTCGAGCAAGGCTTCAATGGCATTTTTAGCATCGGTGGATCCGGGTTCCTCATAAGGATTTTCAGTATCATCTATTCGCCCCCGGTAACGAAGTGTTCTTTGATTGTCAAAAATATAAACATGCAGAGTAGCTACCGGACCGTAAGGTATTGAAGCTTCATGGTCATCTCCGTCATAAAGATAAGGAAAGTTATATTTTTTGTCGGCAGCTCTTATCACCATATCATTAAAATCATCTCCCAGATCTGTATAGCCTAATTCACTCAGACTTAAAGCCTCAGGTTAGTTTGGCGAGATAGCCACAAACCCTACACTCCGGGGTTTGTATTCTTCCACCATCCCAATCAGCTTATCTTCATAGGCTTGTGCGGTGGGGCAGTGATTAGCCCAGAAAACGATGAACAATACCTCGTATTCATCAAAGTCGGCAAGAGTATTATTTTTCCCATCAGTAGCCGGCAGATCAAAGTCCGGTTTTCTTCTAATTATAAAAGTCAGAAATACATTAAGTTGAGGAGTTTTTCTCTGTGCCGGCCGGAAAAAGGATCAAGTAAATTTGAATAAATAAAAATCCCCGGATGATAATTCCGGGGATTTTTAACCATTAACCCTAAAACCTAAAACCATGAAAACCATGAAAACCTAAAACCTAAAACCTAAAACCTAAAACCTAAAACCTAAAACCATGAAAAACCAAAACCATGAAAAACTAAAACCATGAAAAACTAAAACCTAAAACCTAAACCCTAAAACCTAAACCCTAAAACCTAAAACCATGAAAAACTAAAACCTAAAACCTAAAATCATGAAAAACTAAAACCTAAACCCTAAAACCTAAAACCTAAAACCATGAAAACCTAAACCCTAAAACTTAACTGCTTTTCTTTATGTAAAGATACGGATGCAGATCAGGGAAAGATTCAACTTTTTAATGATACCGATTACCTTTAATTGATGACGTGCATCACTTTATCCTTTTAAATGGCATTCAGTGAGCAATATACATGCAAGTTTAATATAAACTATATTTGAAATTTTAACAACAAATAAAGCTTAATCACAAAAAGTGACCGGAATGAATGTATAAAATATTGGGAAATTCACGTATAGCTTGGTAACCAATCTTTACAAATTTGGAAACCTGTTCTTATAACTGCTTCTATGCCTGCACGCCTACCTTCCCGTGACAATGCTTAAACTTTTTTCCGCTGCCACAGGGACAAGGCTCATTGCGGCCAACTTTCTTTTCAACCTTGACAGGCTGTGATTTTTGCTGTTCTTTGGTATTGGCCATCATTTCATTGCGACGGCTTGTCTCATAGCCGCTCATGTCAAGACGGCGCCTCTTTTCGGCTTCTCTTACCTGGCTTGCATCGCGGATAGGTATGTGACCCTTCATAAGTGTTGCAACGACATCTCTGTTGACCCTGCCAATCATGGTTTTAAAAAGTTCAAATGATTCAAACTTGTATATCAGCAATGGATCTTTCTGTTCATAAGTTGCTGTCTGCACCGATTGTTTAAGATCGTCCATCTCCCTTAGGTGTTCTTTCCACAGTTCATCAATAACCATAAGTATGGCAGTCTTCTGATAAGACTTTACAATATCCCTGCCTTCTGTCTCATAAGCTTTTTTAAGGTTTGTAACCACCTGAAATACCCTGGAGCCGTCCGAAATAGGTACTACAATATTTTCATACAGTTGAGAACTTTTTTCATAAACATCTTTAATTACTGGATAAGCCTGCTTTGCAATTATTTCTACTTTCCGTCTGAAAGTTTCATTTATCAGTACACGCATCTTTTCCATTATATCTTTTGCGGAAAGCTGCCTGAACTCTTCTTCCGAAACAGGAGAATCTATTGAGAACAGTCGTATCAATTCCACCTTGAAACCTTCGTGGTCGGATGCATCATGATATTGAAAAACAATATTTTCACAAACATCCAGCATCATGTTAGCTATCTCCACATCAATCCGTTCTCCCTTAAGGGCATTTTTTCTTTTTGAATAGATCACCTCACGCTGCGAATTCATAACATCATCATATTCAAGCAAGCGCTTTCGTATGCCAAAATTATTTTCTTCAACTTTTTTCTGGGCTCTCTCGATTGACTTGGTAATCATGGAGTGCTGGATTACTTCACCTTCTTTTAAGCCCATCCGGTCCATTAATTTGGCAATCCTGTCAGAACCAAACAGTCTCATCAGATTATCTTCGAGAGAGGCAAAAAACTGCGAAGATCCTGGATCTCCCTGCCTTCCGGCCCGCCCCCTTAACTGTCTGTCCACCCTCCGTGATTCATGCCTTTCCGTACCTACGATGGCAAGTCCACCTGCTTCACGGACCTCAGGGGTTAGCTTGATGTCGGTACCCCTTCCTGCCATATTAGTTGCAATGGTCACTGTTCTTGGATGGCCGGCTTCAGCAACTATATCTGCTTCTTTCTGGTGAAGTTTGGCATTAAGAACATTGTGTTTTATTCCTTTCATTTTCAGTGTCCGGCTGAGTAATTCAGATATTTCTACTGAAGTTGTACCAACAAGTACCGGACGGTTATTATTCACCAGATCTATAATTTCATCGGTTACTGCATTATATTTTTCCCTTTTGGTCTTAAATACCAAATCTTCCCTGTCATCTCTTATTATTGGCTTATTGGTGGGGATAACCACCACATCAAGTTTATATATGTTCCAGAATTCACCTGCTTCCGTTTCTGCAGTACCGGTCATCCCGGCAAGCTTGTCATACATCCTGAAGTAGTTCTGGAGTGTTATCGTGGCAAATGTTTGTGTGGCGGCTTCAATCTTTACTCTTTCCTTTGCTTCAATTGCCTGATGCAGTCCGTCGCTGTAGCGCCTGCCTTCCATTATACGCCCTGTCTGTTCATCTACTATTTTAACCTTATTATCCATGACAACATATTCCACATCTTTTTCGAAGAGCGTATATGCCTTCAGTAATTGGTTAATAGTATGAACCCTTTCCGATTTAATGGCGTAATCCCTGAGCAGTGTGTCTTTTTTACTGATCTTTTCTTCGGGACTAATATCTGATTTTTCCAGATCAGCTACTTCACTGCCAATATCCGGAAGAATGAAAAAATCCTCGTCTTCTGATGCTGAGGTAATAAGATCGATACCTTTATCCGTTAGTTCTATGGAATTTATTTTTTCATCGATAACAAAAAACAGTTCATCGGTTACTTTATGCATGTTCTTGCCTTTCTCCTGCATGTAAAAGTTCTCGGTCTTAAGCAACAATGCTTTATTTCCTTGCTCACTCAGCAGCTTGATAAGGCTCTTGTTTTTCGGCAAACCTTTGAATGCTCTTAGAAGTAAAAAACCACCATTTTCCGTATCACCTTCGGCCAGAGCTTTTTTAGCATTGACTATAATATCGTTGACAAGTTTTCGCTGGACACTGACCAGATTTTCAACCTTTGGTTTTAGTTCATCAAAAAGCTGGTTTTCTCCTTTTGCCACGGGTCCGGAAATGATAAGAGGTGTACGGGCATCGTCAATTAACACCGAGTCAACCTCATCTACTATTGCATAGTTGTGGGGCCTTTGTACCAGGTCACCGGGATTAATGGCCATATTATCACGCAGGTAATCGAAACCGAATTCATTATTGGTCCCGAATGTTACATCTGCCTGATATGCCTTTCTTCTTTCCTCCGAATTGGGTTGATGCTTATCAATACAATCCACCGAGAGTCCGTGAAACTCATAAAGCGGACCCATCCATTCTGCATCACGCCTTGCCAGATAATCATTAACTGTAACTATATGTACACCTCTTCCCGATAAACCATTTAGGAATACAGGGAGGGTTGCAACCAGTGTTTTACCTTCACCGGTAGCCATTTCCGCTATTTTTCCATTATGCAGTACAATACCACCAATAAGCTGAACGTCATAATGTACCATATCCCATTCAATCTCATTTCCGCCGGCCATCCAGCGGTTTTTCCATATGGCTTTGTCGCCTTTTATTTCGACATTATTTTTTATTGCTGCAAGGTTCCGGTCAGAATCAGTTGCCGTTACCTCTATTTCCTCATTTTCCTTGAAACGACGTGCAGTCTCTTTTATAACAGCAAATGCTTCTGGCAATATTTGGGTCAGTATATCTTTGAGAGTTTCATTGATTTCTTTTTCTATCTTGTCTATTTTGTTGTAAACGGCTTCTTTATCGGTTAATTCGATCTTATCACTTTCCGCCTGTTCTTTTAGTTCTGCAACTTCTTTTTCATTATCGCTGATGGCATCCCTGACGGTTTGCTTTAATCTTGAAGACAAAGCCCTGAGTTCATCATTCGACAAAGGGACAACCGTTTCATAAGCTTCAAAAACCTTATTCAACAAGGGAGTTATTTCCTTAATATCACGTTTTGCTTTATTACCGAAAATACTGCTTAAAAAATTACCAAATATATCCATCTTTAAAGGATGTTTAATTTTTACAAAAAAGTGTTATACCTGCAAAGTTAACTTATTTTAAACGATATAGTATTTCCCAATTCCATTTTTTGGATCCTGGAAAATATGCGTATACAAAACGGCAGTCCGCGAAGACTGCCGTTCTACAAAGTAATTAGTATATAATTATATCAGCAATCTATTCAACACCTGTTACCTGAAAATTATTTAAGTGTTTTATTTTGAAACTCCCGGATCATATGTGTGTTATTGTTTGTGATCAATAAATAACAATTACTATGCCTGAATATATACCTGATCCTGGTCAGTTTGGATGCAAAGTTACTACAGCAAAGCTAATTCCTGCGTAAATGTGCGTTTGCATCCCTGGCTGCCCTGAATTCGCTTTCAGGCGACCAGTTAGGGAAATCATCGTTATTAGCCAGCTCCTTACCGATATTATAAAAAAGCCAAAGGTCCTGATATATTCCTTCATAATTCCATAAATCATGTACAACATCAGTAGGCTGATGGTACCTGTCAGCATAATCTTTCTCTACAATATCTGAGTATTCTTCATCCCTGCCAATATAATCATTACCCCCGTTGGCGTATATCATTGGCACACCCTGTTTTGCCATATTGAAATGATCTGACCGGTAGTAATAACCTCTTTCCGGGTAAGGATTGGGTTTAACCACCCTGTCCTGTTCGCTTGCATGCCGTTTTACATACTCATCCAGTTCCGAAAATCCGTAACCAATGGCTATTATATCGTTTGTTGGACCATATACATTAAGAGCGTCCATATTAATGCCACCAACCGTTGTCGCGATGGGGAAAAGAGGATTTTCAGAATAGTAACGTGAGCCAAGCAAACCTGACTCTTCAGCGGTAAGAGCCATAAATACAATGGAACGCTCTGGCGATTCCCCGTCTTGAATGAAACGCTCGGCGAGGGCCATTAGTCCGGCTACCCCGGTAGCATTATCAACAGCACCATTATAGATCTCAACCTTACCGTCGGTCTCAACCATGCCAAGATGATCCCAGTGACCCATATATATTATGGTTTCTTCGGGATATGTGCTTCCTTCAATATATCCGATCACATTATGAGATTCAGCGAAATCAAATTCATTATTAAAAGAAACGGAAGCTGTAAGTCCCATTGGCTCAGGTTTGAAATCCTTTTTCATTGCACGCTCGAGAGCATCCTCAAAATCTATACCTGCTTTTTCAAAAATTCTTTTTGCAGGATCAATATGCAACCAGCCTTCTGCCAGCAATCTTTCCTGGTCTCCCTGGGAAGCAATTCCGTATTGAGTACCTGACCATGAATTTCTGACTATATCCCAGCCATAACTTGCCGGTTCTGTCTGATGGATTATGAGCGCCCCGGCTGCACCCTGGCGGGCGGCTTCCTCAAACTTGTATGTCCATCTCCCGTAATATGTCATCGCTTTACCGGTAAACATTGAGTCGTCTCCGGTGGCAAAACCGGGATCATTCACCAGCAACACGACAGTTTTACCTTCCACATCAAGTCCCTCATAATCATTCCAGTCATATTCAGGAGCTACTATTCCGTATCCGGCAAAAACTAGTTCACTGTTTTCAAGGCTTACAGATTCCTGTAATCTGTAAGTTCCCACTACCATTTCATCAAGGTAACTAAGGGATATATCATCTCCGTTTCCCGATATAACTATCGGAGAGAAATCTGAACCGGTTATTTCCACCAGTGACACAGCTTGCAGGTAAGAACCACCATTGGCAGGCTCGAGTCCAATTTCAGTAAATCTTGAGGTGATATAATCTACCGATTTTTCACCTCCTGGTGAAGCCGGTGCCCGGCCCTGAAAATCATCTGATGCAAGGGTTTTAATATCTGTTTCCAGATTGTTTCCCAAAGGTTCTATTCCGCTTTCCGGTGAGGAAGTACAGGAGGCGGCAATTATAAGCATAATTATTGACAGGATGCTCATATAAGTAGTATTGATTGTTTTTTGTTGCATTTATTTATTCTGTTAATTAATAATGAGTTTAATATGCGATTCTGTGTAGAATGGAAATTTATACATTTTTATCTATTATGTGTGAAATATAATAACGAACAGAAGCCCTTCATGGTATATCCGGTGAAGAGCTTCTGCCTAATCCAAAGTAGTAATTACAATTTTTCTTCTCCCCGCATATTCATAATGTCACGGTCAAACATGTAAAGGGGACCATCGCCAAGCATATTCAGCTTGTCAAGTATACTATTGGCTGATGCTTCTTCCTCTATTTGCTCGGTAACAAACCACTGCACCCAATTATGGGTAGTGTGATCCTTTTCCTGTTCGCAAACAGTAACAATATCATTAATTGAAGCCGTGACATACTGTTCATGTTCCAAAACCTTTTCAAACATGGGCTTAATCCCTGGAAAGTCAACAGGAGGCTTCTCAAACTCCGGTACGATTGCCTTACCGCCACGCTCATTTATATATGCTATAATTCTGAGCATATGTTCGCGTTCTTCTTCAGCCTGGGCATACAGCCATTTGGAAATACCTTCATAGCCATTAGTTTCGGCCCATGAGGCCATTGAAAGGTAAAGGTTAGATGAATAACCTTCTTTTTCAACCTGCACATTGAGGATTTTCTCTACTTTTTTATTTAGCATTTTTCTGTTATTTTAAATGAACAATATTATTGATAAATATTTTTACCGGCCAACCTGGTTTGATATACAATAATGATAAGACAATTAGATTACTACTACTACTATTACTACTACTACTATTACTACTACTACTATTACTACTACTACTACTACTACTACTACTACTACTACTACTATTACT
>CAZFOO010000072.1:0-17304 GCA_964520585.1 uncultured Bacteroidales bacterium
TGCTTGATCTCATTAACCGTTTGGACGATGGTGGCCTCGAAGAGATAGAGGAAGATATATTTAAAGAGATTGCTGATAATGTCGATTCTGTTTATTATGGTCAGGTGACTCAGGCTTATAATCATTTGAATGATCAGCTTGATATTTTGTACCGCCGTTATGTTCAGGGTCTCAGAAGGATGGAGCCCGACAGTGCGTTTTATCCGGATGCAAACCGTACACTGCGGGTTGCTTACGGACAGGTTGAGGGATATTATCCTCGTGACGCGGTATATTATGATGAATACACAACTCTCTCCGGAGTGATCGAAAAAAATGTAACCGGAGCTCAGGAGTATGAAGTGCCTTCCCGGCTGGTAGATATATACGAGGCAAAGAATTATGGCCCGTGGGATGTGAACGGAGAAATGAGAACCGCCTTTATTGCCTCAAACCATACTTCAGGTGGTAATTCCGGCAGTCCCGTAATAAATGGAGACGGACACCTCATCGGAGTTAATTTTGAGCGGGTTTGGGAAGGGACTATGAGTGATATTATGTTTGATCCCGAGAGATGCAGAAATATCAGCGTAGATATAAATTACGTTTTGTTTATTACCAGCCGGTTTGCCGGGGCAGATCATTTGCTTGAGGAAATGACTATAGTGGACTGACTGTTTTTGACTGGCTATAGTGGACTGACTTTTTGCTTTGCCGTGCTTTTATTTAAACCGGTTTTAAATTTCATAAATTCTAAAGAAGGACTGAAAACATGATTTTTGTTATGTTTTCAGTCCTTTGCATAATATAAATTTAGAACAGCTAAACAGGGATGACCGGAATATTTTAGTGTTAATAAAATAACAATGTTACAAAAATAACAAATAAATCGTAGAACAATTAATTTAAAACAGAAAAGCATGCCAGAAGTTCAGGAATTAGTAAAAAATTTGGCCGATAAATATGGCAGAAAGAGAGAGAATCTACTGCATATTTTACAGGGCATTGTTGAAAAGGAAAGGTATTTATCCGATGTGGCACTTACTGAAGTTGCCCGTGAACTTGATATGTCCGCCGCCCAGGTCTACGGAACAGCAACGTTCTACACCTTTCTTGATACGGAACCAAGAGGTAAGTATGTCATCCGGATTTGCCGTACCATAACATGCGACATGAAAGGTAAAAACCAGATCATTCAGGCAATAGAAGATACCTTGAAGATTAAGCTTGGCGAAACCACACCGAATAAAAAGTTTACATTACTTGAAACCAATTGCCTGGGATGGTGTCATGAGGGCCCTGCAATGCTGATCAATGACCAGGCTTATACTAAACTTACCGTTGATTCCGCAATAGATATTATTACCGATTATGCAAAGAATAAATAACAAAATTATATTTTTTAATAAAAGAGAATATCGCCATGACATATAATAAGCTAAAAAGAGTGGACCTGATTTTTCATGAGGATTGTGAATGCCGGCAAGTACTTGAAAAGACATTCAGCAAGTCCAATGATGAGATTGTTAATGATATACTCGAATCCGGCCTGAAAGGACGGGGAGGGGCCGGTTTTCCTACCGGACTGAAATGGAAGTTTACGGCGGAACAGCCTGCAGACGAGCGTTTTGTGATATGTAATGCAGATGAAGGTGAGCCGGGGACCTTCAAGGACAGGGAAATCCTTTTCAAGGTGCCCAGTAAGGTTTTCAGCGGAATGGCCGTATGTGCAAAAGTGATCGGTGCAAAAAAGGGATATATTTACCTGAGGGGTGAATACCGGTTCTTGTTGCCCCAGTTGGAGAAGGCACTTGCTGCATTCCATGAGCAGATCAAAGACCTTATAGATTTTGAGATACTTATTCAGATGGGTAGCGGTGCATACATCTGTGGTGAAGAAAGTGCCCTTTTTGAATCGATGGAAGGAAAGAGGGGGGAGCCAAGGAATAAGCCTCCTTATCCGACTGTTGCCGGTTTCAAGAACAAACCAACCGTTATTAATAATGTGGAAACCCTTGTTTATGCCTTTATGATATGCAAACACGGTCCGCTGCGTTTTAAGGAGCTTGGTACATCCGATTCAAGGGGATCAAAAGTATTCTCTGTATCTGGTGATACACCTATACCTGGAATATATGAACTTGAACTGGGGATGTCTCTTGGCCATTTTGTTGAGGAGTTTGGTGACGGAGATACCAAAGCCGTACAGGTTGGTGGTGCTGCCGGCTTTTGTGTTCCCCGCAAAATGTTGAATGATACTGTTATAGGTTTCGAAGGTGTCCCTACCGGTGGCTCGATGAAAGTATTTAACAGTTCACGTTCAATGTATAATGTTCTGCACAATTATCTTGAATTTTTTGAAGAAGAATCATGTGGACAGTGTACACCTTGCCGGGTGGGCTGCCAGCAGCTTATAAAAGGAATTGAAGCTGTAAAAAAGGGTGAAAAGAAGGCGGTTTACCTGGACCAGTTGCTCAAACTGAGTGAAACTATGAAGCTTGCTTCTAAATGCGGACTTGGACAGTCTGTCGCCAATTCATTCTCGTCAATAGTGGAAAACTTCAGGGAAGAGATGATATACTAATAAAAAAAATTCGAATCACTAAAAAATAAGAAATGGCTAATAATATTAATATTAAGATAGACGGTGTCGATGTAAATATTGAAGAGGGTAAGACAATATTGGATGCGGCCAAGGCTATTAATGTACATATTCCTACATTATGTTACCATGAAGACCTTTGTGTTGCAGGTAACTGCCGGGTCTGTGTGGTGGAAGTTACAGGCGCAAGGGCTCTTGTGGCTTCTTGTGCAATGCCTGTTGCAGATGGAATGGATATACAGACCAACAGCCTTAAAGTACGTGCCGCACGGAAAAATATCATCGAGTTATTGCTTTCTGAGCATAATGCTGATTGCACCATGTGTTACAAGAACAAAAAGTGTGAATTGCAGGATCTCGCCAGTGAATACAAAACCTCGGGAGAACATCTTTTTATCGACCTGGTTCCAATGAAGAATTATACCATAGATGATTTCTCTCCCTCCATTATTAAAGACGACAGTAAGTGTATCCGCTGTCAGCGTTGTGTACGCACCTGTGAAGAACTGCAGCATGTAAGTGCCCTTGGTGTTGCTTATAAGGGAGATAAAATGAAGATCTCCACTTTCTTTGAGAATCCGATGTACGATGTTGTCTGCACAAACTGCGGACAGTGTATCAACAGGTGCCCTACCGGAGCACTTATAGAACGTAACTATGTGGATGAGGTGTGGGATGCAATTTATGATGATAAGAAACATGTTGTTGTTCAGACAGCACCGGCAACCAGAGTAGCTCTCGGAGAAGATCTTGGCCTGGAGCCTGGTCAGGTTGTTACCGGTAAGATGGTTTCGGCTCTGAAGAGGATTGGTTTTGATTCTGTGCTGGATACTGATTTTTCGGCCGACCTGACTATTATGGAGGAAGGCACAGAGCTGCTTACCAGGCTTAAAAAGGCCCTTGTTGATAAGGACCCGACCGCCAAACTTCCTATGGCCACTTCATGTTCTCCTGGCTGGATTAAATTTATAGAACACACTTTTCCGGAATATCTTGACAATCTTTCGACCTGCAAATCACCGCAGCAGATGTTCGGTGCACTGGCAAAAACCTATTACGCTAAAAAGAGAGAGATTGACCCGGAAAACATAGTATCTGTTTCCATTATGCCCTGCACGGCCAAGAAGTTTGAGGCAGACAGGCCGGAGATGAGAAGCAGCGGTTATAAAGACGTTGATTATGTGTTGACTACCCGCGAACTGGCCATCATGATCAAGCAGGCGGGTCTGCAGTTCAATTCACTGCCTGAAGAGAATTATGACAGTATTATGGGAGAATCAACCGGTGCCGCTGTTATTTTTGGCGCAACAGGAGGTGTAATGGAAGCGGCCCTTCGTACTGCCTATGAAATAGTGACCGGCCGGGAAGTTCCTTTCGAGAATCTGAACATAACTCCGGTCCGCGGTATGGACGGCATTAAAGAGGTTACGGTTAAGATTGAAGGCACCTTGCCGGACTGGAATTTTCTCGAAGGAGCCGAATTGAAAACCGTTACTGCTCATGGACTGACCAATGCCAAATTCGTAATGGAAAAGGTGAAGTCGGGTGAGGCCGATTATCACTTTATTGAAATTATGGCATGTCCCGGCGGATGTATCGGTGGGGGAGGTCAGCCGATACCGACCAATATGGATATACGTAAAAAGCGCGTTGAAGCAATCTATCGGGAAGATGCGGGTAAACCTATACGGAAATCACATGAAAATCCTGAAGTTGTTGCCATATATAAGGAATTTCTCGGCGAGCCTCTCAGTCACAAGTCTCATGAGCTCCTTCATACGCATTATAAGGAAAGAAACAGGTTTTGACTTGATAGCTTGTGTAAATGCCTAAAGTGTAATGACATAGCCGGTATTTATGTGAAAGTCCACAAGTTAACTGTTTTGGATATTTTCCGGATCCCAGGGGGCACCCCCTGGGATTTTTACATCTTACAGATTACCATCCGCCCATTCATGAATTGATTAAAATAAGGCAGTTCATTATTATGGGAACGTAAATGCCAGTCCGGCCCTGATCCACCGTCCTGGTACGGGCACATTCCCTATATCTGTATAATCAATATTGAAAAGGTTGTTTGCTTGTGCCGAAAAGGCGATATTGTCAATGATGCTGATGTTTATGCCCAGGTCCACCAACATAAAGGGATCATAATCAATCTCACTGCCCGATGCAAATTCCGTATAACTTCCTGCCCTGTTTTGATAAACAGACATAACCGATAGTCCGGCGGATTTATGGAAAGAAAGTATAACTCCTGAAACAAACTTGTGCCTGAGATGATCGAGAATGTACGCAGATATATATTCCTCACTTTGCCTGGATGTTTCCAAAAAGGTATAGCCTGTCCTGAATTCCCTGATTTGAAAATCTTTTTTAAAGGGATTACTCCACCGTATTTCAAATCCCCCGCCGTATGTGTTCAATCTGGTAATATTCCTGCTTTCCCAGATCAGATCATCTTCCATCTTAACCCAGTCAATAATATTTACTCCCTTACGGTTAAATATGTTAACATGGCCATGCCATCCACGCATTGTGAATCTGATGCCAGTTTCAAGTGTTGCTGCCTCTTCGGGAATTAAGTCAGCGTTCCCTTTGTTAACGGGTCCTTTGTAATACATCTCAGTGAAGGATGGTAGCCGCAGTGACCGGTTATATGATGCAAACCAGCTGATATTATTGTTGAATCGGTGACTGATATCGGCGCCTCCATATGTCCCCCATGAACCATTGCCGGTCCTTGTTACCAGCAAACCGGCGGATAAAGCAGATTCTTTCAGTATAACAGTCCCGCTCCCGGTCAGATTGACCTGGCTGCGCTGTTTAAAATAATCATAAAAGACATTTTCTTCATTTTTAACTGCTCTGGGACTTTCAAGCCTTTCTCCCAGCACAGAGCTGTAAATCCTTTCTGTGCGTGCTTCGGCTCCAATGGAGAAGCTGCCGTGGGACCAGGGGATGTTCAATACTGCATCGGTACCGTATATACCGGTCATATGATAATTATGTCCCTCGTACCAGTCCGCCTGCTCATACCTGAACAACTCGAAACGGTCGTGATGTCTCCTCACGTAAAAAGATTGCCTGTATCTGGTTCGTTTACCCGTATTCACCGTAAAGTTTGCGAAAGTGGACCTTACTCTTTCATATTGATCCGGATACAAGGCAGAATAGAAGCTGTTTGCTCCGAACCCTTTATCCATGTGACCGGCTTGCATATCTACCACTGCGGGACCTGCTTCGAGGTTTCCCCTGTAGAGTAGATTCAGTTTATTAAAATCGGTGTTATCAGTAAATCCTTCTGATGTAGTGTTTCCGAGTGAAATGAAATTTTTCAGGGGACCGGTATCCAGTCCCCCGGAAGCATAAATCTTCCTGTAACCGAACTGACCGGCATGAACCGCACCGGAAATATTTTTGTCCCCGGCCTTCCGGGTAACTATATTCACAGCACCGCTGAAGGCATTAGGGCCATAATATCTTGAACCCGGTCCTTCCAGTATCTCTATCTTTTCTATATCAGAAATGTCCACCGGAATATTCAGGTTATGGTGGCCTGTCTGGGGATCATTTATTTTAACCCCGTTGAGTAAAATGAGAACCTGTTCAAATGATCCGCCCCGCATACTAAGATCCGCCTGGACACCCTGGGAACCACGCTGCCTTACATCCATTGCCGCAGTATACTCCAGGATATCCTGTATATTCCCGGCAGGCATCGTGCTAATCTCTTGGGGACCAATAACATTAACGATCCTTGAAAGTCCGGAATAAACAGCCGGGGCATGCCCTGTGGAAACAACAACTTCTTCAAGCTGCAGAGTATCAGGTTGACTCCCCCATAAAGGAAATGAAATTATCAGGAGCAAAATGGATACAGGAAATGTTTTCCGGGACATTTTGGATTTGTTCAGGATTGAAAACATTTAGAAAAAGGGGATATTTAATTAATCTGTAATTAATAACCGGGGTAGTATAAAAGTCTGCCGAAAATTGTAATTATTCAATGCGTTTTATGATCTTTGCCTCACGATGGCCGTATGGAAGGGAACCACCCTCTTCTTCTTTTACCTTCTTCCAGGCCCTGGAAATAATAATTTCATCAACGTCATCCTTATCACATTTTACTTCAACCACATACTCTTCGAAAGCGTAAGTGGCTATATTAAGTTTCACTATTGCTTTTCCCATGGTGATCCTGATTATTAAAAAATTGCTGTTCAGCTGTATTCATTATCTGGTAACAGACAGTAACAAAAAACTATCTGATCAGCAAAACTAATGTATAAAATTAAATATTTATCTGTTTTCCGGGGTAAAAGATCACTCAGTATATCTCGATACAATTATTTTGTTTTTTACAGAAGAAATAATTCAATAAATATTTTCATCTAGACCACATAAGCTTTATTTTTGATCGGGGTGTGAACCGGAACCGTATCAATCCCTTTGATATCGTGAGAATTGAAGTTTTTAAAGGACCTGGATCGTCATTGTTCCCGGGATAATGCAGAATACTTACAGCGAATAGTTACTTTACATATAGCAAATAGAATTATATATGAAGAACTTATCTAATCTTTTATTGCTTATTAATGATTAAATGTTATGACAAGAATTATTTCCGAACCTGTTGGTTTTGTTGTTAACGGTTTTAACGACCCGGTCAGCCATCACGAAATAAAAAAGAGTGAGAGTGTTATTATAGTGGACAAAAAATATGCTGAGGGCTTGCTGAATATAGAAAATTGTGAATATCTTGATATTATATTTCATTTTCACAGATCTGAAGGCTATGATCTTGTAACTAAAACACATTCTGGAAATGTGTGTGGTGTTTTTGCCTCCCGGAGCCCGCACCGGCCAAATTTTACCGGCACAACAACTGTCAGGTTACTTAAAAGGGAGAACAATAAGCTGATTGTGCAGGGTCTGGATGCTATAAATAAAACTCCTGTAATAGATATAAAGTGCACAGACACCTCAATGTTTGCCTCTGAATATTATTCTAATCCGCAATTAAAATCCAAATTAAAATCCGATCCGCGAACAGAAATTGTCAATAATATAATCAGTAATAATACGGAAGCATTGTTACTTGGTGCCGGACAATTGCATGGCCATTTTTGTCCGGGACTGGCAAAAGGAGTTATTGCTGCCACTTATGCCATGAATCAATTCATTCCTGTTTCTGACGGACTGGAGGACCTCCTGGCCATAACCGAGACCAACAATTGTTTTGCAGATGGTGTTCAATATGTTACCGGATGCTCATTCGGGAATAACAGCCTTATTTATAAGGATCTTGGAAAAACTGCTTTTACTCTTACCAAAAGAGATGGTAAAGGAATCAGGATATGTTCCAGGCCCAAAACCCCGGAAGAAACAAACGAATCTGGGGGGGATTTTAATAACTACTTCAAGAAAGTCATAATCGAACAGGACCGGAGTCCACGTTCTGTAAAAAAATTCAAACAGGCTTCATACACCCGCGCATTTGATACTTTATCTGAGCCGGCCGGAGAAATGTTTGAAATAAATTATGTTGAAGTTGATATCCCTAACTATGCAAAAATCGATGAAAGTGTTGTTTGCTCCACCTGTCATGAAAGTGTTATGAAATCAAGAACGGTAAATAAGAATGGCAGCCATTATTGCTTCAGATGTTCCAACCATGTGTATTCATTTTTTAACGGTAACGGCATTCACACCATTATCCCTGCAGAAAAAGGCTGAAGAAACTTGCATGGCAGGAACAGGTGAGGCAATGTGATCCTATCTGGCCCTGCTCATTGTTAACTTGCCGTGCATGATACCTTTTATGGCGATAAGCTTTTCAGACAGATGGGTCAGGGTAACCGCCTTCCCTTTAACAGCGATAATTTCCATGCACATATCATGGTCGATGTGGAAGTGCTGTGATGATAACACGTTTTCGTGGTAATCATGTTGTATATTCAACAGGTTGCTGATCAAATCCTTTTTGTGATGGTCGTAAACCAGGGTAATGGCTCCCGCAACAATGTTGTTACACTGCCATTTTTCATTTACTATATTGTTGTTGATAAGATGCCTTATCGCCTGGGAACGGTTGGCGAACTTATTTTCACTCGTATAATTATCAAGTTCATCAAGAAGTTTTTTTTCAAGAGATACACCAAAACGGATGACAGACATTTTGTTGAATTTTAAGTAGCATGATTACTGTCATGCAAATTTAATGTTTTGATTATTTAAATCCCACAGAATTTATCAAGGCATTTTGAATATGTTTCCCGCCTATTTTGCTGAATACTTTGCACCAGGATAATATTATTTGTTAAATTTTAAACATAGAGTTGTAAAAATGTTGAATAACATTAAAAATTTCACAGAAACAAATTGCTTTTCTTTCTTTGCATAAAAATATTGATATATGATAGTAATGAAATTCGGAGGTACATCCCTCGGTAATGCTGAAAGAATAAGGAGTGTTGTCCGACTGATCGGGAAAAATGAAAACTGTTTTGTTGTTTGCTCTGCCATGGGTGGTGTTACCAATACCCTGGTAGATATTGCCAGGTCATGGAAAAGCGGAAATATGCAGAAAGCAGCAGAATTGATAAATGGGCTGAGAAGTCATTTTAGTCAGACCTGCTACAGTTTGTTTAATGATACCGGAGCGGCTGCTTTGTCTGTCAGTTCCGTGAACAATCATTTTGATAAAATGCAGGACCGCTTAAAAAACAGTTACAGCCATAATGAAGAAAACTGGTTGCTTGCACAAGGTGAAATCATTACTTCTGAGATTGTAGCTCATTATATGAATACTGAAGGAATTACTGTTTCCTGGCTAAATGCTTTGGATTTTATGAGGACCGGAGCAGACGATGAACCTTCGGTTATTGATATAAGAAGAAGGATTAATAATGTGATTGGCGAAAGACCTTCCGGAAGATTTCTTACACAGGGATATATATGTCTCGACCACATGGGTAATACCGGCAATCTTAAGAGGGGAGGAAGTGACTACACAGCAACACTTGCCGGGGCAGCCTTACGGGCTGAAAGTATTGAAATATGGACCGATATTGATGGGGTAAGGAACAATGACCCGAGAATTGTTGATGATACATTTCCGATAAGGGAACTATCCTTTGACGAAGCCGCCGAGCTGGCCTATTTCGGGGCAAAAATACTGCATCCTTCGTGTGTCTGGCCTGCCAGCAGTAACAATATTCCTGTACGGCTAAAAAATACCATGGAACCTGATGCTCCAGGAACCATTATCCGTTCCGGAATTGAGCGGCATGGTGTGACAGCAGTTGCAGCCAAAGAGGGTATTACAGTTATCAGGATCCGGTCCGACCGGATGTTAAATGCATATGGATTCCTGAACCGGATATTTGCCATTTTTGAAAAACATAAGACTCCTATAGATGTTATTACTACATCAGAGGTATCGGTTTCGGTTACTATCGACAATTCTTTGAGCCTGTCTGCTATTGAGAATGATCTCAAGGAGCTGGGTAAGGTAACCATTGAAAACGGTCAGGCTATAGTGTGTGTTGTTGGTGATATCCTTGAGCAGCATCAGGGACATGCCGTAAAAATACTGGAATCACTCAGGCCGTTTAATGTGAAAATGATTTCCTTCGGAGGCAGCAGGAATAATATTACTCTGGTAGTTCCTGAAGAACAGAGAGAGGACATCTTACGCTCCCTTAACAGCTTTTTATTTGATAATAAAACCAAAACTCCCGATCCATGGTTAATTTCGCAAGCATAAAAACACCTTATTACAGCTATGATCTTGACCTGCTTGAAGAGACAGTCTCCCGGGCATCAGCCGGGGCCGGCAGGTTCGGCTATAATATTCATTATGCCATCAAGGCAAATCATGATCCTGTTGTTGCAGGTGTTATAAAAAAACATGGTTTGGGGGTTGATTGCGTAAGTGGAAATGAGATCAGGCGTGCAGTTCAATATGGTTTTCCGTCTGAGGGTATTGTGTTTGCCGGAGTCGGAAAAACTGACGATGAGATCAGGCTGGCCCTTGAAGAAAATATTTTTTGCCTGAATTGTGAGTCGGTCGAAGAGCTTGAAGTAATTGAAGAAATTGCCCGTGGCAGGGGCCGGGTTGCCAGGGTGGCCCTTAGGGTGAACCCTTCGGTGGAAGCGGGTACTCACCACAATATTACTACGGGACTTGATGAGAACAAATTCGGGATCAGCCTTCTTCACCTGCAATCAGCCCTTGATATATGCAGCAATTCGCAGTTTATCGATTTTATTGGCCTCCACTTTCATATCGGGTCGCAAATAACATCCCTGGAACCTTACCGGAAACTTTGTGAGCGGGTCAATCTCATATGGCAGCAGTTTAATATACCGGAATATGGCGGTAGAATTTTGAATCTGGGAGGAGGCCTGGGAATAGATTACTTTAATCCGGAGAGTAATGACATACCGGACTTCAACTCGTTTTTTGAGCTTTTTGCCAATAACCTGGAACTGCCTGCAGGTATTGATATTCATTTTGAACTTGGGCGCAGCCTCGTTGCTCAGAGTGGCAGGATAGTGACCAGGGTTCTTTATACAAAACAAGGAGTAAACAGGAAATTTGTAATTACTGATGCAGGTATGACTGAACTTATGAGGCCATCGTTGTATCAGGCAGTTCATAAAATAATCAATCTGACTTCCTCTGGTGATCCGGAAACCTATGACGTGGTTGGCCCGGTTTGTGAATCAACCGATGTTTTTTCACGGAATACAGTTCTTCCCGTTACTTCCCGCGGAGATATTCTTCAGATATTATCCTGCGGGGCATACGGCGAATCAATGACCCTGGATTTCAATTTAAGGGAGAAGGCCGGAAAGATATATATTTCCCATGGAAACATTATTTCTGCCCGGACTGCTCTCAGTGAAATTCAAAGGCAGCATGTAATGCATAATTAACCTGCAGATAAGGACCCTGAGAGCCACTCGTACCACTGGTCCATTCCATCTCCGTTGCGGACAGATGTTTCAATGAATTCAATGTCCGGCTGCACGCGGCGTGCAAATTCTTTAGCTTTTTCCGTATCGAAATCGACATATGGTAACAGGTCGGTTTTATTTATTATGCAAAGATCTGAAGTTGAAAACATGCCCGGATACTTAAGGGGTTTATCATCACCCTCGGTAACACTTATTATAACAACCCGCTTATTTTCACCCAGGTCAAAAAGGGCGGGACAGACAAGATTACCCACATTCTCTATGAATAGCAGACTTTGCTCTGAGGGCTGAAGCTGCCGGATGGCATTTCGTATCATGCCGGCATCCAGATGGCATCCATTACCTGTGTTGATCTGAATAACGGGAGCCCCGGCAGCATCAATGCGGTTGGCATCATTCATGGATTGCTGGTCCCCCTCTATTACAAAGAGAGTTCTCCGGTCTTTAAGGTCATTAATAGTCCTTTCCAGAAGGGAGGTTTTCCCTGAGCCGGGAGAGCTGACCAGGTTGAGTGCGAATATACCCCTCGCCTCGAGAAATCCACGGTTATACTCAGCAAGGAGATTGTTTTGTGATAGCGCATCTTGCTGTACTTCAATGGTTTTGGTGTGACTGTGACTGTGACTATTTTCATGCCGGTGCCCGGTACCGGCATAATGTTTCTGATCACTGCCGTGAAAGTGATTTTCCCTGTGATCTTGTGGATTATCATGTTCATGGGTATGATCCTGATGACTGGCATGATCATGGGAGTGATGCTCTTGAATATTATGGTCCTGACCGGGTAAATTTTTGCCGGGTCTGGTAATCCGGACTGAATTGGTATCGCTGCATCCACAGGTGTCGCACATATCTTATAGTTTTAGGAAAGCAAATTCAATACAGAACGTTTCGTTTAATTCTGTAAACGGGAAATTTATGGTATGTTCCAGATATAATTTGTGATTTTTCAGAGTATAAAAATAACAAAAATATATTCACTCCGCCTCAAGGGACATTACCTTTATTTTGTCACCCTTTAAAAGCAGGTGTTTGAAACTTTTACAACGTGGACATGGTTGAAAATGACCGGTTATGGAAAAATTGTGTCCGCAGTTTTTACATTCAGCCTTTGCGTCTATTTTCACAATCTCAACCTGTGCACCTTCCAGCATGGTCTTTTTTACGGCAAATTCCATTGCGGTCTCCAGGGCTTCTAAAACAATGCCTGAGAGTGTTCCCACCTCAAGCTTAATGGAAGTGATCTTCCGGCAATTCTCCTTTTTGGCAGAATCTTCCGCGATATCTATAATACTTTGTGCAATTGAAAATTCGTGCATATGGCAATATTAACAGATCCTTGGCAGTTGTTCA
This sequence comes from uncultured Bacteroidales bacterium, assembly GCA_964520585.1. Lineage (GTDB taxonomy): Bacteria > Bacteroidota > Bacteroidia > Bacteroidales > PUMT01 > PXAP01. The sequence goes on from CAZFOO010000072.1 coordinate 12,923, forward strand.
CCGGCGAGCATATCTATAAACCGTTTACCCCCGATACCGGTATGCATGATCACTTTCCCGGGGTGATTATCCGTTATGCGGCCGATTACCGAGCCTGCCTTTCCATGTTCACTGTTCTGTATTATCTCCAGGGCCAGCTGTTCCTGTTCTCCCGGCACAACAACAACAATTTTACCTTCATTGGCAACATAAAGCGGGTCAAAGCCAAACAGCTCACACAATCCCCTGATGCTGTCGCGGACCGGGATTTTGTCTTCCTCAACCTCAATCCCCAGTCCGTATTGTTCAGATATTCCGGTCAGCACTGTTGCCAGTCCGCCCCTGGTTGCATCCCGCATAAAATGAACATCAACCTTATCCAGCAGATTTTTTGATATACCATGCAGCGATGCACAATCGGAACGCACATCCGAACCGAACTGAAGGGATTCCCTTTTTCCCATTACGGCTATGCCGTGATCACCTATAAATCCGTTGATTAGAATTGAATCTCCCGGACTTATATGTGTACCCGTCGAGATATTATGCTTTCCATGCCTTAAGGTTCCTATACCGGCGGTGTTGATGAAAATTTTATCGCACTGGCCTTTGCTGACTACCTTGGTATCTCCTGTAACAATCCACACCCCAGCCTTTTTAGCCTCTTCTGCCATAGTTTTAATTATCACATCCAGGTCCGCGAAAGGGAAACCCTCTTCAATGATAAATCCTGCCGAGAGGTACAGGGGCAAGGCCCCGGCCACTATAAGATCGTTTACTGTACCGCAGACGGCCAGCTTGCCTATGTTACCCCCGGGAAAAAAAATGGGATCTACAACGTAGGAATCGGTAGTGAAGGCAGGATTTTTAAGATTGTTAAGCAGCGCTGAATCGCCGTTCTGCTTAAGAATGGAATTGTTGAAATGTTTAAAAAAATGATCACGGATCAGATCATGGGACAGGCGTCCCCCGCTTCCGTGTTCCAATAAGATCTTTTCAGCCATAATTAATAATGTTAGTTATAGCGGTAATAAGCGGCACAGGACCCTTCGGCTGATACCATACATGATCCTGCCGGATCTGCGGGTGTGCATGCCTTTCCAAAAAGCACGCAATCGGTTGGTTTACGGGTTCCTTTTAAGATTTCTCCACAAATACAACCAGAGGGCTCCCTGGTTTTTGGCAGGTCAATACTAAAAACCTTTTCTGCATCCAGATGTTCGTATTTTGTGGTTAGCCCCATTCCACTACCCGGAAGAATTCCCAGTCCCCTCCACCAGTCATCCCGTGGTTCAAAAACCTCATCAACCACTTTTCTGGCATTGGGATTGCCACCAGGATGTACGGCCCGTTTATACTGAATAGCCACGTGGGGCTGTTTTTTTTCGATCTGGTCAACAAGCATATAAATGGACTGAAGAATATCCACAGGTTCAAACCCCGATATAACAACTCCTTTTTTATACTGTCTGGCAATATTGTCGTAGATGCTGCTTCCGGTGATAACACTCACATGCCCCGGAGCAAGGTAACCGTCAATGCCAATTCCTTCGCTTATGAGGGCAGACATGGCGGGAGGCATCACCTTATGGGAACTGAGGATAAAAAAGTTTCCGGTGTTTTGATCATATGCCTGCCTGACTGCAACAGCAGTGGGAGGTGTTGTGGTTTCAAAACCTATTGCTAAAAAAATAACCTTTGAGGAAGGGTTATTAAGTGCTATCTTAAGAGCTTCCGTAGTGGAATAAACCATTCGTATATCTCCACCTTCTCCTTTTTCCTTACCGAGAGTTGAGTAGCTTCCCGGTACACGCATAAGGTCTCCGTAAGTGGTTATGATGACCCCGGGGATACGGCTCAGTTCAATGGCATGATCAATGAATTGTCTGCCTGTAACACATACCGGACATCCCGGTCCTGATAAAAGGTTTATTTTATCAGGCAGAAGGAAGGGTATGCCGGATCTCCTGATGGCCATGGTGTGCCCGCCACAAACTTCCATTATCGAAATGGGGCGGGATGATATCCGGTGGATGGCATCGACGAGTTGTCTGACAATTCTTTTATCACGAAATTCCTCAATATATCTCATATCTGGTTCTCCCGGGTTACCCTTTGTTTTGTGATGAACGCCATGCCTTTTCCTCCTCATCAAGTTTTTTGTTGAACTCTTCAAAATCACCGAAGAGATCCAGTGTTTTTTCAGCCTCTTCAATATCAATCTTTTCAAGAGCGAAGCCACTGTGGATCAGAACATAATCATTTTCCTTCACATCTTCTACAAGCGACAGATTGATTTCTACGGTTGTTCCGCCAACCGAAGCAGTGGCTGTTTGGTTCTCAATTCTGGTAATTAAAGCAGGTATCGCCAGGCACATAATGTTATTTTTTATTACGGCAGGCAGCAATGGCCAGCTGGCCAAGAGAAATGCCTGCGTCATTAGCAGGAACCTGCTGGTTCGAAAAGGTTTCAAATCCATTTTTGTTCAGCACGTCCTCCGTTTTTTTAAGGATATAGCGGTTCTGAAAAACACCACCACTAAGAGCAACCCGGTTTATTCCCCGTTCTTTGCGGATCTGACCGGCTATTGCAAAATTAAGAGAAACAATTGTATTATGAAATCTGGCAGCGATAAAACCCGGCTCTCTCTTTTTTTCAATATCACCGAGAAGCCCTGTAATCATGGGTCTTAAATCTACCGGAGATTCCGGGGAAAGGGAATACTCTTCTTCAATTTGGGGATTTACCTGTGCTTCCAGCAGCATCGGTGCTTCGGCATGGTGTCCGGCCACAGGGCAGATCATCAGAAGGGCTGCAACTGCATCGAACAACCTGCCTGCACTGGACGTCGGCGGACAGTTGATTTTTTTTTCTATTGCCTGAAGCAGCAGTTTATAATTTTCCTGCTTTTTGATATATTCAGTAAAGGGAATGTTAAACCTGTCCCAGTCCTCTCCGAAATAATGATAAAGGAGCCCGAGTGCATTTCTCCATGGTTCTTTTATTGCTTTATCTCCGCCAGGCAATGGCCGGTATTCATAGTGACCCGCACGTTCATAATTTTTCAGATCGCATATAAAAAACTCGCCACCCCAGATACAACCATCATCCCCCAATCCTGTTCCGTCCAGGCTGATGCCTATTACTTTTTCGCTGAGCCGGTGTTCTGCCAGGACGGAGGCTATGTGTGCGTGATGATGCTGGATCTTTATAACCGGAAGACCCGATGATTCGGCAAAACGGGTAGACAGGTAGTCCGGGTGCAGGTCACATGCTATCAGATCAGGGCTGAACCTGAAAAGCTCACCAAATCTTTTCAGGCTTTCTTCGTAAAAGTCCCATGTACCTGGATTTTTCAGATCGCCTATATGCTGGCTCAGGATAGCTTCCCGGTCTTTACCTATTGCAAAAGTGCCGGTCAGTTCGGCGCCCGTCCCCAATATACCTTCACAATTGAAATCCACCTTAACGGGAGATGGGGCATAGCCCCTGGAGCGTCTGATTATCCTTTCTTTTCTGTTAGATGAGAAAGCAACCGAGTCATCAACCCGGTTATGTATTTCCCTGTTATAACTAATAACGGCATCTGCCATGGGCAGGAACAGTTCCAGTGCCTGCTTGTCCGAAATGGTCACCGGCTCATCACTCAGGTTTCCACTGGTAAAAACTATCATATCTGTACTGATGCTTTCGAAAAGCTGGTAGTGAAAAGGCATATAGGGCATAATAACTCCAATATGATCCAGGCCCCGATTAATCTCCTCGCTGATTTTCTTTTTCTCTTTAAGTAAAACTACCGGACGCCGCCAGGAGTCAAGCAACTGCTGTTCATGATCATTTATGCAGGCATATTTTTTAATAATTTCCAGAGATTTTCCCATCAGTGCAAACGGTTTATTATCCCGCTTCTTTAGTTTGCGCAGTTTTTGTATCGACTGGGGGTGGAATGCGTTGCAAATGAGATGGTAGCCTCCTGTACCTTTAAGGGCGGCAATTCCTCCTTTATCTATCAGACCGGCCGATTTTGAGATAATTTCCGGTATTTTGGCGAACTTTTTGCCCCGGTAGTGCATCAGATAATCCGGTCCACACTGATTGCAGGCCACCGGTTGGGCATGGAACCTTCTGTTGAGGGGATCTTTATATTCCCGTGTGCATTCCGGACACATATCAAATTCAGCCATGGTTGTCTGCGGCCGGTCATAAGGGAGCGACATGATAATGGAGAAGCGAGGGCCACAATTAGTGCAGTTGATAAGTGGATAATTTTTACGGTGTGCCTGTTTTTTCTGGTCACTTAAGCAGTCAGGACATACCGATATGTCCGGGCTCACCCTGGTTACCTCCTTTGAAATGCTGTGACTTGGAATGATGCGGAAGTCGGGGGCTTCTGACAATTCTG
>CAZFOO010000073.1:0-16776 GCA_964520585.1 uncultured Bacteroidales bacterium
AGGGTTTCATCAATAAATTTTAGTTTAATTAATTGGCATGGTCGATCTTTACTTTCCTTTCGGGTAAATATATATATTTCAAGGCTTGTAACGGGCGCTGTTGAGAATGCGCTGGTAATCAGCATCCAGCATAAGTTCCTCCGGATTAACATGGCTGTTGCGTTCCATATAAGAATCTACTATCTGCCATCCCAGCCATACAGCAGCTCTTGCAGGAGATTCCCTTGAGAATCCTCTAGTAAAGGGCCCCTCATTAATAAATTGTCCAATGGTTAATGCATCGGTAGAAAACAAGAGCTTATTCTCTACCAGATAAGTCCACATATTGGTTTCATTGTTTCTGCACCATTCAAGTTCATCATTAGTGAAGCCCACTTTCAGGGTATCATGCTGATGTGGAAGAACTAAATCGGCAAAATACAACATTTTACCGTGATATATCATATTGCCAAGCAAATTTTCATCCTTTTCATCAAATTCAAACTCTGTCATTGCCCAGCCGATCATGCAATCAGAGGGAATTTTTTCGGGATACATATTCTTACGACGGAAAACGGGAAGTTGAAGTTCAGAATAGAACCTGTGATCTCTTCCAAGATACTTGTCCAGTCCAAAAGCTAATATGCTGTCGGCGGTAACGACGGACTGGTTAAACCCGGAGATAAAAGTATAGATCTGCGGGATTGGATAATCGGGGAAATAGTTCAAAAAATACCGGAAGCCGGTTTCAATTTCTTTCTCTGTTGTTTCAATTCCGGGAAAAACGGTTTCAACCTCATTGTAAAGCCTGTAAATATCAAAATCAGTTAAGAAACTCTTTAAATTTTCTTCGTAAGCCGGTGAGGAATGACTGCCAATACGGATAATAAGATTATTGAATATATCGAAAAAATCTCCGTATTTATTTTCTATTGTATTAACTTCATGAGAGATACTATCAATATCAATCTCAAACAGATCTTTCTCCAAACGTTTAATATCAATTTCAAGATCAATATGCTCTACATCAGCCTGCTTGTGCTCAGAAGAACAACCAGGCATCGAAACCAGGATAAAAATCATGATGCCTGCATAAATTAACCTGTAATCCAAAAATTGTAGTTCCACTTTTTTTTGTAAAGACTTCATATAATTCTGTTTTTTTTCACGGTGCCAAAATACTAAAAAAGGTATTTGTTTAATAATAATGAATCAAACGGATTTTTTGGTTAATTTTGTGTGCAAACTGTTAGATCGTTAAAGTATTAACCAAGGGATTCTGTAAAGATAAGATTTTAGTCAATATATTATATTGCAACTGGAGTGATCATTTTTGTTTTCATAATAATCTGCTAAACAAGCTTTTCTACTGAATATGAAAAACCGTTTATTAATTATCTTTCTTTTATTTTCCGTTCCCTTATTAACTATTGCACAGGGCATCAGGTTCAGCGCTTTTGCCGATCCTCAGATCACCTGGCTTAAACCTGAAATCCGCTCCATAGAGAATGCAGGTGTCAGGGGGGGACTAGATGTGGGATTCGAAATGGATAATTTTTTCAGTGAGAACTATGCTTTCTCGACGGGACTTTCAATTAACAGTATTGGAGGAAAATTAAAATTTCAGGAACCGGCAACGATCCGCTTCGATGGTTTCACAGAAACTGTAACTGAAGGTCAAACCGTTACTTATAAACTGCAATACCTTAACCTGCCTTTGGGAATGAAGTTTACCACAAGGGAGATTGGGTATACCAAAATTTATGTAAAACTGGGAGCTACAGGCCATTTTAATATAAGTTCAAGGGCAGATATAACTGCAGTTGGCGTTGAAGATGACAGCCTTAAAGATGAAATACAACCAGTCAATGTCTCATACCATGCAGGAGCAGGAATACAGTATTCGCTTGGCGGAGAAACCGCGCTGATTGCAGGATTTGAATATAAACACAGGTTTATCGACATCACAACTAATCCAGATTTCAAAGCACTTCTTAATTCATTAGGGTTAAGGCTCGGGATCCTCTTCTAATAATCAGGGAGGTAACCGGGATAATTACAATTTTTACATAAAAACAGTCATCATGAAGATAGTCCTTGCACAGATAAATTTGCATGTCGGAAATATCGAGGAAAACACCACTAAAATTGTTTTCTGCATAAAAAAAGCACAGGAGTACAAAGCCGATCTGGTGGTTTTTCCCGAATTATCCATTTGCGGGTACCCTCCTCTTGACATACTAGATTATAAGGATTTTGTTTTAAATTGTAATAATGCAATTGAAAGAATTGCGAAAATATGTACCGATATAGCTGCTGTTATTGGAACTCCGTCAATCAACGATGATAAAGATGGTAAAAACTTATATAACTCCGCCTGTTTTTTAGCCGGAGGTAAAGTTCAGAGCATTCATCATAAAACACTTTTACCCGATTATGACGTGTTTGATGAATACCGGTGGTTTGAACCAAATAAGGATTTCAACGTGGTTGACTATAAAGGTTACCGTATAGCCATAACTATTTGCGAGGATCTGTGGTTTGAACAGTCCTTCGATAAAAGTTTCAGTAAAAACAGATTGTATAGTATTTCGCCGATGGAAGAGCTTGCAAAACAAGATCCTGATTTTGTAATTAATATATCTGCTTCCCCTTTTTCATGGACAAAGGTCCAGGATAAGAAAGATATTTTTATGAATACTTCAAAAAAATACAATCTTCCCATATTCATGGTAAATCAGGTCGGGGCAAATACAGATCTGATTTTTGAGGGAGGCTCGCTAGTTGTCAACCATAAAGGTGAAATTTTTGACAGAATATCATGGTTCGAGGAAGACTTCCAGGTTTATGAATTGCAGGAAGTTATGAACGCCCCGGCCCATGGTAATGATCCTGCGGCTACCGGCAAGAGCAGCATGCTCTGCCGGGCACTGGTACTCGGCATAAGAGATTTTTTTGAAAAGCATGGTTTTCAAAAAGCACTTATTGGCTTGTCAGGCGGTATAGATTCAGCAGTAACCGCAGCAATTGCAGTTGAAGCTCTTGGTCACGGGAATGTCCATTGTGTTTTTATGCCTTCTGAATATACCTCCCCAATTTCCAAAGATGATGCCGGGAAAATTGCGGCAAGTCTGAATGTATCATACGATATAATAGAAATTGACAATCTGATGGATTCATTCAGAAACAGCCTTGATCCTGTTTTTGAAAAACTACCCGAAGATACTACTGAAGAAAATATTCAGTCAAGGATCAGAGGAACTATCCTGATGGCAATATCGAACAAATTCGGTCATATAATGCTTAATACCTCAAATAAAAGTGAATCAGCTGTGGGATACGCAACACTATACGGCGACATGAACGGAGCATTATCTGTTCTTGGCGACATTTACAAGACAGAGGTCTATGAACTGGCAGAATACATTAACCGGGACGGTGAAATAATCCCCGAAAGTGCAATAACCCGGGCACCCAGTGCCGAACTGAAAAAAGACCAGAAAGATACTGATTCTTTGCCAGGCTACGAAGTGCTTGATAAAGTACTTTTCCGGTATATAGAACAACAAAAACATAAGGAAGCCATAGTAGAAGAGGGATTCGAAAAAGATTTGGTTGAAAGGGTTATATCGATGGTCAATTCAACCGAATACAAAAGATACCAGTCCCCGCCGGTTTTACGTGTAAGCACCAAGGCATTCGGCATCGGCCGGCGTATGCCACTGACTGCCAAATACTAAGTGACACAGAACCATTTAAATTGATGTAATTCTATTTTTATTTTTATAATACATGTCTTTCATTACTTTTGTATAACTGTTACAATCACTGCTGGTATGAGCGATATTATTTGCAATCACTGCATTAACAATGAAAACTCTATTTTCTACGGGCTGGCTACCGAAGAAAAGGAAATACTTTCCGAAAAACATTCATGTCTTCATTATCGTAAAGGAGAAATAATTTACAGGGAAGGAGAGAAACCAAACGGACTAATATGCCTGTCGGCCGGCAAAGTAAAAATATACAAGGAAGGTATAGGAGGAAGAGAGCAGATAGTGCGAATGGCAAAACCCATAGGATTTATAGGTTACAGGGCACTTTTTGCCGAAGAAAACTATATGGCAACTGCTCTTGCCATTGAAGATTCAACAATCTGTATAATAAACAGGGATTCATTGTTCAGGGTGTTAAAAACCAATTCCGGACTGTCTCTTAGCATTATTAAATCATTTGCTACTGAGCTGGGTTTTTCAAACAGCCGGACGGTAACCCTTACCCAGAAACATATAAGGGGCAGGCTGGCTGAATCTTTAATATTTCTTAAAGACACATATGGACTTGAACATGATAACAGGACAATTAAAGTTTATCTTTCCAGGGAAGATATTGCCAATCTCTCTAACATGACCACATCCAATGCCATTCGCACTCTCTCAAACTTTGCCTCAGAAGATGTTATTTCTATTGAAGGCAGAAAGATCAGGATAAATGATCTTGCACAGCTTGAAAAGATAAGTGAAAATGGATGATAAAAAAAACAGAAATTGTCCCCGATGGATAGATTATCCAACATTTTGCTATTTGGGCGAATACTACCTTTCGCCTCCCTTTCCCTTACGGTAAAGCTGATTTAGTTTAACATACTTAAGAAAGGTCTCAAATGATAACAGAGAGCTAATTATAAAACCATAATATCCTTGCAGAAAACCTCGTTTCAGGATCATCTCCCTTAAAAATTTCCAGAGGGGATTAAAAAGAATCTTTGTAAATCCCGAATCTATATGGTTTTCATAATAGGATTGCGCAGCAATATCGGTGAAATGATTAATCTGTTTAACATGATCAGAAACCGACTCAAAGGAGTAATGCTCAATGTATCCTTCCAATTTTGCCGATACAGATCCTTTCTGCAATTCAACCCTGTCGTGTGGATTCATTCCTGTCCATATTCCCTTCCTCTTATCCCACAATCTTAATTTCCGGTCAGGATACCAGCTTGTATATCTGATCCATTCGCCGCAGTAATTATTGATCCTGTCAGTAAAATAACCATCATATTTCCAGTTTTTCTTTGCCTGTATAATGGATTTCCTGAGCCGGATGGAGAGTACCTCGTCGGCATCAAGAGACAAGACCACCGGGAAAGCAGCCTTCGAAATAGCGAAATTCTTTTGCTGAATATATCCTTCAAATTTATTCCTGATAAATTTAACTTTGTATTCCCTGCAAATATCTGCTGTGCGATCTGTTGAGAAAGAGTCAACCACAATTATCTCATCCGCAACCTCTGATAGCGAATCCAGGCACCTGGCAATATTCTTTTCCTCATTTAATGTAATAACTACTGCTGATATTTCCGGCATTATAATTTTATTTACTCCTTTATATAAATCCGTTTAACCCTCGAAGATATGTTTGTAAATACTTCATATGGAATAGTGGACAATGATCCTGCAATTTCCGAAATGGGATTCGCTTCTCCAAATACAATTACTTCGTCTCCCTCCTTTACCGGCAGTGAACCAATATCGAGCATACACATATCCATGCAGATATTCCCCACAACCGGTACAGAAATATCATTAACGATCATACGGCCATTACCATTACCCAGCCTCCTGTTAAGGCCGTCTGCATATCCAACCGGAACGATGGCAATGCGGGTACCGTTGATAGTTTTGTATGCCCTGGAATATCCTATTGTATGTCCGGCAGGGACCTCCTTAATCTGCGATACTATGCTTCTGAAAGTATTTACATTGGCAAGCCTGTTATTCTCAATTGCACTTATGCCATAAAGCCCTATACCAAGCCGTACCATATCAAACTGCGCCCAGGGAAAACGTTCAATCCCGGCAGAGTTAAGTATGTGCCTCAACACCCTGTATTTAAGTCCGCTACAAACCTCATCCGCCATTCTGCTAAACAATTGAATCTGCTCAAGGGTAAAATCATCATGAGCAGGTTCATCACCAGCTGCGAGATGAGAAAACACTGACTTTACATATATACATTCAACAGTGCTAAGAATACCTGCAAGTTCAGGAAGTTCCTGCTCTGAGAATCCCAACCGGTTCATCCCAGTATCCAGCTTGATATGAACAGGATAGTTTTTAATGTCCCTTTTCTTAAGGATCTCAATAAATAGTTTTAGTCCACGCAAATTATAGATCTCCGGCTCAAGTTCATGTTCAGGCATCATAGAATAACTTCCGAAATCTGGGTTCATAACCATTACAGGTACTTTAATACCGGCTTTTCTAAGAATTACGCCCTCATCAAAAAAAGCGACGGCCAGATAATCAACCAAATTGTAAGCAAGGATATTTGCGATCTCATAGCTGCCGCTGCCGTATGAAAAGGCTTTAACTACAGCCATAATCTTAGTATTTTTATTAATAAGGGCTTTAAAATAATTATAGTTTTGTATAAGATTATTAAGGTTTATCTCCATCACGGTAGCATGGGATTTTTCTTCCAGAAGCATTGAAATACGCTCAAATCCGAAATCCCTGGCTCCCTTCAGCAAGATTGACTCATTGTAAAAATTCTCTGGTTTGAACCACTCTATAAAATCGCCGGTGGTAAGAAAAAACTCCGATTTGCCGGTAAAATACTTTTTGATATTCAGAATATCCTTACCAATTCCAATAAATCTGTCTATTTTCTCTCTTAGTAGTAATTCTCCGGTTTCTCTGTATAATTCATCAATATTTTTCCCGGTTTCAAACATGTCTGAGAGGATAAGCGTTTTTTTATTATACCTGATTTGGCTGGAAAGATAATCCAGTGCAATTGCCAGTGAAACAGGGTCAGAGTTATAACTATCATTAATCACAACACAATTATTGATACCCCGTTTCTGCTCCATTCTCATAGCTACCTGGCTCAATCTTTTCATATTGTCTGAAATATAATCTTCACTATAGCCAAGGAGCAGCAAAACTGCCCATGCATGTATTGCATTCTCAACCGAGGCCTGATCGGTAAAAGGTATTCTTATAGAGCAGGCCTTATCTTTAAAGATGCCGTGAAGCACACAAATATTGGTTTTTCTGATTATGCCTGTAATATTAAGATCGGACGGTACCGACAATGACCATGTAAACAATTTGGTATCAGAGAAATCATTGTCATTTTTAATATGATCAGCAATTAGTTTATGGTCGGCACAATACACAAGTGTTTTAGCATTTTTGAAAAGAATAAGCTTGTGAGTAAGTTTCTCTTTCAAACTGGTGAAATGTTCCTGATGTGCCTGTCCGATATTGGTAATAACACCTATTTCAGGCTTAATTATTTCTTCAAGGTATTCCATTTCTCCCGGTCTGGATATTCCGGCCTCAAAAACTGCAAGCTCATGATGAGGCTTAATCTGCCATACCGAAAGGGGTACCCCTACCTGGGAATTATAGCTCTTGGGACTTCGAATCACAATTTTATCTTTATGCAATAACTGGTATAACCACTCCTTCAGGATCGTCTTCCCGTTACTTCCGGTAATGCCAATCACAGGCAACTTAAATGCTGAGCGATGCATTGCCGAAACCTGCTGCAACGCCAACAGAGTATTGTCCACAATTATGAAATTTGCAAGGGTAAACCCGGACATGTCCTCTGGCAACCGGCTCACAACAAAATTCCTCACCTGCTGACTGTACATCTCTTCCAGGTAATTATGTCCGTCATGGCGGACTCCGGTAATGGCAAAAAAGACAGAATCACGAGGAAATGAAAACTTCCTGCTATCGATCACCAAATGTCTTATAACTGCTTTTTCGTTACCTGCCAGCAATTTCCCATTACACGCTGCAGCAATTTCCCCAACGCTGTATTCTGCCATATTTTAATTTAGATAAAGTACAGATATTGTTTTATTAATAATTATTCAGACCACCATGTTCTCATATTGCGACCCCCTCCTGTTCATAGTACGTATTTCATTTTGCTCATATCACGTATAACATTTTATTAAACCCCGTTATAGAAACTGCAAACAAACTCTGGCCGTTATACCGGATCCAGGAATATCGGGAATTTGCCCTGTAATTCGATTTAAGACTGTGATCATATAAACCAATCCGGAACCTAAAATCCTGGATGATCATTTTCCGCTCTTACCGGTGCTGGCCTGGGCCTCAAAAAAACAAGAACGGCAAAGTGGCTCATAAACATTCTGCTCGCCCAGAAGGACTATTTCTTCTGAAATATCCTTACGATGTGAAAATTGTGCCAGATTACCACACTTCATACATATTGCATGAACTTTGGTGACATATTCTGCAGTAGCCAGTATGGCAGGAATGGGACCAAAAGGATTCCCCCTGAAGTCCATATCCAGTCCGGCAACAATAACTCTTACCCCACTATTTGCCAGACTGTTACACACCTCAACCAAGCCCCTGTCAAAGAACTGAGCTTCATCAATACCAACAACATCAACTTCAGAAGATAGCAGCAGGATATTGCCTGATGTTGATACAGGGGTTGACAAGATGCTGCTGGCATCGTGCGAAATAACCTGTTCATCCGAATACCTTATGTCCATCTTGGGCTTGAATATCTCTACCCGTTGATTGGCTATTTCAGCTCTTTTGAGGCGCCGGATAAGTTCTTCTGTTTTACCGGAAAACATAGAACCGGCAATCACTTCAATCCACCCTTTCTTTTTGGTTCCTTTTATGTAATTTTCCAGAAACATCTCAAATGCTTTCTCATTTATTGTTAATTTTACAAAATTAAATAAATTGACATACCAACCGTTATAATTATTATTTTATGTATCCTGAAAGTTTTTCCAAAAACCTTAATTACAAATTCCGGGAGCTGGAGTTAGTTGTAAAGCAACTTACCAGTGAAAGTGAGCCATCAGAAATCGACATAAACCTGGCGCTTGAAAAGACAAGACAATTGTATGATCTCCTTCTCAGATTGGATCCCGGCAGTATTGAAAGGACAGACAGGAAGAGCCTGACCGTCCCTACTGGCAAGCCTGTAGTACCATCAGACCCGGATCCTGTTGAAGATGAAAAGGTTTACGAAGCAGAGGGGATAATTCCCAGTCCGGTCCCAATGGAAAGGGAAAAACCAGGACTCGATAAGGAAAAAGCTAATGAGAGTGGACATGGAAAATCTGCAGAGAGCAGGCAGGAAGAGGCAACAGAGAGCAAATATAGCAAAGCGGCTGAGAGTAATGATGGAAAAGAGGATGAGATGAAAAAAATTAATAAGGGCGAAGAGGAGGGAGATAGATCACAGTACGATAAAGCGTCCGCCAGCCGGAAAAATACTACAGAAGCGAACCAGGAAAAAGAAGAGCGAAAACCGGATAATCAAAATAATCCTGATGAAATAGAGATCGTTGCTGATCGTTACCAGTCCTCTCAAAATTATATAAACCAGGCCATTGCCAGTAAGCAGACAAAAAAGGACCTTACTACAAGGCTCCAATCCAAGCCTATTGCTGATTTAAGAAATTCTATCGGACTTAATGATAAATTTCTTTTCATCAAAGAAATATTCAAAGGAAGGCCCGAAAAATATAACCAGTGCATCGATCAATTAAACAAGTCCGCGTCATATGAAGAAGCCCTGAGTTATCTGAAAGATAATTACTCCCTTGATGAAAATAATAAAGTTGTTAAAAAACTGCTCTCCCTTGTAAAGAGAAAGCACCAGTCCTGAATAAAATATTATCACTATTATGGGAAAGCTTATCCTTGTTCCCACTCCTATAGGCAATCTGGCAGATATCAGTCTCCGCTCAATTGAGGTGCTTAAAAACGCGGACCTCATATTGGCTGAAGATACAAGGAAAACAGGGATACTTCTAAAACATTACAATATCTCTAACAAATTACAATCATATCACCAGTTTAATGAACACAAAATAGCAGATTCAATAGCTGATAAAATAACATCAGGGCAGACTTTTGCCCTGGTAACAGATGCAGGAACACCTTCAATTTCCGATCCCGGATTTCTTCTGGTGAGATCATGTATTAAAAGGGATATTGCAATTGAATGCCTGCCCGGGGCAGTTGCGTTTATTCCTGCACTGGCAGTGAGCGGACTGCCTTGCGACAGGTTTTGTTTCGAAGGATTTCTTCCTCACAAGAAAGGAAGAAAAAAAAGAATAAATGAACTAAAAGAAGAAACGCGGACAATGGTATTTTACGAATCCCCTTTCCGTCTTCTAAGGCTGCTGAAAGAATTTGCTGAAGTCTTTGGAGGTGAAAGACGAATATCAATATCCAGGGAGCTATCTAAAATATATGAGGAAACTTTGAGAGGCACCCTGGCAGAACTGATTAATTATCTTCAGGATAAAACAGTAAAAGGTGAAATTGTAGTAATAGTATCAGGACGGGAATCATGATTTTGATAATCTCCTCAGTATAAAAAATCCGGTCGATGCCTCTGGATGTTTAGAAATTTTTATTGACTCAATTTATTATGGAAAGGAACAAATATACTTTACTGGAACTTTCAAAAATTATCGTCGGAACCATCAAAAATTCCTTCCCCGGCAGTTATTGGCTTGTTGCTGAGATAAACGAGTTAAGAGAAAATATGAACGGTCACTGCTATCTAGAACTGATCGAAAAGGATCAGGATCAGGAACAAGACAGGATAGTTGCAAGGAGCAGGGCCACCATATGGGCGCATACATGGAGAATGTTAAGATCTTATTTTGAAACCTCCACATCCCAAACTCTTTCGAAGGGAATGCTCATTCTCGTTGAAGTCACCGTTGAGTTTCACGAGCTTTACGGAATGAGCCTTAATATTAGGGATATCGATCCTGTTTATACCATGGGTGACCTTGAAAGAAAAAGGGCGGAAACATTAAAAAAACTCGAAAAAGAGGGAATTTTAAGTATGAACAAAGATCTCCCTTTTCCTATGCTGCCATCACGTATTGCAGTTATATCTTCCCCTTCAGCTGCAGGTTATGAAGATTTTATTCATCAGATAAAGAATAATCCCAAAAAATATCACTTTGAATTAACTCTATTTCCTGCAATAATGCAGGGAGAAAACACAGTGCATTCCATCACATCTGCACTGGAGTCCATATTTAACCAGGAAAAAAATTTTGATGTGGCGGTGATTCTGCGTGGAGGCGGATCAACCACCGATCTAAGCAGCTTTGACAATTATGAAATTGCAGCACACATAGCTCAGTTGCCGTTACCGGTGATAACAGGAATAGGACACGAGAGAGACATTACAATTGCAGGCATGGTTGCCAACACCGACTTGAAAACCCCTACCGCTGTAGCCGAGTTCCTGACAGGAAAACTTCAGGATCTTGATACCAGGATCAAGAATATCTCGGTAAGGCTTGCAAACCAGGTAACACATACCCTGGAAAAAAATCATCATAATGTAAACACAATAGTTAAAGACCTTCCTATTTTAATTAAAAATAATATGCAACAAAAAGGAAGGTATCTGAAATCAAGAGGCTCAATCATCGCTGTTTCAGCATCCGGTTTTATGCAAAAAAACAGTCATAAACTAAATTCCCTGCATTCCGGTTTTGGATACATAGTAAAAAATCATTTACTTAGATTAAAAAATTACCGTTATGAAATCAGTACCCGGATACTGCCGGATAAAATCAGAACCTGCTTAAGAAAGAATTCGGATAAAATGATTATGTTGCACAAAACTATGGAAATGGCTGACCCGCAGAATATTCTTAAGAAGGGCTATACGGTGGTACACAAAAACGGCAAAATAGTAAAAAATGTTAAGGATATCAACAAGAATGATCTTCTGGAAACTAAATTCCATGATGGCCGTATAAATAGTAAAGTGCTCAATATTAACGATGAAAGAAGAAACCAAACAAATTCCCTGGGTTGAAAAACTACATTAAATATATCGCATTGGGAATTTTCCTGTTGCTCCATTCAGAACACCACTGTTCAGGAAATGAAGTCATTGACAGCCTGAAAAAACAATTAAATGATGTACCGGAAAGTGAAAAGATCGGAATTTTAAATGATCTGTCCAGAGCCCACTGGTCCGAATCATTAGACAAAAGTATTGAATACGCTCAGGAAGCACTTGAAATTGCTGAAAGGCTCAATAATAACCTGGGTGTTGCCAATGCCCTCAACCGGATTGGAAATGCAGAATATCTGAGAACAAATTACAGCGAAGCAATTGACTATTACAACCGCTCTCTTGAGATTAGGTTAAGCGCAGATGACCATGAGGGGATCCTTGGTTCATACAATAACCTTTATTTGGCTTATGACATCCTTGGGAATAAGGAAATAGCCCTTGATTATCTGAATAAAGCCGTTGAACTTAGCACTAAGGCAGGAGACAAGTATGACATAGCCTATTATTCAAACATTCTGGGCGAAGCAGAATCAGATTTTCATAATTTTAAAAGTGCAGAAACGAATATTAAACGGGCCCATGAAATTTTCGTTAACATTGAAGATACTACCGGCATAGCCTCTTCACTTACCAATATGGGAAGATTGTATCAAAGAATGAGCATTTACGATAAAGCACAAGAATATTTTTTTGAAGCATTGAATTACTACATATTAACCGGGAACACAAACGGAATAGCATCGGTAAAAAATAATATTGGGATAGTTCACAAGAAACTTAACAACCTTGACATAGCGCTTGATTACTATGAACAGTCACTGCAGATATACATAGACCAGGAAGGACCAAGCCGGGGAAAAGCATCATTATTAAATAATATAGGTATAATATGGTATGAAAAAGAAGATTACGAAAAAGCGTTGGATCATTATTTGCAATCTCTTGAGATCTATCAGGATATCAATTATGTTCAGGGCATTGCTACAACTTTCAACAACCTTGGCTTATTATATACCAGACAGGGTAAATTCGAAGATGCCCGTGATTCATATTTGCGATCTGCAGAAATAAACAGATCTCTGGACAGAACCTTCAATCTGGCAAATAATTACAACAATCTCGGGGAACTCTATTTTTTGCAGGAGGATTACGAAAGCGCCCTTCAACAATTAGATGAGGCTCTTGACATGGCATTAAATATTAATGCAAAAGAACTGATAAGTGAAAACTATCTTTTCCATTCCCGCATCTACCAGGAAACAAATGATTTTGAAAAAGCTCTTCGGTCATACGAAATTTACGATAGCTATAAAGATAGCATATACACTGCAGATGCTAGTAATAAAATTGCCCGGTTGCAGGTAAGATACAACCTGGAAAAACAAAAAAACGAATTGGATCTTCTACAAAAAGGGCATGATCTGAAACAACTTCAAATCGAACGGCAGCAGACCATGCTTTTGTTTTACTCAGGAGTGGCTCTTCTTTTGGCGTTTTTTGGTTTCGTAATCTTTGGTCTTTACCGTTATAAAAGAAAACTAAAGCTGACACTCCAGGAAAAAACAGAGGAACTGAAAGAAGCCAACAAAGAACTTGCAAAATCTGAGAAGCATCTTCAGAAACTAAACAATACAAAAGACAAATTTTTCTCCATAATAGCGCATGACCTAAAAAATCCATTTAACGCCCTTCTGGGTTTTTCAGAAACGTTAAATCAAAATTATAAAGATCTTTCCCGGGAGCAGGTATACACATATATTGACATAATATACAAATCTGCAACCAACCTTTACCTGTTGCTTGAAAATCTTCTGGAGTGGTCAAGGAATCAAACAGGTAATATCATCTACAAGCCGGAGCTATTCAACCTTAAAGAACTGGTAGAGAGAGAAATAGATACTATCATTGCCAATGCAGAGAGTAAAAGTATAAAAATAAGAATCAACATCAACTCTGAACTAAAACCTTTTGCCGATAAAAACCTGATTGCAACCGTAATCCGCAATCTACTGAATAATGCAGTGAAGTTTACCCATCCGGGGGGGACAATAACTGTTTCTGCCTCTGAAAAGGAAGAATTTATAGAAGCCTCGGTTTCTGATAACGGAATCGGGATTGGTAAAAGTGAACAGAAAAAGCTTTTCAATCTGGATTATAATATAACAACAGTTGGCACCAATGATGAGAAGGGAACCGGACTCGGACTTATATTATGTAAAGAATTCGTTGAAAAGAACGGTGGTGAACTGAGGGTGGAAAGTGAAGCAGGCATAGGAAGTACTTTTACATTTACCATGCAGAAATGACATAATTGCTATCTGAATATATAAAAGTTTTATGCACCAACTGAATTATAAAAAGATCAAACAGATGTATTTGTTAATAATTAACAGCAGATTTTAAGATATATGTTGTTTTTGAAAGATATTAAATATTTTGAGAATATCACCAGTGAGTGAGCATGACCAGGGAGAAAATGATGCATAAACTTTTCATAAATAAAATTAACTATACGTCCGCAGCCATAAAGCTTATGGTATTTTGCTGCTGGACCTTTCTTGCCATGCAGTCTCTTCAAGCTCAGACCCCTCCGGCATCTGAAGACAAGCTGGACAGCCTTAAGAATTTGCTTAATCAAAAAGGCGGCACGGAGAAAGTTGATCTGTTACTTGATATCAGTCAGGCCCAGTGGAATCAGAGTTTTGAAGAAAGTCTGGAATATGCTTCCAGGGGATATACGCTTGCCAAAGAAATGGAATATCCGGAAGGCATGGCAGATGCGCTAAACAGAATTGGCAACGTACATTACCTGCTGGGAAATAACGATAATGTTTTCGAAAATTATTATGAAGCGGTTAATATTGCCATTCAGCTTGAGGATCACAGGAGAATGGGCATGTACCTTAATAATATAGGTCTGCTATACAGAGAACAGAAACAGTTTGATTCGGCAGAAGTATATATGCTGAAGGCTCTGAGTGCCAAAGAACAGGGTGGTGACCCGGTGGTTATTGCCTCAACCTTAAATAACCTGGGGGTTTTGTATAGGGATATACAGCGCTATGATCTATCTGTTGAGTACTTCTCGAAACAAATACGGATACTTGAAGAAACCGGAGATCTCAGAAATCTTTCACGTGCTCACAGGCAGTCCGGGGAAGTATTCTTACTGCAGGAGCTTTATGATGAATCACTGGATCATTCGCTTGAGGCCTTAAGATATGCCGAAGAAATTTCCGACTCAATGGCCATCGTCCAATCCCTTAATCAGGTTGCACGGTCATATCTCGCTTTAGACGAAATGAAAGAAGCACGTGAAATTATAGAAAAAAGTAGTGAAATAACAGATGCTCTCTCTTCGCTTCAGCTCCGGCGGAATAACTATAATCTTCAATACCTTTATTATAAACAGGCAGGAGATAACCAGACAGCCCTGGATTATTTTATAAGCTACGGCAACCTGAAAGATTCGGTCCGCGAACAGACATCCGCCAATCGTTACAATCAGCTTCAAAGGATTTTTGAAACAGAGAAACAGAAAAACAATATTGAACTTCTGCAAAAAGAAACCCAGATACAGGAGTTACAAATAACAAGGCATGACAACCTTAAATTGTTGCTTTTGATCCTGGTAATATTGATATTTATCTTTACTTTTTTTGTTGCATACAGATTTATCATAACAAAAAAAACAAACACCCTTTTAAAACAAAAAATTGACGATCTGGAAAAAACGAATGACAAGCTCAGACTTTCTGCAGTGACACTCGAGCAGTTAAATGCTACAAAAAACAGGTTTTTTTCAATAATAGCTCATGATCTGAAAAATCCTTTCAATGCACTGCTTGGATTCTCGGAATTGATTACTACAAGCTTTAACCAGTTAAAAGAACAAGAAATCAAGGAATACATTAGCCTGGTACACCAATCATCTCAAAATCTATACAAATTGCTTGAGAACCTCCTGAAATGGTCGGCCGCTCAAACCGGTAAAATGCATTACCTTCCCGAGCAATTTGATCTTGTCAGTCTTATTAATTCTGAAATTCATTTTCTGAGAATTAATGCATCCAAAAAACAAATTGAAATTTCAAAAAATACTCCGGATGAAATGATAATAAACTCAGATAAGCTGGTGTTGTCCAGCGTCATTAGAAATATCCTTGATAATGCCATTAAGTTTACACGTCCGGGAGGAAATATTAAAGTTTCGGCAGAAAAGAAATACAGGGAAGTCATTGTTAAAATAAGTGATTCGGGGATTGGCATCCCCAAAGATATGCAGAAAAAGATGTTCAGTATAGATGGTGAAATCGGGAGAAAGGGGACAAATAATGAAGAGGGAGGTGGACTGGGACTTATTCTATGTAAAGACCTTATAGAAAGGGCCGGAGGTAAAATAGGAATGGAAAGCGGATTGGGTAAAGGAAGTACTTTCTGGTTTTCTTTACCGGTCGAAAAGCTAAATTAGGTGTTCTTGCGAAAGGTTAATTTATACTGCAAAAATAGCCGGAATTATGATAATATAATTTTGAGCTGCATTCAATTTTCCAGATACATTGCATAATTATTCAAATGGAAAATTCATATAAATTTATTGAAATGTCAGAAGCAAATATAAAATATAATGAAGCCGTTAAAGAGATTGAAGAAATTCTCCGGCAGATAGAAAATGAAGAATTGGATGTAGACGATTTGTCTGAAAAGGTTAAGAGGGCCTACTTCCTGCTAAAGCTTTGCAAAGAAAAGCTACATTCAACCGGCAGGGATATTGAAAATATCATGAAAGATTTCTCAGAAGACGACTGAATAACAGTTCCTGTTTCCTGGTTAATCGGCCAACAGACTTTGGCCGGATCTATCTGGAATTTGTCCGTTTGGATACTGTTATTTGCTTTTTGTGTTCGATATGCCTGATATTTCTGGCAACCGTTT
>CAZFOO010000074.1:0-16696 GCA_964520585.1 uncultured Bacteroidales bacterium
AGGAACCCAAAGGTCTTCATTTCCCCGGATCATTGAAAATTTAAGTAATGAGCTGGTCCGCCATTTTATAATAGGAATTGAATTCATGCCAGTCAGGAATTTCTCCTTGCATGCAGGATACAATAACCTGCGGAGGCATCAGCTAAAAATGGACGCGAGGCCTTCCACAACCGGTTTTTCATGGGGATTCGGTGTTAATATCAACAGGTTCAGGATAGGATTCGGACAGGCAAGGTATCATCTTGCAGGTTCATCGGCACATTTCTCAATCAGCACCAATCTATCTGCGTTTTACGGCAATTGATACAGTGACCGGAAAATTGTATTAAATCATTAACTTTACACAAAATCCGGATTTTATAACCTGTCAAATAACTAACACAAAAACTGTATTTTACAGCCTAACATACACCTGTTCATGAGTACCTTTCCTGATAAAATTATTATTGCCATAGACGGCCACTCTTCCTGCGGCAAAAGCACCTTTGCCAAAGCCATCGCCTCAAAAATGAATTATATCTATATTGACAGCGGTGCCATGTACAGGGCCTTTACCCTGGCATGTATGGAGCAGGGGATCATAAAGGGGGACCGGGTGGAGGAGGAACAACTGGATGAATTGCTCGGCAATATCGATATTAGCTTTAAAAAAGTACCAGGCAGCCCCGTTCCCGAAACCTTTCTGAACGGTAAAAACGTTGAAGATAAGATTAGATCGATAGAGGTGTCAAATCATGTAAGCCTGATCAGCAAATTTGGAAAAGTAAGGGAAAAGATGGTCGCACTGCAGAGGGAAACCGCCAGGGACATGGGAGTGGTGATGGACGGACGGGACATAGGTACTGTTGTCTTTCCCGGCGCCGATATCAAGATCTTTATGACGGCTGACACATCTATCAGGGCTGAAAGACGTTACAGGGAACTTAGGTCCAATGGGGTGGATGCTGATTTTAATGAGGTAAGGAAAAACATTATTGAGCGTGACAGGCTCGATGAAACACGCGAGGTGAGTCCCCTGAAAAAGGCCCCCGGCGCAATTGTACTTGATAATTCATACATGACCCCGGAAGAACAAATGGATTGGTTTGAAAATATTTTGGCAAAATTAAATATTAGCAAATAATCTCAGGCATGAAGATAACAGTGGATCATGATTCCGGCTTCTGTTTTGGTGTAAAAAGGGCCATTGAAATGGCGGAAGAACAGCTTGAAAAACACGATAAGCTTTACTGCATTGGCGACATTGTACACAATAAGTCTGAGATCAGGCGATTGAGTGAGAAGGGACTTATAACTGCCGGCTTACAGGATATTAAGAAACTTAAGTCCGGACGGATCCTTTTCAGGGCACATGGTGAGCCGCCATCAAGCTACAGGATAATAAAGGAAAATAACCTGGTTCTTACTGATGCAACCTGCCCCATTGTAAACAGACTGCAGGAAAAGGTAAAAAAAGCATGGGACTATGTAAGCAATGTTAACGGACAGCTTGTTATTTACGGCAACCCCGGACATCCGGAAATAATCGGATTACGCGGACAAACAGGTGATGGTGCAATAATAGTAAGTGATCCGGAGGATCTTTCAGCTATAGATCCAAAAAAGCCGGTGGAGTTATTTTCGCAAACCACAAAAAGTCCTGCCGGATACAATAAACTGGAACAAAATCTGAGAACATTGATGAAAAAACATTCGGCACATGATATCCCGCTGAGGGTGCATAATACTATTTGCGGACAGATATCAAGGCGGCTGCCTCTTATCAGGGAATTCGCCGCCAGCCATGATGTTATTATTTTTGTTGGCGGCAATCAGAGTTCTAATGCAAAGGTCCTTTTTAACCATTGCAAAGAGGTAAATCCTGACTCCCGCTTCGTATCCCTTCCCGAAGATGTGGAAAAAGAGTGGTTCCGGAATGCTTCGACTGCTGGTGTCTGCGGAGCCACCTCCACCCCTCAGTGGCTTATGGACCAGGTTGCGGAACAAATAAACAGGTTAACAGAGAAAATGTAATCTTTAATATGATCTACGCCGACCTCATCCTTCCCCTTCCCCTTAAAAATTTTTACACCTATTCTGTACCAGAGGAGCTGCAACCCGGCGCTTCGAAGGGGAAAAGGGTGCTGGTCTCCTTTGGCAAAAAGAAAATCTACTCCGCAATAATCCTCAATATACACGAGAACAAACCTGAAGGATACGAAACAAAGGATATTATGTCCATACTCGATCAGGAGCCCCTTATTATGCCGGTCCAGCTCCGTTTCTGGGAATGGATGTCCTCTTACTACATGTGTTCCCCGGGGGAGGTTCTCAAGGCTGCCATGCCATCGGGACTAAAACTGGAGAGTGAGACCAGGCTTGTTCCTGGTCCCGGGTTCACTAACTATGATTCTCTGAGTAAAAAAGAATCACATATACTAGAGCTTATAGAAAACAATCCCCTTTCCACGATAAGTGAATTATCATCTGCTCTGGGTAATATTCCCATACATCAGTTCATCAGGAGTCTGGTTGACCGGAAAGCAGTCATGGCCCATGAATCAGTTAAAAGGTCATTCAAACCAAAAACCGAAACGTTCATCAGCCTTCACCCTTCCGCATGCAGCAGTGAAAGGCTGAATGATATCGCAGATCAGCTTAACAGAGCACCCAGGCAGCAGGAACTACTGTATAACTATCTTAAATTAAGCGACTATTCCGATTTCAGCAAGCCTGCCCCAAAAATAGCCAAAAGCAATCTTAACACCGGAAATAAAGACATAAACTCTCCGCTAAAAGCATTGGTGACGAAAAATATCCTCACGGAAACCATATTGCCGGCATCGCGTATAGAGGAGATTGACACCGAACAGAAAACCATCAGCAATCTCAACCAATACCAGCAGGAAGCCCTGGATGACATAAAGGAACAGTTCAAATCAAAAGATGTCGTGCTGCTTAACGGCATCACCTCAGGCGGCAAGACTGAAATATACATCCATCTTATCCGGGAAGAGCTGGAAAAGGGAAGGCAGGTCCTTTACCTGTTACCGGAAATTGCACTTACCGCACAGATAATTGTGCGCCTGAAACATATATTCGGGAAGAAGGCAGGAGTTTACCATTCCAGGTTTTCCGACTCAGAAAGGGTCGAGATATGGAACAGTGTTTTAAAAAATAATGATGAAGGCTACAGGCTGATCCTTGGGGTCAGGTCTTCGCTGTTTTTACCCTTCAGGGATATCGGACTGGTTATCGTTGACGAGGAACATGAGAATACCTTCAAGCAATTTGATCCGGCTCCCAGATACCATGCCCGCGATGCTGCCATAATGCTTGCCTCAATGCACAAAGGAAAAACTCTTCTGGGTACCGCCACACCTTCAGTCGAATCATATTTCAATGCCCTTTCGGGGAAATATGGTCTGGTCAACCTGGTTAAACGTTACAAGGAAATTGAACTTCCCGAGATCATAATTGCAGATACCCGTGAGGCGCGTAAAAGGAAAAAGATGAGATCGCTTTTTACTCCCAGACTCCTGGAAGAGACAGAAAAAGCACTGACTAATAATGAACAGGTGATTCTGTTCCAGAACCGCAGGGGATACGCTCCTTTTATTGAATGTGCCGACTGCGGCTGGATACCCGTTTGCAGGCATTGCGATGTCAGCATGAGCTACCATAAAGCCGGCAACCAGTTGGTCTGCCACTATTGCAGTGCTTCACGACACCCTGATATAACATGCCCCGATTGCGGAAGTAAAGATTTAAAGACACGAGGCTTCGGAACCGAAAAGATTGAAGACGAAATAGCTGTATTTTTCCCCGGAGCCCGCATAGGTCGCCTGGACCTGGATTCTGTCAGAAAAAAGAGAGCCCATGAAAAGATCATTGGCGATTTTGAGGCAGGGAACCTTGATATACTGGCAGGCACGCAAATGATTGCAAAGGGCTTGGATTTCGGAAAGGTTTCCCTGGTGGGTATACTTAATGCCGACAACCTTCTGTTCTTTCCCGATTTCAGGGCACATGAGAGAAGTTTCCAGTTGATATTACAGGTAAGTGGCAGGGCCGGAAGGAAAGTTAAACGCGGACGGGTAGTTATTCAGACCGGATTCCCAGGTCATCCGGTAATAAAAAACATTATCAATAATAATTTCGAGCAGCATTTCAGGGAACAGCTAGCTGAAAGAAAACAGTTTCTTTATCCACCTTTTGTAAGACTGATCAAGCTGGTCTTAAAGGATAAAAACAGGGATAAGGTTGAAGATGCAGCAGAGATCCTTGCAAAAAACCTCAGGAAAATATTTGGCAGCAGGGTTCTGGGCCCTGAATTTCCTGCTATCGGGCGGGTACAGAATCTTTATATCATGAATATACTGTTAAAAATAGAAAAAGGAATATCCCTGCCTAAAACTAAAGAGATGATAATATCCGAGACGCAGCGGCTGATTACACAAACCGGCTTTACCTCCGTAACCGTGACGCCCGATGTTGACCCGGTATAATGGCAATAAGTTAAGCATTCTGATCTCTATTTTATTTTCAAAACTATTTATTCTAAATTTATCCTGTAAAAAAGAGTATGCCTTATTATTTCCTGGCCGGAAAGTGATGGATGAGGATTCAACAATAAATTAAAAAAACAGAATTCAATTGAATACAAAAGAGATAAATAATATGTTCGATCGCTTCAATGATTTGAACATAATGGTTATAGGAGATGTAATGGTTGATTCCTATATGTGGGGTAGCGTGGACAGGATTTCACCCGAAGCACCAATCCCCATCGTTTCCGTAAATAAGAGGGAAAACAGGCTTGGAGGAGCTGCAAATGTAGCCTTAAATGTCCAGTCACTTGGCGCACGGCCACTTCTCTGTTCTGTTGCAGGCAATGATGACAGAAAGGATCTTTTCCTTGGACTAATGCAAAAGAGAGGAATGGATACCTCCGGCATACTCATCAGCGAAGAGAGGGAGACAACTGCAAAAACCCGGATAATCAGCAGTAGTCAGCAGCTTCTCCGTGTTGACGAAGAAAACAACGATAAGGTAAGCAGAAATACAGAGAAGCAGTTTACTGGATTACTTCAGGAACTGCTTTCTTCTAAAAAAATTGATGCGGTAATATTCGAAGATTATGATAAGGGAGTTATTACACCCGGAGTTATCAATAAAATCACAGAACTGGCATCGAAAAAAAACATTCCTGTTTCGGCCGATCCGAAAAAAAGAAATTTTTCCCATTATAAAGGAATAGACCTCTTCACCCCTAACCTCAAGGAATTGTGCGATGGATTGCGGACTGATATTCCGAAAGGGGATATGGAAGCCATAAGCCGTGCAGCACTAAAACTACAGGAAACTAACAGGATAAAATATCTGATGGTGACGCTATCAGAGATGGGTATCTACCTCAGTTTTGGGAATCAGGGAAGACTTGTGCCAACCGAGGTCCGCTCCATAGCAGATGTATCCGGAGCAGGAGATACGGTTATCAGCGTGGCAACCGCATGCCTGGCAACGGGTGCAAGTCCGGAAGATATGACCCTGGTAGCTAATCTTGCCGGGGGACTGGTTTGTGGTGAGGTTGGAGTAGTACCTGTTGACAGGGATAAACTGATCACAGAAACCCTGCTGCTTTTCAAGTCCGGGAAATAATCCTTATCATTCTATAAGCTTATTGCTACAGGAATTGACAAAAAGAATATTACCCAATTCCTGATAACCATCGAATATTTTAATTTCGTTACGTTTCAGGCTCTCTTCCCGGAAACCTATTATGGTGAGACCCGCATCTACGGAATGTTCATTGATTATCGATTTAATTTTCATGCCTTCCTTCTGAATGATAAACCTGATATTTTGGGTTCTGATCGGTAACCTGCCGCTTTCCACCAGATTATTCATTCTTTGCCGGGTCTCTTTGATTTCATTTTCTTTGCATATATCAAAAACCTTAATATCACTTTCCTTCCAGTCAGGATGTCCAAGGATGATGAAACTCAGCAATATCATCAGATTTGCATTATTTTCATCAATACTCTTGATCCAGACATGAATTCCGTTTTTGAAAATAACAGGTTTCCTGCTGGAAGCAAGTATACAAACATCAAAATTCCCCGATTTTACAAGTTTGATGTTATCGATAATGTCTTCCAGATCATCCTGATCCTCCTTCTCATATTCAAATATGACCATATTATTCTCCATTCCGGATATTCCGGGTATCTGGATGGACTGGGCAATGGCAGAAGTATTGGAAGGGGAGATAATGGTATCAATATAAACATAACTGGCTGTTCCTACATTGTTAATTAATCTTGCCAGTTCTCTTTTAGACTGCTCAAAGGTACTCTTTGAATAATATCCTTCAATGCGGTGAAGATAAGTCCCGAATCCATATTTATAGGAAATCCATTGCAATAATTTTAATGCATTATCCCGCGTAAAAGAATGACGCGATATACATATAGCACTCGGCCTCCACTCGCTTTCTGCACCACTCACCCTCTTTTTCTGAAAGTATACCTGCATGCTCCTGTTGATCTGCATAATTGCATTAGCGAAAATTGAAGCGAGATTCTTCCTGTTCCTGTGATAGGAATTTACATACATATAAAGAAGAACTATCATTATAAAGGCCAGCAATGTATAAGTCATACTGATCCTGAACATCACCAGGACAGCCGTAACAAAACCTGCAAATGAAAAGAACCATTTTGACCGGAATGAGGGGCGGTAAGAAGGTGAAGATCCAAAGTGGTTTAAAAAAGAAATGAGGCAAATTGATCCGTATGTTACCAAAAAGAACATTGAAATAATCTGGGCCACAGCATTAACATCACCAATGGCAACAAATACTAACGCGATAATACAGGTAATAAGAGAGGCACTAACCGGCTCATCATCTTCCTCCCGCACCTTTCCAAGAAACCGGTTTATTCGTGTAAGCGGGAAAGACTTGTCGCGGGCCAGGGCATGCAAGGTCCTCGGGGCAACCATAACAGAGCCCAGTGCCGAAGATATGGTTGAAGCGGCCAGGCCAAGGGGAATAAAGACCAGTCCCCACTTTGCAATTTTCCCCATAATAAGCTGGTCCGATATCAGCGCCTCCGGGCTTGCAGAAAGGGCTAATTTATATGAAATGAAAAAATAAATTATCAATCCGGCGAAGGTAGCTGATAATGTACCAAGCGGAATTGATTTTCCCGGATTTTTAAGATCCCCCGACAATCCGACACCTGCAGTCATTCCTGTAAAGGCCGGAAAGATGATCGCAAATACTACAAAAAACCGGTTCATATTCCGGAACTCAGCATTAGCCAGGTCAAAACCAGAAATTGATGCATGTGATGTGGTGCCTATAAAGAAAAGAAAGAGTGATACCGCCAATACAGCTACCACAAAATAAAGCGCTTTAACTCCAAGGTTAGCACCCCTTTTCAGTATAAGTAAAGAAAGAAGCAGCATCACGGGAATACTGATGACCTGCCGTGGAATTAAATAACCGGTTGTTTCTTTAATATAATCAAATAAATACTGAAAGGCTTCAGTAAAGGCAATGACATAAAAGGCAACACTTATTGCCTGGGACAGGTACAGGGTAATGCCTATTGTAGCTCCGATATTTAATCCGAATGAACGGGAGATAATGAAATATTCACCTCCTCCTTCAACTCTTTTGTTGGTTGCTATTTCTGAAATAGCCAGGGCAGTCGGAATGGTAACCATATGACCCAGCAAAATAATAAGGACAACGCCCCAGAATCCCAGAGTGCCTATCGCGAATCCGAACCGGAGAAATAAAATCGCACCCAGGATGGTGGAGATTGCAGTAAAAAAGACAGGAGCTGTTCCGAACTTTCCTTTTGATCCCATTTCAGCACTTTGAAAATTAATCAGGACTTATTCCATAATTCGGGACAATATACGTAATTTGCCTGTAAAAGTAATTTTAGTAATAAAAAGTCAGTGCCGCATACAAAAAAAAATTCCGGATACAAATGCACCCGGAATTTCCAGTTTTTTAGCTTCTTTAGGATTACCCGATCTTGATCTTTCTTGGCGGTTTTTCCTTA
Organism: uncultured Bacteroidales bacterium; assembly: GCA_964520585.1. GTDB lineage: Bacteria > Bacteroidota > Bacteroidia > Bacteroidales > PUMT01 > PXAP01. Next base: position 8,061 of record CAZFOO010000074.1, read on the forward strand.
GCCTCTTCTTTCTTGGGGATGACAATGTTAAGCACCCCGTTTTTGTGATTTGCAGAGATTCTGTCTGTATCTACCGTATCGGGCAGACTGAAAGAGCGCTTGAAGGCACTGTAGGAAAACTCCCTCCGCATGATCTTCTCATCTTTTGTTTCGTCCTTTTGCTCCTTCTCAGATTCGATGTAAAGCACACTGTCTTTGACATCGATCGAAAAATCATCCTTGTCCAGCCCGGGGGCTGCAACTTCGATCCTGAATTCCTCTTTGCCTTCAATAATGTTAACCGAAGGAATTGAAATTCCGGTCTGGTATTCGTCAAAAAAATTAGAAAGCATGTCTTTGCCGAAAAAATCATCGACAACACTTGGTAATGAACCTCTTCTGTTAAATACTGGTAACATAGCCTGGTCCTCCTCTATTTTAAAGTTAAACATATTTATTATTTTGATTTATATTAAGTTTCAAACAGGATTATTCAACTTATATGCCAAATCAAAAAATAATACATTCTATGACATTATGGCGCTCTGGAGAGATCGTGGACTGCCATAAATGCAGCCATAATTAAATTTCAGGGAAGCCATTAGACCTAAATTATGACACGGTATTTTTAAGAAATTAATGTTTTTAAGTAACGACAGGATATCATTAGTGTCCGATTAATGAACGTGATTTAATATTTACCGGACACTAATGACAGGATATATAGGGTGACGACAGTATTGTCTGGCCATTCTTTGGGTATTCCTGGAGTGATAACAACAATCATCAGGTAATTGCCGGCATATTCAATTTACATGAAGTCTTTACAGAGAGATGTGAGGATATTAAGAATCCGGGAATAATTTAATCCGGTTGACCAGCTCATCCATATCGAAATCATCGGCATGATAGATTATATTGGACTGGCGATACCAGCCCTCCCTGCCGGCGAGCAACATTCTTATATGGTTTTTCAGCTTTTCTCCCTGCATTCCGGCAACAAGGGGCCGATCAGAATGTTGTCCCGAAAGCCTCCGGGCAAGCAAGCCGGGTGAGACCTTTAAATAAACGGTTAAACCGGCAGATTTCATCTTCTGCATATTATTAAAAAAACATGGCGTTCCTCCCCCGCATGCAACAACCAGACGGTTACGATCCAGCAGGGTTTCCAGAACGCGCGATTCCGCTTCTCTAAAATAATCTTCTCCCTTCAAAGCAAATATGCCGGTTATTGGGGTTTCTTCTTTATTTTCTACCAACTCATCCAGATCCGCAAAATCGTAGTGCAACCTTTCTGCAAGCAATCTCCCGGCTGTGGTTTTGCCGCTTCCCATAAATCCGATCAGGAAAATAATCACAGTACTGTACTTTAAAATTACGTTTCCCCTGTTGTGCGGGTTTACCAAAAAACACGCAGACTCATATTACAGTTCAAGTTTCATTTGTTTATCGCCGGTTTCATCCAGCTCAAAAGAATCGTCATTAATGCTCTGCCCGGCCTCATTTTCAGGACGGATCAGCGGCTCCAGCTCCGAAACGATTGAAACTTCATACCTGGTTAACCTTTTGCCCCTCGCTTTATAACTTTTAACCCCGATAAAATCGGCAACCTCAATTATCTCACTGCTCCTGTCCTGATTCTTGCCGCCGAAATTTACCTCAAGCCTTGGATAATCGACCTCTGTCAGACGCACAAGCTTTGAATCACTGTGATCTCCAATAAAACTGGTCAGGTTTTCAGTATCATCAAATGTAAACCTCTTCAGGTAATGATACTTTTTCTCCCCATCATAGTAAACAGCAGAAAAGATCTTGTCATATCTGTATTTCTCAAGCAACAGGATGTCATCTTCAAAACGGCTTGAGACATCAAAGTTAGAAAGTCTGAATTTGCCTGATGATGTAACAACCAAAATATGATCGCCGGTATTGAACTCCCCGAGATACCTTCCTCTTCCGTCTGTATTCAGCCGGTTGATATCTTCGTCAAACCATATTCTAGCTCCACCCAGAGTGGACTCACCTTTCTCTTTAAGCACTATCTTGTGGACAGAGTGCCGGGTAAGAATATTTCCAATGGAATTTTTTCCTTTTATTGCCAGAGAACCGAAATCAAGCTCAAAAATAAGGTTCTTCAGCCTGGGCTTTGGCTTGAGGTAGACCTTTACCACTTCTGCTTCTCCATTTGGATTTGCACTGAAATAAAGGATTTTTGAATTATTGCTCCCTTTGGTAATATTATATTCCCTGTCTCGTGTCACCCCGTTTACCGGTGCCCGCTTCATCATTACGGCACCGTTGAGACCGTCCCGGTATATAATGTTATATATGGTCCGCCTGTCATTCTTCTTAAATACGGCTATATGTATGATATTCTTCCCCACGAAAATCTTCTCGGCAACCCTGGTGACTAAATAAGTGCCGTCCTGCCTGAAAACAATTATATCATCAATGTCGGAACAATCACACACATATTCATTCTTTTTCAGACCGGTACCTGCAAAACCTTCTGCACGGTCAACATAGAGTTTTTCATTTGCAACCGCAACCTTGGTGGCCTCAATGTTATCGAAGCTGCGGATTTCGGTCTTCCTTTCCCTGCCCTTGCCGTATTTCTTCTTTATCTGTCTGAAATAATTTATGGTAAAAGGGACCAGGTTGTCCAGATTGCCTTTTACCTCTTCCATCTCCTCTTCAACTGCCTTTATATGCTCATCGGCCCTGAAGGCATCGTATTTTGAAATACGCTTTATCTTTATTTCGGTGAGCCGGATAATGTCATCTCTAGAAACCGCCCTTGCAAGAAGCTTTTTATATGGATCCAGCTCCCTGTCGATTGTCTCCAGAACCGATTCCCATGTCTCGCACTCCTCGATACTATGGTATATGCGGTTCTCAATAAAAATTTTCTCAAGGGAAGAGAGATGCCAGTCCTCGCTCAACTCCGACAACCGTATTTCAAGTTCTCTTTTCAACAGGGCCATGGTATGATCGCTGCTTATCTTCAGCATCTCCGTAACACCAAGGAACCTGGGTTTGTCATCTTCTATCACACACGCATTGGGAGATATGGATACTTCACAGTCAGTAAATGCGTAAAGCGCATCAATAGTCCTGTCGGGGGATATTCCCGGACTAAGATGGACCAGTATCTCTACCTTGTCGGAGGTGTTATCGTCAATTTTTTTAATTTTGATCTTACCCTTTTCATTGGCTTTTAGTATCGATTCAATAACCGAACCAGTAGTCTTGCCATAGGGTATGTCATTAATGACAAGGGTCTTTTTATCAAGCTTGGTTATTCTTGCTCGAACCCTGATAACGCCACCTCTGAGTCCATCGTTATATCTTGAAAAATCGGCCATCCCGCCGCCCTGAAAATCTGGGAACAATTCAAAATCCTTTCCCTGGAGATAGGCGATGGATGCATCCAGCAGCTCATTGAAATTATGAGGCAAAACTTTAGAAGCAAGTCCCACCGCAATACCCTCAACTCCCTGCGCAAGAAGAAGAGGAAACTTTACAGGCAGGGTAAGCGGTTCCTTGTTGCGGCCATCATATGACAAAATCCATTTTGTGGTCTTGGGGTTAAAAACGACATCCAGTGCAAATGGTGACAGCCTGGCCTCTATGTAACGTGATGCAGCAGCTCCGTCCCCGGTAAGCAGGTTTCCCCAGTTTCCCTGGGCATCAATAAGGAGATCCTTTTGTCCAAGCTGTACCAGGGCATCTCCTATTGAAGCATCGCCATGGGGATGGTACTGCATTGTATAACCAATAATATTAGCCACCTTGTTATACCGGCCGTCATCCAGCCTTTTCATGGCATGGAGGATACGCCGGTGCACCGGCTTTAGTCCGTCATGCAGATGCGGAACAGCTCTTTCCAGTATCACATATGAGGCATAATCCAGAAACCAGTCCTTATACATGCCCGAAAGCTTGACAATCTTAGGGAAATCATTATCCCTGTTCTTGCTCGCGCCGTTTTCCGGCATTTCACCATCCTGTCCGTTTATTTTATCCTGATCTTCCATTTAAATCCAACTTCACAAATATTTATGTTATGTACCAGTTATACCGAGTCAACAGAAACCACATCTTCATCAACACGGAGGTTCTCAATAATAAAATCCTGTCTTTCAGGACTGTTTTTGCCCATATAAAAAGCGAGCATCTCGGCAACCATATCTTCTTTTTTAAGCTGAACCGGTTCAAGCCTGATATCCTTGCCGATAAAATGCCTGAACTCGTCGGGAGATATCTCTCCAAGTCCCTTGAACCTGGTTATCTCCGGCTTGCCATTGAGCTTTTTAACAGCTTTCTCCTTTTCAGACTCCGAATAACAATAAAAAGTCCGCTTTTTATTTCGAACCCTGAAAAGAGGGGTCTGCAGAATATACAGATGCCCGTTTTTGATAAGATCGGGAAAAAACTGAAGAAAAAAAGTTATCAGCAACAATCTTATATGCATCCCGTCAACATCTGCATCAGTGGCAATAACAACATTATTATATCTTAATTCTTCTATGCCGTCTTCTATGTTGAGCGCTGATTGCAACAGGTTGAACTCTTCATTCTCATATACTATCTTTTTGGTAAGCCCGTATGTATTTAAAGGCTTCCCCTTAAGACTGAATACTGCCTGGGTATTTACATCGCGGGACTTGGTAATTGAACCGCTTGCCGAATCACCTTCGGTTATAAATATGGTAGTATCCAGTCTGCGTTCATCATTGGTATTCCAGTGAGCACGGCAATCCCTCAATTTTTTATTATGCAGATTAGCCTTTTTGGCACGTTCACGTGCGATTTTCTTAATGCCTGAAATTGCTTTCCTCTCCTTTTCCGACTCGATAATCTTATTTAGAATAATATCGGCGGTTTCAGGGTGTTGATGCAAATAATTATCCAGATGGGTGCGCATGAACTCCATTATGAAATTCCTTACCGTAGGGCCATCCGGACCAATATCCTTTGATCCCAGCTTGGTCTTGGTCTGCGATTCAAAAACAGGCTCTTCCACCTTGATGCTCACTGCAGCAATAACCGAAGTCCTTATATCAGATGAATCAAAATCCTTTTTGTAGAAATCCTTTATCACCTTCACCAACGCTTCTTTGAAGGCTATAAGGTGAGTTCCACCCTGACTGGTATTCTGGCCGTTGACAAAACTATAATACTCTTCGCCATATTGATTTCCATGGGTAATGGCAACTTCAATATCGGAACCCCTGAGGTGTATAATGGGATACAATCCGGGAGAACTCATATTCTCCTCCAGCAGATCAAGCAATCCGTTTTTGGAGTGAAACCTTTGTCCGTTATATACAATGGTCAATCCTGTATTTAGATATACATAATTACGGAACATGCGTTCCAGGTACTCAGGGATGAACCTGAACTTGCCAAATATGTCATTATCAGGAGTAAACACTATCCGGGTACCGTTTTTTTCAACAGAAGCAGAAAGGTCCTGCTCATTTATAATTACACCCCGGGCAAATTCGACAAGTTTACCCTCTTTTTCACGAAAGGATTCTATAATAAAATTCGATGAAAGTGCATTCACCGCTTTTATTCCCACTCCGTTCAAACCAACTGATTTTTTGAATACCCGTGAGTCATATTTGGCACCTGTATTCATTTTGGAGGCCACATCAACCAGTTTGCCAAGGGGCACTCCCCTACCATAATCTCTTATAGTGACAACCTTCTCATTTATTTCAACTTCAATAGTCTTCCCGAAACCCATCATGAATTCATCCACCGAGTTATCAAGCACCTCTTTAATAAGCAGGTAAATGCCGTCATCCAGTGAGGAGCCGTCACCCAGCTTACCTATATACATGCCGGGCCTCTTCCTTATATGTTCTTTCCAGTCGAGCGTGCGTATGGTATCTTCTGAATATATTGCAGTCATCTTTCCTTAAATTTCTGCAAATATAAATAAAAGAAGGGTGGGGTGTGAAATTGTTTATCAACAAGGAATCAACAGCCGGGGGCAAGCAGACAGGAATAACTAATTTTAAGTTGCATCATGCTGCTCAATGCCAAGCAGTCCCATCTGTTTCATCAGGATCATTGCATTCATCTTCCTGGTCACGCCATCCCTGAGTCTGTAATCAAAGTATATTTTATCACCATCTATTTTCACTTCAAAACATTTGTTTTGAATCCTGTCAGGGTATTTATCCTCCAGGGTGGTAAGGGAAAGGTCATGAGTAGCGACAATTCCCGTAGCCTCCATTTTAATCATCTGCTCAAGTAGTGCTGCCGAGCCCTTTTGTTTGTCGCTTGAGTTTGTCCCTTTCAGGATCTCGTCAAGGATAACAAATACAAGTTTCCCTTCTGCGATCCTCTCCATAAGATGTTTAAGTCTCTTGAGTTCGGCATAAAAATAAGATTCGTGCCTGCTTAACGAGTCATTGGTTCTCATGCTGGAATACACTTCCATAACACGAAAATGAAAAACCGAAGCACAGACCGGAGCCCCAGCCATCGAAAGTATCAGGGCTGTACCGGCAGTGCGTAAAAAAGTACTCTTGCCTGCCATATTGGCCCCGGTAACAATAACAAACTTTCCACTCTGGTCAATGGAGAAATCATTACATACTCTTTCTTCCTGCGATATAAGCGGATGGCCCAGTGAACGGGCATATAGTACGGGTCCCTCTTCGGAAGGCCTGGGGAAAACAAATCCGGGATTATTGAAGGTATAAACCGACATGCTGATAAATGCATCCATCCTTCCTATGCTGTCCAACCAGACCGGTAACTGTTTCCTGTGCTTCCTTTTCCATTTCTCAATCATAAGCACACAGTTGATATCCCATAAAAACAAGCCGTTCAGCAACAACCCGGCAATTATATTAAGCCTGTTGTCAAATGCTTCAGCTATTTTTGCAAGACTTTTGATATGAGCTGACGGGGGGAGTCCGCCGGTTTTCAGATGCCGTTGAAGGGACTTAAGCAAAGGGGCGTCAAAATCGGCAGTCTGTATTATCTGGAGTAATTTCCCATATTTTTTCAACGTTTCAAGCCTGTTGGTCAGTAATGCATGCATCTCATTCACACGCTTTAAAAGTGCTCCGGAAATTCCAAGTTGTAAAAGAAACATAACGATAAAAACATAAAAGGGCAGTAATCCGGCAATAACCACTACAAGAGTAACAAGAGTTAAAACAGGCAAAAACCTGGACAAAATCACTAATAAAAAATTCCGGGTGAACCGTGAGGAAGAGTTTACAAATTCAAGCAAATATGCTTTATCTGTCTTCACTTCCTTATGCATATTCCCGGTAGCAATGAAATGCTGGCAGAAACCGGGGTTGGAGGACAGTTCCCTGAAAGCTTTCTGCTTCTTACAAATATGATGAACTTTGGTGTCTGTAGAAAGCAGCAGGCCTGCAAGTTTTTCTTTTCCATAAAGAGTACAGCACCGGTTGATATACTGAAACAGGGAATCTTTTCCGAACAGATCAAGATCAAATGAATAGCGGTGATCAGGGTCAGTGAAATCACTGCCATCATCAAAAGAACCGAAGTTTCCCCGGCTGGCTTCTATTTCATGGAGATTGACATCCAGAAGGCAGGAAACATATTTGATATAACTGTCAAGCGAACTGAACTTTTTCACAAGGTACAAAAAGAGGGTAAGCAGAAAGATAAATATAACAGCAGCAATTAGCGGACTCTCCTTGATAATCGCCAGAGGAAGAAATACCATCAGGCCAAATATCAACAACCGGGCAAAGACAAACATTTTTTGCTTATGCTTTAGCCTGCTTAACAACTCTGAATATTCAGTATATTTATTTTTGTAGAATGAAAGTACAGTACCGGGCATATCAACTATTCATGTATTTATCTGACAATCAAAAAACGAATTTAAATAATAAATTCCGGATTAAGAAGCCTGCTGTTCTCTCAAATCTGCCAGTGCAGATTCCATAACAGACTTTACCCTGATACCCAGTCCCCGGGAATCCATTTCTTCAAATTCATCTGGTTCTATGGGGTCGAGAATTTTTACTCTTATGATAGTTTTTTCTCTTATCACAAAACCTTTCTTCGGGAGAGATCTTCCGGTTCCATCCAGAACAATGGGAAGTACCGGACATCTCATCTGTGTAGCCAGCCTGAAGGCACCGTCTTTGAAACTCTTTATATTGCGGTCCGCCGAACGTGTTCCTTCGGGAAATATCATTACCGAACTGCCCTGCTTTATATGTTGCCGGCAATCACGTATCATTTTAATAAAACTTTTTCTGCTGGCCCTGTCGATTATCACGTATCTGTTAAGTAACATGTTCCAACCCACAAAAGGGACATAGAGATTCTCCTTTTTCGACACCCACTTAAAATGAAAAAACAATGAGTGGATGACAAGGATGTCCAGCATGGACTGGTGGTTGGATACCGCAACATAAACACGTGAATGATCTATCTTTTCCTTTCCCTCAATCCGGAGATCCCAGAATGGGTTAAGCCACAGGTAAATCGAAGCCCACCAGCAGGAGTACCTGTGCTGAAGCCAGAGTCTCTTATCGAAATAGACAGTGAAGATCCACAGTAAAAAGGCCCCGGCAAAGATCACCATGCTGGATAAAAACACAAACAGCCAAAATAATATGGAAAAAATAATATATCCCATA
>CAZFOO010000075.1:0-16582 GCA_964520585.1 uncultured Bacteroidales bacterium
TCATCAGATAACGGGTATCCATAAATCCTCTTGATTTGGCAGGTGGTTTCATTCGTATAAAGTATAGTTAGCAATCTGTTTAACAATATGTTAATAATGCATAGTTCGGTTATTTTGCTTTTCAATCCATGGAACCCTCATGGTTATTGACATGAAGGTCAATTTCACATGCATTATTAAGCTCTTTTAGCTGTATTTATCAGATGTGAAATTCATATTATTTTGTATTAAAAATTAACATGAGGGCTTCGTCTGTATAAACCAGGTTAATCAAATTAATAATCAGTTATTTATATTATGAAGGTAAAGAATCTTCAGTCTTTCAAACCCTGTTATAAAGTTTTAATATTTGTCGAAAGATAGGGAATTAAGATATATAACAAAAATCCCTGAGATAATTAAAACATCAAAATTTATATCCCATAGAAATGTAATGACCTGATTCAAAAACACCTGAGGCTGATCCGGGAAATATATCCGTCAGGCCCCTCCTCAAGACATAATTCACCTGAACATCCACTATATCAGCACCGAAGCCAAGATTTATTCCCCATTCCTGACGTGGATCAAAATTATTAAAATCCAGACCGGTGCCGCCGTTTTTACCAGACAGGTTATACCGGTAATAACCGCCTGTAATTGAATATAACCTGATCATTCCTGCTGCTTCATTAACCAGGTTCATATTCAGGTTTACCGGAACCATGAGTGAGTGTCTGCGGAAAGTACCACCAGCTGATTTACTTCCGTTTAGATCATATAGTATTTCAGGTTGAACCGAAAATCTTTTTCCGATATGCAGCTGAATGAACATCCCGGCACTGAAGGCAAAAACATCATCGGCCCTGAAAAACTCATCTGCATATGAATGATGACTGCTACCTGTATGTGCAATAATCCCTGCATCGAACCTTATCGCATAAGGCCCCTGAAGTGCAACAAAACGGCTGGAAGGGTTAAGTTCGGGTTCCAGTGACATGCCGGTGACGAGGGCTTTCAAGTACCCGGTTACCTCTGCCATGCCATCATAATCAAGCAGTCCGTGAGTATCTTCGGGTTTGTGATACGGCGATTCCAGTCCCGTTGAAGCATGAATTGCCGGAATGCCCAAATCTCCAAACGGCCTGGTATCTGTTCTGTATTCCATTTCAGCGGAGGTGTTTTTTAGATTAATGTTATATTCCTCAGCAAGGCATTCTGCCATCTCAACACCTCCATCTACAGCACCCATTCCCTTCATATCTAGTCCACTATGCACTCCATACATACCCACCATATCCAGGCTGAACATTGCTTTGATATTATTCTTGCCAAATGCCTCAGACATATTCAAAAATTTTTCAGATCCGATCAATCCGCTTTCTTCAGCATCAAAAGCAATGAAGATAATACTGCGCCCCATCTTTTCGCGGTTTTGAGAAAAGTAACGTGCCAACTCAATAAGAGATGCTGTTCCGGAAGCATTGTCATCTGCACCCGGGTAAATGATGCGTTGCCCGTTCTTATCCTCATAGCCCAGATGATCGTAATGTGCACCTATCACAATGAACTCGGACTGCAGATCAGGATCAGCACCCTTAAGGTAGCCAATAACGTTTGATCCCTGCACCCAGGCCAGTCCCACTCTCATTTCAAAATTCTGGAAATAATCCCCGTCAACAGGTATCAGACCAAATGAATGAAAATGGCCGGCAATATAATTTTTTGCAATGACTTTCCCCCTGGTGCCCAATCCCCTGCCCTCTAGCGAATCCGAAGCAAGGACTGCCACATGATCTTTAAGACGTTCAGCCAGCGATCTGTTTCCGTAATCATTGAGCTGACCAGCAAATGATCCATATCCTGGATTATCCGGCAAAACTGCATTTAGATGACTGTTCGCCAAAAACTCATTCTCTGTTTTGTTCGCAGATACACCCATAGAAAACATAACAAGAAACAGGGACAAAGCTGGTAATATGTTCTTCATTCTTTTAATAATATTAAATTTGATATTTATTGGAAACAAATGTAAATGATTTTTTTTTTCATTTAAAACTACATATGGACAAACAGAAATAATTGAATTCATCGATTACACATGCTGTGGTCAGTGCTTTTATAAATATTTATCTGTTATATAATTAATGGGAAATCTACCTTCAGGTCAAATTTTTGCGGACAAAATTTTCAGATTCAATTTTTATATCTTTTCATAATTCCGTGAGGTCGTCAATATCATTGTACCGGATATTGATTACTTCAAGTTTTAGCCAGGTCCAGTCCCCTTCATCCAGTTCCCATGTGGCTTTCATTTTAGAAGGAACTTTTATTCCTTCAAAAAACGAATAATCATCAACAGTGAGCACCCAATTATGCCTCCTTGCATCATTTTCATTTCCTTTAAAGCGCAGGGCAGTGAATTTCACAAAATCGCCATGTTCATTGAAATGAAAAACGCCGCTACCTTCGGTTTCTTTATAGGTCATTGTTGCTTTTGCCGTAAAATCATCAATTTGCTCCCAGGTAATATACGGACTGGTGGCTAATGAAGGAAGCCACACCAGTTCTCCAAGATAGCGCTGCAGTGTACCTTCATCAAGTTTTTCGCCTTTTTCATTTACAATGTTTACAAGAGAATTCATTCTGATCAGCATTTCACCTTTTCCGTCAACAAATTTATCACGACCTTTTATTTTAATTACCGGGGCCATATTCATTTTAACTGTCCATATAAATGCCGGATTTTCCGTTGTGGTGTATTGCAATGCTTCAGCTTTATACCAATCTTTTTGGCCGGGTTTCATTTTCATTAAAGCCGTTTGATTTATGCGGGCACAATAAATTTTCGGCTTGCCAACAATTCCGGTTGATTTAAGCCAGTTATAAACCGGGACAGGCAAACCCGCTATGTCAGTTTCTGTAATTAGCACATCATCTGAAAAGGTTAAGCCAGATAAAATATTATCTTTTTCCCGGCTAACCATTTTACTTATGCTGCAAGAGGAGAGGAAAGTAATTGTAACTGCTAAAATTATAAGATTAGGTATCATACCATATTTAGTTTCACTCCACATACCAGTAATAAGAATTGCAGAAATAACCAGGGCAGCAATAGCTGTAACCGGCCAGAATAGCTTTCCAGCAAGGTAACCGGTCCCCGATACAACAAAAAGAATAAATGCCAATAACCAGAAAATGGCTGCCGTGCGGGTAATATTTCCGGAAAGGCCTTCAATGCTGGCAAGATTAAATCCTTTGACAAATCCCATAAGATGAATAGTTCCATGCAAAAAGATCAAGACTGAAAAAATATATTTCATATTCATTATTTTTTAAAAATTTTTTTAAAAGGAATTGAAAATCTACCAAACAAAAATACTTAAATATGAAAAGTCAAAGGTCTCACTTTACATTAACAGGTCCCATTTTACAGAAACAGAGGTCTCATTTTCTGAAAGGATGGCTTACTCTCATTCGATACCTTCTATAGAAATAAAATACCAGGTTATAAAATAAAGTAATCCAGGGGGAATTTAAGCCGCCAGAAATTCTTCAAATTATTATAATAAATAACGATATTTGAATATTAAAGATGTTTAAAATCCATTATCCGGATAATCTCCGAACCTAAACGGGTTATCATAACTTACAGAAAAGCGGTCACAATTTGTGAATTATAAATTCAAATATATTGATGTGATTCTTTGAAATATTTATACCCAGATTTATTTATCAAAAATTTATATATGAGAAATTTTCATTCTTTTATCTTGTTTAATATAATTCTTCTACTGTCTACAACCTTTATTTCAACTGCTCAGCTGGTAAATGTGGAAAAAAGCCGCAAAGACGCGCAGCCCGGCTTACAGGGGCATATAGATCTCAACCTTATGCTCACCCAAAACACCAGGCAGATATTTGAAGCCGGATCTTCAACCCTTCTTCAATACAACATGAACAGGCACACAATCCTGGCTCTTAATAATATAGGTTTTATGAGGGTAGAAGGCAACAACCTTATTAATAATGGTTTTCAGCACCTGCGGTATAATTATACTTTAGGAGACGGTTTGACAACAGCAGAAATATTCACCCAGCATCAGTACAATTCTATCCGGTTGATGAGACGCAGGTTTTTATTTGGCGGCGGTCCACGTTTCCGGATATATGAAAGTGACGATCTGGGTATATATTTCGCACCACTTGTGATGTACGAACAGGAATTGCTTGATGAAGTTGAAGAAACTAAGACAGATAAATTCAAAGGGGACCTGTACATCTCCCTCACCTATGCCCTCGATGAAAGGATAAACTTCTCCCACACAACCTATTATCAACCTGATTTTGCTATTATGAAGGAATACAGGATAGCAAGTGAGACCGGACTGGAACTGAAGTTCAGCGACAGTTTTTCTTTCCTGGTAACTTATAACCTGTTATATGATTCTGCACCACCCAGGAATATTCCAAAATTGTTTTACACTTTAAAAAATGGTATTAAGTATAGTTTTTAAGGATAGAAACAGAAACATGATAGTATGAAACTTCTTGTCGGCTATAGAGCATAATACCATCCAGTTGGTTATACCCACAACAAAATCCGGTATCAAGATAATCATCTGAATATTTATAAATAAAAAGCAATTTTGTGGTTATCTGAATAATGAATGATTTTTGTAATTGATAATCTTTCTTTATTTTCATGATTTATAATTGCGGTCTGTTTATAAATATTGCTAAAAAACACAAAATGTATGGTATTTCACTCTACCTTTCAGAACAGTTATCTGCTTTTACCCTTGCTTGGTTTCATAATTGGCATAATAGCTTCAATGATAGGGGGAGGTGGCGGTTTCTTCTTCCCTCCTGCCCTGATACTGTTATTTCAGGTGCCGTCACAAATCGCAGTGGCAACTTCACTGGCGGCTACACTCCCTATTTGTTTTGCCGGTGCAATTACACATTACCGGAAAGGAAATCTGAATTTCCGTATTGGTAGTATTTTTAGCATAGCAGGTGTAATTGGAGCCCTTTCAGGTGCCTCAGTTACAGGATTACTCAGTGAAGAACAACTCAAGATTACTTTCGGCGTCTATGCTGTGCTGATTGCCACGTTAATGTTTTTCAACAACCATTTTAACCGGCATAACGACCCTGCAGACAATAATATAAATAGAAGGTTAAAGAAACTGATCCCGGGGAGTTCCTTTTACGGGCTTGCCGGGGGGATGATAAGCGGAACATTCGGGACCAGCGGAACAGCTCCCGTTCTGGCCGGCTTATTTGCCATGAAAGTCCCGCTTAAGCTGGTGGCAGGCACCTCTCTTATGATAGTGTTCATCAATACGGTTTTTGCACTGGCAGGGCATTTGGTATTTGGTATTATTGATCTGACTCTTGTAATGTTTCTTACTACCGGTTCTGTGATAGGTGCAATAACAGGTCCCGGATTATTGAAAGGAAGAATAGTAATGAAAAATGAAAATCTGATAAAGCAATCCTATGCGTGGGTGATTTTTGCATTTGGCATAATAATGATAATTGCCTGATAATAAAATACATATAATCACACTTACATGATACTTACCATATACATAATTATACTTACATATTTTATTCTCGGCGGCATAAGTTTTCATTTCATAAATAAAAAGAAGTCCCCGCAAAAAGCAAAAGAGAACAGGATCAAATTCATATCTTACGTTTTTATAATTCATATACTGTTTCTTGGAATCATTTTTAATCCTGTTGTTTTCCAGTTTATTGGTATAATTATTGTCCTGACCGGACTTTTTGAAGTAATAAAACTTTTCAAAGAATCCAATTATCGTAATCCACGGTTCTTTGCTGTTTTTATATTGTTTTTCATGATTTTATGTTCGGGATTCATCTTTTTTACCTTTATGGAAAAAGATTTGATTCTTTTTACTTTTCTTATATTATCTGTATTTGATGCCTTCAGTCAGATCAGTGGACAATTATTTGGCAGGAAAAAGATATTCCCGGCAATCAGCCCGAATAAAACTTATGAGGGATTGGCAGGGGGGATAATTATTGCCATTTCCAGTTCTCTTATGATCAATGAACTCATAGGAAAAGATCAGCCTGAAGCGTTATTTATCGCCTCGGGCATTATATTATTTTCGTTTATTGGCGATGCATCTTCTTCATTATACAAGAGAAAATATAACGTTAAAGATTTTAGTAATATCATTCCCGGACACGGGGGAATTATGGACCGTTTCGACAGCCTGATAGCAGGCGGCACATTTATTGCGCTGCTTGCATTAATGGGAATATGAATTTTCATCTTATGTTTCAATAATTAAAAATATGCTCAACCAGGTAGGAATAGCAATAGTTTTTTTAATTGCAATATTTTTATTGTTAATATTCAATGAGCTTATATATCGCAGGTTTAACATACAGGGAGAAATTACCCGTAAACTGGCTCATTTTCTGGCAACCTTGTCTACTGTAACCTTTCCCTATCTTTTCGATGAACACTGGTATGTTCTTGCATTGGCAGTGATCTTTTTTTTATTGCTCTTTATCAGCCGCAACTCTGATTATTTAAAGTCCATCCATGACATTAAAAGAATGTCGGTGGGAAGTTATCTTTTACCTGTTGCGATTTATCTGACTTTTCTTATTTCAGATATGCTTAATGAAAAGATTTTTTTTATCCTTCCAATGCTCATACTTGCAATTTGTGATCCGGTTGCAGGTATACTTGGATTAAACCTGCATACATACAATCACAGAATAAGAATATATAAATGGAAATTAAATAAAACCTGGCTCGGTTCAGGTTCTTTTATGATTTCATGTTTCATAGTAAGTATTATTGCTTTGTACTTTTATTATTCAGATTTTAGTCTTAAAACTTTCTGGCTTGCCCTTTTAATATCAGTGGCAGGTACATCAACCGAAATGTTCAGCTGGAAAGGAACGGATAATCTGTTAATACCGATGAGCGTACTAATCGTGCTTGTTTTATTTTTATAAATAACTAAATAACTTCAATCCATGCGAATAATGTTGAAAGGGGAAAATGTTCTTAATGTCCCCAATGTGATCAGCTTATACCGGTTAATAATGTTTCCAGTCATATTGGTGTTTGCTCTTATGGAGCATCAGCAGCTATTTGTAATATTGTTATCCATTAACCTGGTGAGCGATATTCTTGATGGTTTCATAGCGCGGACCTTCAATCTGGTCACCCGCTTCGGAGCCGCACTGGATAATCTCGCCGATATGGGTACTTATGCACTGGCTCTTTACGGTATATTTACTTTTAAATGGACTGAAATTCAACCCCATGCATGGTTTTTGTATCTCTTCCTGGCGGTATTTGTACTTAGTTATTTAGTGGCCTTTGCCAGGCTGGGCAAAATTCCCGGGTTACATCTCTATTCGGCTGTTTCCGCCGGTTATGTTCAGGGCACTTTCTTTTTTGTTCTATTTGTATGGGGATTTAATCCCTGGTTTTATTATATCGCTATCGGATGGGGAATAGTGGCATATATAGAGAAAATAATTGTACTAATGATAGTGGATGATATAAAACCCGGCATTAAAGGACTTTACTGGCTGCTTAAAAGAAAGAAGTGATATAACTATCTATTCTTAAAACACCACATTTTCCCCGATCCATAAAATAATTGGTGAAATATTCCACAGTTTACCTAAACAATATTCAGTTGGATTATTGATTTACTGATCTCCTAATAAATCTGTATTTCAACAGAAAGTAAGCCCGGTATATAGGCAACGTTATTATTTTGGCATGTTATTTTCGGTTAATACAATAATTAACAAATAATTATTAATTGTGAAATAAAAATAATGTAGCTATGGACAAGCTTGAATTTAAAGGTACATGGAATGAAGTAAAAGGTAAGTTAAAACAAAAATATGCTCAACTTACCGACGATGACCTGAAATATGCAGAAGGAAAGGGTGATGAATTTTTGGGAAAGCTGCAAACAAAACTTGGCAAAAGCAGGGAAGATCTGATAAAAGAAATCAAATCACTGTAAAATATATATTGTCAAGATTTTACATGACCTGTAAAACAAGGTTTTTGAACCGGGTTTTAATACCACTGCCTTCCGGCAGTGGTATTAAAATTATTTGATCCTCAAAAAACTTAGCATGATGCATGCCATGCTACCCATAGTAATGCAAAAACAGAGAAAGCATGGATGAATTATGAAGTTAAAAAATAAAATATTACAGTAATAACCATCTGGCATATTATTAAACAGAATACGAACTTAACATTACTGAACAATGAAAAAATTAGGCATTGTACTTATAATACTGGGAATTGTTATATCCGTATTTACAGGAATTTCATTTCAGGAAGAAGAATCCGTTGCAGAAATTGGTGATGTTGAAATTACCAGGGAAAAAGAAAGGGAAATTAATTGGCCACAGTGGGCAGGTTTTGCTGTTATCGCAGCAGGGGTGGTAATATTGGTTATTGGGTATAAAAAATAAGCTAAACAACTGTTACAGCGGGCAGGTGTTATTGATTAAAGCTGACTTCAATCCTTTTCAATCCCCTTGGCATTTTCAAGTCTGGAAATAATTACCGCTCCGCAACTGTCACTAAATACATTTGCGGCGGTCCGGAACATATCAAGGATCCTGTCCACCGCAAGAATAATTGCCACCCCTTCCAGGGGTAAACCCACCGCACCAAGGATTATTGACATCATAACCATTCCGCTCATTGGAATACTCGCTGCACCAATGGATGCAAGAACTGCAGTGGCAGCCACAGTAATCTGCGCTCCCAGGGAAAGGTCAAAACCGTAAACCTGGGCAATAAATATAGCCGCCACGCACTCATACAGGGCGGTACCGTCCATATTTACTGTGGCACCTATAGGCAGTACAAAACCTGCAGCTTTTTTGGAAGCACCGGAAACACCGGTAACTGCCTTAAGAGTTAAAGGCAGGGTGACAATGGTTGAGCAGGTGGAAAATGCAGTCAGAAGCGCAGGTAACATACCTTTGTAATGTTTAACCGGATTAACTCTCCCTATGGTCCACAACAGCATCGGAAGGGTAAAAAGCATATGGATTGCAAGTCCGGCCAGAACAATGATAAAGTAATAGCCCAATGACATAAAAGCTGAAAAACCTGAAGTAGCAACTATTCCGGTAATAATTCCAAAAACTCCAAAAGGTGCGGTCCATATAATAAAAGACACCATTTTCATCATAGCCTCAAAAGCCGCTTCAAAGAAACCACCTAACAGGTCGCGTTGTGCTGCTTTTAACTGGGTAACGAAAAGCCCGAACAGAATGGAAAAGAATATCACTGGCAGTACATCGCCTGATGCTGCGGCAGCAATAGGATTTTCCGGTATAATATTAATAAATATTTCACCAAGCCCCTGCTCCACGGCGGCAATAGAATCGGGACTCTCTTCCAGAATGATATTGGCATTGGCACCCGGCTTGAAAATGTTGACAAGTACCTGTCCCGTAAAAATGGCTAAAATGGTGGTGGACAGATAATATCCCATTGTACGTAATCCCATCCGTCCTAGTCCGTGTGCCGACCCCACCTGAATAATGGAACTTACGATGGAGGCAATTACGAGGGGTAATATGGCCATTCGCAATAATCTCAGGAAAATTTCAGCCAGTGGCTGAGTATATGGCAATGCAGGTTCACCGATTACTGCTCCCGCAAAGATCCCCAAAAAAAAACCGGCAAATATCCAAATCGTAAGTATATACCTTTTTTTTTGCACCTTCTTGTTCTATTTAGTCATCTAAAATAAGAGAAGCCCCTAAAATAAGGAAAAATATTTGACCTGTTCCAATAAAATAGTTTCAGAGTTTACCATTTAATGTTAATTACCGGATAAACTCCGGATAATAATATTGATTTTTAATCTATGAACACATATCTTTACTCATTATGCAAATTAATTTATTTTACTCAACCGCTTCAAGCAAAATAATCTCAACATTGTCAACTTATCAACCCTTACAATTAAATAAAGCAATCGTATCAGCTGCTCTGTTTCTTTTAACTCTATCATTAAATGCAACTCTTATCCCCGCCAGTCTGACTTGTGAAAATCTCCAAAACCCCATGGCAGTGGACATCTCTCAACCCCGGCTGTCATGGATAAACACATGTCCGGAAAATGTAAAGGGGCAGCTACAGACTGCATATGAAATCAGGGTGGCCGGAAGCCGGGAAAAACTTAAAACCGGCAAGGCCGGTCTCTGGAACAGTGGAAAAATTATTTCTAATGAATCCGTTAATATTTCCTACGAGGGCAAAAAACTCCATTCCCGCCAGGATTGCTGGTGGCAGGTAAGGGTTTGGGATCGTGACGGAGAGGTATCGGAATGGAGCACACCGGCCTTCTGGAGCATGGGTATCCTGGACCCCAGTGAATGGATAGCCGGCTGGATCGGTGCTCCCTGGCAGGGAGAAGAACCATTGCCCAGACCTTCATCACCGGGACGGAATTACTTTTATGATCCGGATAATCCATCAGATGAATTACCTCCCCCTGCCCCTTTATTAAGGAAAAGCTTTTCAATTGAAAAGGAGGTAGTTTCTGCCCGTGCCTTTGTGACCGGACTCGGTTATTTTGAGCTTTACCTGAACGGGCAGAAAGTGGGTGATGATGTCATGGTACCTAATGTAACCCTTTACGATAAACGTGATGACCTGGGCGATATCGGTGTTATGATAGAAGATAATTTCAGACATTACCGTGTGATGTACCTGGCCTATGACATTAAAGATCTGCTGAATCAAGGTGAAAATGTGATCGGGGCTATGCTCGGAAACGGCTTCTATAACCCTGCCAACTATTGGTCCGGTGGTTACGGCACTCCCCGGTTCACTGGACAGTTATATATAACTTATGCCGACGGGACCGAAGATATTATTGTATCCGATCAAAGCTGGAAGGCATCAAAAGGCCCTGTTGTAATGGATCTTGTTTATGACGGGGAACATTATGATGCCCGCAGGGAACAGCCTGGCTGGTGTAGTCCCGGATTCGATCATTCGGACTGGCAATATGCAGCATTACGGACTGCTCCCAAAGGAGAGATGAAGGCACACATGTCCCCCACCGACCGCATCATGGAAAGCCTGCCACCTAAGAAAATAGAACAATTAGGTTCCGGCCATTACAAAATTGATTTCGGTGAAGAGATATCTGGATGGCTTAACCTTAAAGATATAGTTGGAGAGGCAGGCCACACAATCGATATAAATTATATTGTTGAATCGATGATGGGTGATAACAGCTATACATTGAAGGGAGGTGGACCAGAATCCTATGCCGCCCGTTTTACCTGGTTTGTATTCAGAGAGGTTGAAATAAAGAACTGGCCGGGAGAATTACGTATGGACCAGATAACAGCTGAAGCCGTTTATTCAAACGTTGAAACAACCGGGACCTTTGAGAGTTCCAATCCCCTTTTCAATACTATACATAATATCTGGTGGAGGGCACAGACCGATAATATGCACGGCGGAATTGTAAGTGATTGTCCGCATCGCGAACGTAACCCTTACAACGGGGATGGCCAGGTTGCCTGTGTCACTGTAATGCATAACTTCGATGCAAGGGCATTTTACACCAAATGGATTGAGGATATGTTCGGATCGCAAAATCCTGAAACCGGTTATGTACCAAACTGTTCTCCCTGGCAGCCGGGATGTGGCGGAGGAGTAGCCTGGGGAGCAGCACTGGTAATAATGCCGTGGGAGTATTATGTACATTACGGCGATATTGACATGTTATGGAAAAATTATCCCGGAATGAAGGGTTATATAGATTATATGAAAATGTGGACTGACGAGGAAGGTATAATGTATTCACAGGCACCCGATCCGGACAATCCCAATCGATGGATTAATCTAGGGGACTGGGTTGCGCCGGGCGATCTTCCTCCTGATGATATGGTTCATACATTTTACCTTTGGCGCTGTGCTGATTTCACCTCAAGGGCAGCCAAAGCTCTTGGAAAGAAAGTGGAATCTGATAAATACAATGATCTGGCAGAAAAGACCAAAAAGGCATTTCATAAGAGGTTCTTTGACACTGATAAAGGTTCCTATGGCCCCTATGGCGGTAATATTTTTGCCCTTAAAATGGGTGTTCCGGCTAACCGGTACGACAAGGTAATTGCCTCGCTCAAAGCAGATATTAATGCAAACGGAGGTCATCTTGACACAGGCATCTTTGGAACGCAGTTCTTTTTCGAGGTGCTGTCAGAGAACGGACTTCATGATATGGCATTTGAAGCAATGAACAAAAAGACCTTTCCAGGCTACGGATGGTGGATAGAACAGGGTGCAACCACAATGTGGGAAAAATGGGATGGCACCAATTCGCGTAACCACCCCATGTTCGGAGGAGGTATTGTATGGTTCTACCGGGTTCTGGCAGGCATGAAGGCTGACCCTGACCAGCCCGGATACCGTCATATCATTTTCCACCCTAAACCGGTAGATGATATAACTTATGCCTCCTACTCAAACCGCACTCCTTATGGTACTGCGGCCATAACATGGAAAAAAGATTCCTCCGGATTCAATATGGACATTACAGTACCTGTGGGTAGCAAGGCTACAGTTTACATTCCTTCAGCCCGATACGGTAAAATAACCGAAAGCGGAAAAGATATTTCCGCTTCAGAAAATATCCGGTTTAAAAGAAAAGAAGAGAAATTTGATGTCTTTACCGTAGAATCTGGTATATACAAGTTTGTTTCTGAATAGCAGATTAGCATGGACAATCATTTTTATCTGAACAAGAAATTATTAATAATCAGGATTATCATCATATCTGCCACAGCACAAACTTAATATCAACTAAACAAACAGGAATGATAGTTAATAAATTAAGAGAACAATTTTTCAAAGTATGGTACTGGTATATCAGCAGCGTTGATAAAAATGCTGATATTATTTTCATGAACTACGGATATTCTAATAATATGAAGGTTGACCTGAACGCAAAAGATGAAAAAAACAGGTATTCAATCCAACTTTATCATCATACGGTTTCATCAGTGGACTTAAGCGGAAAACATGTTCTTGAAGTAGGTTGCGGACGAGGCGGAGGGTTATCTTATATAAACCGCTACCTGAAACCGGAAACTTGCACAGGAATTGATCTCAATAATAAAGCCATCCGGTTTTGCAATAAACATTACAAAGAAAATAATATAAGCTTTGTCCAGGGAGATGCGCAAAATTTACCGTTTGAAGCCAATTCATTTGATGTTGTAGTTAATGTGGAATCATCACACCGCTATCCGGAAAATGAATTGTTTTTCAGTGAGGTTTACCGTGTTTTAAAGCCGGGAGGTCATTTTCTGTTTACCGATTTCAGAGATGATAACAAAGTAGGGGAGCTGGATTCTCAATTAAACAACTGTAACCTGTTCGCTGAAAGCAAAAATGACATTACTGAATATGTACTTGAAGCATTAACCATTGCAACACCGGAAAGAGAAAATTTAATAAAAAAAATAGCACCAAAACTACTTCACAATCTTTCAAAAAAATTTGCTGCAACTGTAGGTACCCCTACCTATAATAAATTCCGGACCAAAAAGTTCCGGTACCTTCATTATATTATGAGAAAACAGGAAAAAGAAACGGGGGAAACATTATTTGTTTCTCCCCGTATTCGCAGATCTTATGTACCAGCCATTACTTCATTGAATTCTTCCTCTTGATAGCTTCCAAGAAATAATAATCGGCATAGATCAGTGGAGTATCTATTTCATGATCACCAGGCAGGTGACCTGTGCTGTGATCAGTTATAAAACCCTTGTTGGCTCCTGGTTCGGAACAATAATCTTCATAAATACTTTCCAGAATTTTAACGGCATTATCATAATAATGATCCTTTTTTTCAGGGATAAGTGTGCTCAGTTCAAAAAATGCAGAACTCATAATTGCTGCCGCAGAAACATCTCTTGGTGCGTTTGGAATAGCTGGATCATCATAATCCCAGTATGGCACAAGATCCTCAGGCATATTGGGATCATAGAGCATGAATTCGGCAATTTTTTCAGCCTGTTCAAGATAGGCTTCTATACCGGTTTCCCGGTAACTCATGGTAAACCCGTATAACCCCCAGGCCTGTCCTCTTGCCCATGCAGATTCATGTGCATGCCCCTGATGCGTATGACGATTCTCAACTTCTCCTGTTTCCGGATGGAAATCAACAACATGGTAAGAACTGTTATCTTCCCTGAAGTGTTCATTGAGTGTCGTATTGGCATGGTTGACGGCGATCTCATAGAATACAGGATCTCCTGTCGCCCTGGTAGCCCAAAACAGAAGCTCAAGGTTCATCATATTATCAATGATAACCGGGAAATCCCATTTATCGGTGTTATGATCCCAGGAGCGAATAGCGCCAACATCCTCATTATAACGCGTAATAAGTGTCCGGGCGGCTTCAATCATAATATCACGGTATGCTTCATCTTCGGTTATCCGGTAGCCGTTACCAAAGCTGCAAAATATTTTAAACCCCATATCGTGGGTGCCGGCATTTGTCTTTTCCCTTTCAATATAAGAAGTATATTCCCTGGCCTTTTCCAGCCAAAAAACATCGCCGGTAAATTCATACATAAACCATAAATTACCAGGGAAAAATCCACTGGTCCAGTCCCGGGACGGAACCATAAACAATTCGCCGTCACGAATGGAACGAGGACAAACAAGGGGACCACGGTTCGACCTTTCCCTGCGTATACGTTGTTCTTCAGGCTCTGCGGCTATTGCCTTTGGCATCTCTTCGAAGAAGATTTTCATCTGTTCTGACGCAAAGTCAATCTTTTCAGTTTCTGTTTCCACTTTCGTTTCCGCTTCTTGCTCCCCAGCGCATGAAAATAAAAAAGGCATGAAAAAAAGTAAAATAAATAAATTGAATTTAGAAATCATTTTAATCGATTTTTTAGTTAATATAATTTGCAAAATAATTAATAACAGGATTATAATTTATCCCTTAAATTATTACATGGTCAAAAAAAAAGTATTTTTAGGTCTGTAATATCTTTTAATAGAAATATCGTATTAATATATCCATCCCGAATTCCCATCCATTGGAGAACCGGCTTCAACCAGTTCATTCAGGGGACGGTCAAATTCCAGTTTGATAACCAGTACTGTATTACATAATTCATTAACAGGCAGGTTAATTAGATTCAAATAAGCCTTTTGTTCCCGGTGATCGGAAGGACTGAATCTAACTGTAAAATCCACTTCCCGACCATCATTTAGAAGAGAAGCCTTTAGCGGAGCCACATTAAGCGGTTTTAATTTCACTACATTTCCGGAAGGATCTTTATTAAGGTGTACATATAAAATATTATCCCGGCTGGTAAGCATTACATTCCGGTTAGAAGTTATAGTGGAAGCGGGATTGACACCTTCAAGAGATTCTTTCACTGAAGCATACCACTTACCTACTCTTTTAAAAACAGCAACACTCTCATCCGGCAATGTGCCATCAGCTTTTGGACCCATATTGAGCAGGTAATTTGCATCACGCACCAGATAACGGTCTATGCTGCGCAAGAGATGCCGGTCTGTATAAAAATCCTCCTCTTTTCTGTAACCCCAGCTTTCCATTCCGACCGACTGGCAGGCCTCTGTGGGCCGGTTAAAAGCCATTGAATCATCAGCCTGATAGTCACGTTCAGGAGTACCAAAATCCCCTTCATCAAATCCACGGTTGTTTATTACCGCTTTAGGCTGCAGTTCCCTGATCATTTCATTCATGGAAGTATCCTTGTGATCAGGTCTGTTTATATCCCACCAAAAGCCATGAATTTCACCATAATTGGTACATAATTCACGTACCTGTCCCCTAACATAGTCAAGGTATTTATGCAAGTCCGGCGAATCCTGTGGTTGTGGCTCCAGTTCGTGAGACCGTCCTTTATTTGGATAGTTAGGATGATTCCAGTCGGCGATAGAATAATACAAGTTAAGTGGAATATTCCTTTTATGACAAGCATCAGAGAGCATTCCGATAATATCTTTCCCATATGGGGTATTCATGGTATTGAAACTGGAGTATTTGGTATCCCAGAGACAAAACCCGTCATGATGTTTAGTAGTAATACAGATATACTTCATTCCTGTTTCCTGCGAAACATCAAGCCATTTTTCAGGATCAAATTTTACCGGATTCCATAATTGAGCCAACTTTACATACTCACTCCTTTCAATTCTTCCACGCCACTGATGCTGTTCATGCCAACCCGGAATAGCATAAAGTCCCCAATGAATAAACATCCCGAAGCGCTTCTCAAAAAACCAGTCCCTGCCATCACCAAAACGCCGGACCTTTGTACCTGTATTATCAGCATATAACAACGACGCTGAATTACCTGCACTTCCGAGCAATGGGTTAAGTCCGGCTGCAAGTGAAGCACCTGCGGCCAATTGTATAAAATTCCGTCTTTGCATTTTATTGTTATGTGTTGGTCAGCAATCCCCGTAAAGAACAGGATTAACGGCAACAAACTTAATGAATTTTTAATAATTTCTTGAATTAAAAATTATTGTCTG
>CAZFOO010000076.1:0-16576 GCA_964520585.1 uncultured Bacteroidales bacterium
CACGACATTAATGTTTCGGTTCTCGAAGGTGTTGCTTCCCTTGAAGGCACCGTACCCAGTTATTCTGCAAAAATGGCAGCGGAAGGATATGCTTACCAGGCATCGGATGTAACCGATGTAAGAAATAATCTTACGATAGATTTTCCGACTGATGAAGCTGTACCAAGCGATATTGAAATAGCCACTACTATTGAAAAGAAACTTAAATGGAACAGCCAGATCAATGCCAGAGGCATTGACATAGATGTTACTAACGGTAAGGTCATTTTATCTGGTGTAGTTGACTCCTATTGGGAAAAATTACTTGCCGGGAACATCACATTCAAAACCAGGGGGATTATTGATGTTGCAAATAATCTTGCCGTTACTCCGGTAAAGTCAATAAATGATATTGATATTGAAAATGATATCAGAAATGCCTTCAGGCGTAATGGTATAACTAAGGATGACAGAAACCTTAAAGTAAGCGTTAATGGTGGTATAGTTAAACTAAGCGGCATTTTACCAAATTACCTTTTGAAAACCCGCGCCATAGAAATTGCTGCATACACTTCCGGAGTAAAGGATATTGTTGATGACATAAAAATTGAGTGAACCATCACCTGAATTAATTTTAAATTAATTTCGGTTCAAATAAATAATTGATAATATGAATTTGAGTAAACTATATCCTTTGTGTTTAAAACTAAATGGTATTTATTAACATAAATAAATCATTACCACAAATGCAGGAAATAACATATTGAAGTAAATATTTACTTGAATTAGTCAAAAACTTAGAATGACAACCAGGGGTTAAACTATATTTGAATTTTCAACGAACAAATATAAGTTTAATCCCGAAACTGCAGGAAACGAATACAGAAGTAATATTAATCAAAAGCAAATTAGTTCATTAAAACTTGCCAAAAAATCTGGTAATGAGTCACAGGACTGCAAAGTAATTGGCTATATAGCAGACACTTTTTATATTTGCCACATACGTAAAGCAATGAGTCGGGATTCATTACTACCAGATCTTATTGTATATTATCAATTTTATGAGCCATTATAAAATCATTCTCCGACAATCCTTTAATGGCATGTGTTGATAGTTCAATAACTACTTTACCATAAGACACCTGCATATCTGGATGATGACCTTCTTCTTCCGCCAATTCAGCCACCTTGTTTACAAATTCCATTGTATGTTTGAAATCTTTAAAAGAATACTCTTTTGATATTTTTTTATTTTCAATAATCTTCCAGTCATCTTCAATATGCTTTTTAAATGTTTCAATCTCATTCTGATCCATAGGAGGTGTATCTCCATCACAGGGTTGACATTTCTTTTCACTTAAGTCCATAGTATTTATTATTTAGATTTAAATAAACATTCGTTTTGTTACCTATTAGGGTTCCATATATGAGTAAACAAATAAAATGGACATATTGTTTTTGCACCTGCCTTCTAATTAACCGGACAAAATTTGAGTAACCCATTTTTGTACCTTAACTTAGCACAATGCGTGGAAAATCAACAAAATTTTCAGTATAGATCAGGAGATCCAGTTAACTTTGATAAAGTGAGACGATTAATACAAAACTTTTAATGATTGAGATTGTTCATAGTAATATTAGTGCTGCAATTTACAGCTGTGCCCGGCAAACTAAATACAACTATCTAAAAAAGGATGTGTTCAAAAACCTGAAATCATAATGGAAAACAGAAGAGAATTTTTAATAAAGCTGGCTGGTCTGACAGCCGCTCTGGCCCTTCCCATCGGGGCTACTGCTAATCAGAATGTTAAAAGTGACCGGATTGGAAAATTGTTACCCCAAAGGAAACTGGGGAAGAGCGGCGCTTCTGTAACAATGCTTGGTATAGGCGGATATCATATACACTGGACAACGGAAGACGATGCCCGGCAGGTTATAATGACTGCCCTTGAAAACGGGATACGTTTCTTTGATACAGCAGAAAGCTATGGCCCGGAAGTTAGTGAAATCAGATATGGCAAATTCCTTACTCCCGATTTCAGAGACGAGATTTTCTTAATGACAAAATCAGCCACAGCTGATGCCGGAGTTGCCCGTGAACATCTTGAAGGTTCATTAAAAAGAATGAAAACAGATTATCTTGATCTCTGGCAAATACATTCTCTTCGCACCCCCGAAGATGTTGAAAACAGAGTCAATAATGGAGTGCTGGATGTATTTCTTGAAGCAAAAAAAAGTGGCAAAGTTCGTTTTATCGGATTTACAGGACATCAGAATCCTCAGGCCCTTATTCGTTTACTTGAGATAACGAAAGATATGGATATATGGGATGCAGCACAAATGCCCATCAATCCGGTAGATGCTGCCAGCAATAATAGCTTTATCAATGAAGTACTTCCCCTACTGGTAGAAAGAGGAATTGGTGTTCTGGCAATGAAGACTCTTGCTGACGGAAGATTCTTTGCCAAAAAAAATCTTCATCACTGGGAAACAGATACTCCGGCAATACCCGATAGATTTAGCATTGCAGAAGCAATTAACTTTGCATGGTCTCTGCCCATCAGTACATTAATCACCGGAGCTGAGAATACTGAATACCTTGAAGAAAAAATTCAACTGGCAGAAAACCATATACGACTTAAAAATCAGGAAAGAAAGAGAATTATCGGAAAAGTTTCAGACCAGTCTTTGTACAGCAGTCTTGAGTATTACAAGAAGTAATAAAGGAGTAAGATTTTATTCTGCCAGTTCCGCATGATTTTTTGATTGGTTTGGTTTTTGATGAGGTTTTGTATTCACGGTATTTATCCTTTTAAAGAGTCAGTATTTAGTTTTTATATATGTTAAAATTCAGACTAATCGGTTATAAATGCTAACAAAAGCTATTTTTGCAATGTAATTAGATGTCAAATTGACTTTCGGTCCATTATACATTCTATCAAAAGTAATTTTTGCATTGTAGTGAAGATGTATAATCATCTTTCAGGATAAACCTCACCTCTTTAACATTTGAAAAAGAAGATCGATCATGCAAGATAAAGAACTCAGAAAAAAATATTTTGAAATATGCAATAACCTGTCCGCTAAAAGAATTAAACCGGCGTTTGATCATCTTGGCAAACTTATTTCTGAGAATGGACTTGGAATCTATTACGATGAATACCGGAATCTGGAGGAAACCTACCATATTATGCTGCAGTATACGTTGGAAGGCATCCGTGATCCGGAAAGGCAAAAAGTTTACCGCAAGCTTATTATATCAGTCTTTGAACTGGCAGATAAAGTAAATGAAGCTATCCGTATCAAATTATCACCATCACCTGAATACGAAAAAAAGCGTGCGTTCAGGAACTCATTCATTACCGATCTGAGCTCTTATCTGGTATCACTAGAGGATGATGGTGTTACTGATGCAAATCTTTTTTATAAGGATGACGAAAATTCCCGTAAACAGGCAAACGAATACCACAACAAAATTAAAAGATTGTTCTATCATGTCTGGTTTAGTGACAACATAGCACCTGAAGACACAGAATTGTTAAGTAATTTTTTATTGAACTCCCCGGTAATCGTCCAATACAGATCATTTATAATTACCTCTGTAATGCTCAGTCTCCAGCGCTTTTTTGATTTAGAAAAATTTACCATACTTTTCAATGCTTTCGGTTCGGATGAATCTGCAATAAATCAGCGTGCACTGGTCGGACTGGTTATCAATCTTTACAAATACGACGATCGGATGCCCTTTTCCCCGGAAATTCCTGCAAGACTTAAAATTTTAAATGAAACTAAGGAATTCAAGCTTAACCTGGAGCGCATAATAATCCAGTTTATAAGAAGCAAGGAGACAGAAAAGCTGCAGCAAAGAATAAGAGACGAATTTATTCCTGAAATGATAAAAATAAGTCCAAATCTTAAAAATAAGATAAATCTTGACAGCTTGATGGAAGAGGGTTTGACGGAAGATAAAAATCCTGACTGGGAAGAAATCTTTAAGGACTCCCCGGGTTTGCTTAATAAGATGGAAGAGTTTTCAGAAATGCAAATGAAGGGAGCCGATGTGTTTTTAGGCTCCTTTGCCATGCTGAAATCATTTCCTTTCTTTAATGAAATAGAAAATTGGTTTATTCCATTTTTCCCGGAAAACCCCGAAGTAGCAAAAACACTAAATGTGAATGACCAAACCAATCAACAATTGATAGAGGTCATTGGACGGGCACCTATTTTATGCAACTCAGATAAATATTCCTTTTGTTTCAGTATTGAAAAACTGCCAAAAGAGAATCGTGAGTTTATGACCCAGGCAATGAAAGCAGAAATGGAGCAGGTAACAGAACTGAAAGATGATGAAAAACTTCTCGACCCCGGACGGCAGTCAGAGTATATTTCCAACCAGTATATTCAGGACCTTTACAGGTTTTATAAACTTTTCCCCAGAAAAAGCGATTTTGAGGATATTTTCAACTGGCGGTTCGATGTTCATAATAAAATAGTCCTGGGCAATATTATAAAAGATGATAATAAGATGCTTCGTAATATTGCTGAATATTATTTTGCCACAAATCATTTGAAAGAAGCTGCTGAAATTTACGAGTACCTTCTTGAACAAAAGAAAAATGGAGAATTGTATCAGAAAATTGCCTGGTGCCATCAGAAGAGAGGCGATTTTGAGAAAGCACTGGATAATTACCTTAAGGCTGAATTGTATGAAGTCAACCATTTATGGAACCTGAAAAAGATTGCGCTCTGCTACCGTAATCTAAAACAGCCTGACAAAGCACTCAAATATTACAGGGAGGCTGAGAAAATTGATCCGGATGATCTTAGCAACCAGCTCAATATAGGTCAAAGCTACCTGGAGCTTGATGAGTTCAACGAAGCATTAAAATGCTATTTTAAGGTGGAATACCTGGCACCCGGAAATAAAAAAGTCTGGCGTCCTATTGCCTGGTGTTCATTTTTAACCGGCAAGAAAGATCAGGCAGAAAAGTATTTTATTAAACTTCTGGATGATGAGCCCAACAAGCATGATCTCATTAACATGGGACACGTACAATGGAGCCTGGGGAATCGTAAACCGGCACTGGACTTTTACCTGAAGACAATCTCAACGGAGAAAAGATCACGATCTGAAAGCCCGGAAAAAAGCTTCACAATGGCAGAATTCCTGGAAGTTTTCGAAGAAGACCTGCCCCACCTTCTTAACCAGGGCATTGACAATGATGATGTGCCGATCATGCTTGATCAACTGAGATATTCTCTGGAAGAGTAATGAAATTTCACTTTGATCTTCCAATCTCCACAAAAGGTTTTATAAATCAGCGGTTTTCACATAGCTTCCTTGTTGTCAGAATCAAACCGGATTTATACCACCTGACAGCTTTTCAGGATAATCCAAAAAAATATTCAGTTTGAGGTTCCTGTCAGTATGTTACCTGTAAAGAATTTTATACCTGAAGTACCATTTTCAGGCTATTGTAATATTATCCTTCACATCCTGAACTCCCGAGGTAAACACAGCAATATTGTAAGCCCGGGTTTTCTCAAGATAATTGGAGGCAGTACCACTTAAATTAACTATCCCGCGATCCACTTCAACATTAATAGATTTTTCATTAATGAATTGACTTCGCCGGAAAGCATTTCTGATATCATTTTTTATATCTATATCAACTGCCGACCTCAAAGGTACTACTTCAATTTCATTAATAACATTATTAACTCCCGTGGTAAAAAGAGCTATACTTTCGGCAATATTTCTCTCCCAGAAAGAATCAACTTCACCCCTTAGGGTTATAACTCCCTCAGAACATTCAATCCTGATATTCTCAGCATTTATCCGGTTATCCCACTCGAATTTATTAATAATATTACTGGCAACATCGGCATCTTCCCTGCCCTTTTCCTTGGTACCGGCGGGGCGGACTTTAAGATTGTTAATGACTGAAGTTATTTCAGACAAATTATAAACATCATTTTCTGCTGCTATTTTTGCAGAATGGTTGGGTACATAACCGTTAAGTTCAACCGTGTTTCCCTTTACTTCAACATTTATATTACTTGCATCTACACTGTTGTCCCAGGTTAGTTCATCAATAATATCCTGTTTTATAAACTCTTCATTAGTAGGTGACATAGAATTATATTTTAGTTAATTATTATTTAATTATAATTCCAAATCCATTCCAAAAATATTATTTGACTATGAATTTTTATTCAAACCGGTCTTTAATCATGGAAATTTCATTGCTTTAATAAATAATTGTAAAATGACATTATGCCAAAATTCATTCTTTCAGTTAATTAACATAGATAATAAATTATAAATTCCTTATCTTAAAAGTGAACATTAAGTGTACTGAAGATCTGGTTTACTTATTCACAAAATAATTGTGTCAGAATTTTTTGTATAATAACCGAACGATTGTGAAAAAAATCTACACTCCTCCAATCTCTGAAAGCCATCAAAATTACATGTTAAAGCGGAGCGATTTACCCTATAGTTAATTTTTTAAACTAAATTTTAACTACAGTATGAAAAATTATGGTAGATAGTCAGATTTTGGCGAATTATTTACTCCGTCGGAATTTTCAATAATCTACCAGCCGGAACTCGGTCGGTAAGCACAAGGTTATTAAGAAAAGCATACTCCTCCATTTTGTCCTGCGGTACACCAAAAGTCCGGAATAGATCAGAAAGTGTTCCGGCATGCTCAACTTTTCTTATCCTGATTCTTTGGGGTTGCACATTTAATTTAGACGGATCGGTGAGCTTATCAAAGTTCGTCATAGTGGTTTCAAAAGAATTGGAATATTTGTCAAAATCAGTTTCAGCAGATACCCCGTGAAAAACATAATATGTACCCTGATCATCTATAAAATAAGACAAAACTCTGATATCCTGTTGCTGACCGCCGGATTGTTCCTGTGATTGCTGGCTGGAATTCACGGCAACAGCGGGCAATCCGTTAACAGTTGTTCTCCTGCGGTCAATAACATTAAGCTGTAACTGCTCCAGTGCATTTTCCACTGCCTGATCCAGGGATTCTTGCCGTGCAATGGTAAATATCATAAGGGCATCTCTTTCTTCCGGTCCCATCCTCACCTGAAGAGACGAATTCTCCAGTTCCCAGCCTGCGGGAAAAGGAAATTGAAATTCGAGTTCAGGGTGATAAAACCGGTCTCCTTCTACATATCCCTGCCGGGGATCTTCGCCGAAAACCATACCGTCAAGCATTTGCAGATAGTTATCCCTGTTAACCATCCATGAAGTATTATCCAGCTTTTCCTGCCATTGCTCTGCATCCTGTTTTACAGAGTTAAACCGGTCGCCCGGATCAGGATGAGTAGACAGGAAGTTAGGAATTCCTGCATGATCGCTGGCCAGATTCATCTTGATAAGTACCTCAAAAAAATTGGCCATTTCACGGGCGTCATATCCAATTTTAGATGAATATTCAACACCAAGCCTGTCAGATTCCCTTTCATCTTCGCGGCTGAAACTCAAAAACAACAATTGCATTCCCTGCATAGCATATTCACCATACTTCCGGAATTCTTCAGATGCGATCATCCCCCCCAATAAAAGCAATTGTCCAAGCTGCTGCTGGCTTTGTCTGCTGACAGAGTGCCGGGCAGTAATATGTCCCATTTCGTGCCCGAGGACACCGATCATTTCAGCTTCATTGCTGAATTGCGCTAAAATACCCCTGGTAAAATAAACATATCCTCCGGGGACTGCGAATGCATTGATTACCGGTGAATCCAATATCCTGAAATGATATTCAAGATCGGGCCGGTGTGAAATATCAGCCATCTCCTGCCCCTTTTCCTGGATCAGATTAAGTAAAGGTTCATTTTCATATAAACCAAAGGAAGCAGTAATCTGAGGGTCATATTCACGACCCATTCTGATTTCCTGTTTTTCAGATATCAGCATCAACTGCCTTTTACCAGTAACCGGATTAATTGCACATGAAGAAAGCATCAGAATGAAGGCTGAAAGTGAAAATATAATTGAAATCTTAAGTCTATGCATTGGAAAAAAGTTTATTATTTTAACAAAATAGAGAGATTTGCTCTGCGCTTAAAAATTAAGTTTGATCGGTCTGTGATTGATTTTAATTGATCCTTATTTAAAGGTGCTTTAACCACTACAATAAAACCATTTGTATATATCGGCCAATATAACCTCAATTATCATATTATTAAATAAAATAATATATATCATGCTTACGGATCTTAATTGCCGATATGTATAGTCTATGCGACCAGTAATCTTTTCACAATACCGTAGTTATAGCATATGAATCACAAAAATGAAGGGTTTATAGTTTATAAATATGCACTTTTCAGGAAAAATGCCCCATGGTAATAATTAATGGGGACAAAAATCCATCAAAATTCAAATATTATTTAATCTCAGGTTTATTTAAGTGATTTGTCAAATTACCTCTTTGTTCAGGTAGCAATAATTCCAAATACATTTAATAACCAAATTACAAGTATTATAACAACAACTATATTTAAAATACTCTTTATAGTTCGCTGCATGGGAATCAGGTTCACCAGCCACATAAGCACTCCTACTATAATAATTACGATTAGTACATTTAATAAAGGCATAATATTATTTTTTAATTTATCAATATAATATAAATATACGAAACTTTGCTTAATTCCGGAAATAAATAACATAATTCTGAAACCTTAAACGAATTATTATTATTTGAAAATAAAAGGTAATTACTCACATACAGCAGCAAAATATCCCGTTATCAGCAACGCATAGTGCATTTTTCTTAAAAACCGGCAATTTGATGGATGTTCAAAAAAACATTGTTCAATGACTAATAAATTAACTATTTTTCCTAAATTGTATCAGGATTTCTCCTCGTGCCTTCTTATCACAAGCAATATAAATTAATAATGGTTATCAATGTTTCAATTACTCAGTCATCAAATAAAAGAAAATCAGCGATCCCCGTTCTGGCAAAAGAGTTGTTTACTTAATATAATTCTGGGGATTGTAAGCTTTTTTTTGATTATTATGGTAATAATCACGGGCCTTTCTGCTGAACCAATAATAAAAAAGCTCTACGCAGGTAAGAATATAATTGATGCCTTTACCGGTCTTCTGTTGTATTTTTTTGCATTCGATTTGATAATAAGATTTTTCATACAACAACTTCCCACTTTATCTATCAAACCTTACCTTACCCTCCCCATAAAAAAAAGCAAATTGCTGCATTATCCTTTAATAAGAAGTGTTCCAAGCATTTTTAACATCATCCCGGTTCTTCTTGTTCTTCCCTTTTTTATAAAAACTATTTGTACCTCACAGACTGCACTTTATAGTTTAGCCTGGATAATCACCATACTTTCATTTATCACAATAAATAACTACCTTAATTTTTGGTTAAAAAAATATTTATCGGAAACGCCAGTACTTGTTTTCTTTGTATTGATAGCTGCGGTTTCGATTTTTTACTTAGATATCAGCGGAATAGTATCATTATCGGATTATTTTTCGTTGATTATACTTTATTTGGCAAATAATGCATATCTGATAATGATTCCGGTTTTGATAGCCGCTTTTGTTTATTTCCAGACCTATCTGCTGTTGCGAAAAAACTCTTATATAGAGAGTACACAAACAGGAAGAACCAAGACTGGTAATTTCATGTTCCTGAGCCGGTATGGAGAAGTGGGTAACCTGATCCGTGTTGAGCTGAAGATGATACTGAGGAATAAAAGGCCTAAGTCGGTCTTGTATTTTAGCCTGTTATTCCTGGCATACGGTTTTATACTATACGATGTGGAAAATCTCGATAATTATTTTATGCTGATTATTGCCGGCATGATTCTTACGTCTGCTTTTGCACTTAATTACGGACAGTTTGTGTTTGCCTGGGAAGGATCCTATTTCGATAGTTATATGGCAAACAAGCTAACCTCGTACAATTATATTAAATCAAAATATCTGCTTTTTGCGGTTTCAGGTATTGCAGGATTCATCATTACCTTGCCTTATGCAATAATAAGTTACAAAATTGGCCTTATCAATTCAGCAATGCTATTATATAACATAGGTTTTTCATCAATTCTGTTATTGCTATTTTGCACCAGCAACACGACGAGTATAGATTTAGGGAAGAGTCAGTTTCTTAATTACCAGGGTACAGGAGCATCCCAGTTTCTGATGGTATTTCCGATTATGGGGTTTCCCCTGATTATTCACATTATATTCCTGATTTTTGGGTTTCCTCAATATAGTATTTATGCATTAGGAATCACGGGACTTCTCGGGATTATTTTTAACAAGTATCTTTTACAATTGGTTGTCAATCAGTTTTTAAAAAGGAAGTATATAATGTCTGCCGGTTTCAGAAAAATATAATTGCTATGATCGAAATAAACAATCTTAAAAAGTTTTATGGCAGGAAATTCTCCCTGTCAATAGAAAAACTCACAATTAAAGAGGGAAACTTTATCGGTTTGGTTGGAAATAACGGAGCAGGAAAAACCACCTTGCTGAGTTTAATACTCGATCTGATCCAACCGACAACAGGATCAGTATTATCTAAAGGTAAAAACGTTTCAGAGTCAGATGATTGGAAAAATTATACAGGTTCCTATCTAAATGAAGGCTTTTTGATTCCATTTTTGACTCCCCTGGAATTTTTAGAGTTTATTGGAAATCTTCATGAAAAAAATTCCGCTGATATCAATGACTTTTTAAACCGTCACACTGGCTTTTTCTCTGATGATATCACATCAAAAAAATATAACCGGGAGCTTTCTGCCGGAAATAAAAATAAACTTGGGATTCTGGCCGCAGTTTTTTCCGAACCGGAGATACTGATTTTGGATGAACCCTTTTCCAATCTGGATCCAAGCTCCCAGTCCTGGCTTAAAACCAGGCTAAAGGAACTTCATCGTGAGGGGGTAACCATAATTATTTCAAGTCACGATCTAAAGCATGTAACAGAGATTTGCAGCCGCATACTGCTGCTTGAAAACGGAGTAATTATAAAAGATACGAATACCAGCTCAGGCACACTGGCGGAACTTGAAGATTATTTTAATTCGCGACCAGCCATAGTCAGCTAAAAAATTAATTATCATATAAATTCCTCATGTTAATTCATAATACAAAATGCATGTGGAATCGACCGCAGGTTAATAAAATTGAGGGCTTGACTTTGTAGATCTCACATGCAAAACTTTTCGTTTTTTGCAATATAAGTCAGATGTGACATTCATGGACTGAAAAGCAAAGCATCCTTATCATGAATTAGTAACATAACGTTAAACAAATTTCTAACTATAATTTATACGAATGAAAATACTGAATAAATACAGCAGCACCATTACCCAGGATGATAGCCTGCCTGCAGCTCAGGCAATGCTTTATGCCATCGGGATGAATGAAGATGACCAGAAAAAAGCACAAGTTGGTATTGTCAGTACCGGTTTTCAGGGAAACCCTTGCAATATGCACCTGAACGATCTTGCCTCATCGGTAAAAAAAGAGGTAGACATGCAGGAAGATTTATACGGCTTGATTTTCCATACTATTGGAGTTAGTGATGGCATTACAAATGGTACTGAAGGAATGAAATACTCTTTACCATCACGCGAAATCATTGCCGATTCCATAGAAACTGTGGTAAGTGCACAATTTTATGATGCAGTTATTCCCATTGTCGGTTGTGATAAGAATATGCCAGGTGCAATGATAGCGTTGGGGCGGCTTAACAGACCGGCTATAATGATGTATGGAGGTACGGTAAAAAAAGGCAGTTGGAATAACCGGGATTTGAATATAGTTTCTGCATTTGAGGCTTATGGTGAGCGGTTAGCCGGTAGAATATCCGATCTGGATTACAAGGGAATCATAAAAAACAGTATTCCCGGAGCCGGAGCCTGCGGAGGTATGTATACCGCCAACACAATGGCATCAGCAATTGAATGTATGGGAATGAGCTTACCATATACATCATCAAATCCGGCTTTGGATAATCAAAAACAAAATGAGGCAAAATCACTGGCATCTGCCATAAAAACAGTACTGGAAAAAGATATCAAACCAAGGGATATCATGACCCGGAGAGCATTTGAGAATGCCATCACCCTTATCATGGCTCTCGGCGGTTCCACAAATGCCGTTATACATCTTTTAGCTATGGCTAAAGCAGTGGAAATATCTCTAACCATAGATGATTTTCAGGAAATAAGCAATAAAACACCCTACCTGGCTGATCTAAAACCCAGCGGAAAATATTTAATGGAAGATCTTCATAACATAGGCGGAATTCCTGCAGTAATGAAACTTTTGTTAAAAGAAAATATTCTGGATGGTAATTGCCTGACAGTAACCGGAAAAACAATTGGTGAAAACCTTGAAGAAATCAAGGACCTGGAAAAAGAACAATCAATTATTCATCCTGTAAATCAGCCGATCAAAAAAAGCGGACATTTACAGATACTTTATGGCAATCTGGCCGAACAGGGTGCTGTGGCAAAAATAACAGGCAAAGAGGGAGATTTTTTTAGTGGACCGGCAAGAATTTTTGAAGACGAATATTCAGCAACTGAAGCGATACGTGAAATTGTTAAACCAGGTGAAGTCATCGTGATCCGCAATAATGGTCCAAAAGGCGGACCAGGGATGCCGGAAATGCTCAAGCCTACGGGAGCAGTTATGGGCGCCGGACTGGGAAAGGAGGTGGCGCTTATTACCGATGGCAGATTCTCAGGAGGTTCACATGGATTTGTTGTAGGACATATAACACCCGAGGCTTACGTGGGAGGTCTTATCGGATTGATCAGAGATGGTGATATCATTACCATAGATATTAACAAAAACCGTTTAGACGTAGACCTGACCGTTCGGGAAATTGAAAAACGGAAGCAGGGTTGGAAACAACCCCCGGCGAAACCACTGGCAGGTATCCTGAAAAAGTTCAGAAATTCAGTGTCGTCAGCATCAGAAGGCTGCAACACTATATAAGTTTATTCCTGACGGGATACTTTATTAATACAAGATAATTCAGTTCCCTCTGCAGGTGTGCGTCACAAATTATCCTTCGTAGATTCACTTTGCTCTCTCACATTTTGCAACAACGCTTCACGAATCATTCTTCGCAGTTCCAGTTGACGGCTTTCTACGGCTCTTCTGGAGACCGGGCGGTATAATTCCGAATAGCGTGGACTCGCCATTCTGTATTTCAGTTCTTCCACTGTTCCGTTAATATCTATGCCCAGTCTGAAGGGCAATGGTGATTCTACAACGGTTATATGATAATCAAAACTCAGGTCAAAGTTATGCCGGCCGCCGATAATTGCTTTGTACCTGTCCATTACCATAAGGAATGGATAAACATCAATCTCCTCCCTGAAGATAGTAAATTCAGAGGAGAGAGAATCAACCCTGTTTTCATCCCTGTTCCTGAACCGCAAAGATTTGGAAATTTCGCTAAAGGTTTCACCATCCATCAGTACAAGATCTTCGCCCCTGATGGAGGAAGCTCCGCGTAAGGTGGATTTCTTGATATTATAGAGAGAATCCAGGTAAGTTTCAACGGCAATATGAAATTCTCCTGAACCCTCAAATGAACGCAGCATAGGCATTAGTGTATCGATATCGGGTATCATCTCAAGCAACCTGCTTATCTCCACATCCAGCATGTGATAATCCAGTCCGAGATATAAATGATTCTTCCTGGGAGTACGATACATAGCCGTTAATTGCATATCAGCAGCAGGTGTTGTAAAAGTCAATTCATCCATAACCAGTAGTCCGTCACTAACCCTGACATTACCAATAATATTAGTGGCAGTATCAGACCCCATAGTTGCCTGTTCAACATTAGCCCTGAGCATTACATCTATTCCCTGTGGAACCATGTATGGTCCCTCAGACGCACCATTATTATTTGCCTGAGAAGGATCATGCTCAACATTTTCACCTTTCTGGATATTGTCCTCACCCTCAACCCCAATTCCACTGGTAAGATACATCAGACGGGCCAGGTCAGTATTGGAAGAAACAAAATTAAAATCTCCCATTAATATAGAGTCACCCCTGAAATATGACAAAACATTTTTCAATGTACCGGTCAATCCAAAATCTGATTGATCAATTACAATATTGCCCTCATGCACATTGAAATTCTCAGGATCAAAATCCATTTTAATGGCTGAAATTTCAATAGGATGCGATAACTCCGGCAAGGAAATGACTCCGTTATTCATGCCTGCAGATCCGGTTGCAAGCCATTGCAGAAAAATGTCATTTTGGGAATTATCGTTGATAATATCTGTCTTTATGCTTATATCATCCAATGAAACAAAACTATCCCCCGCATTTGCAGTCATATCATAACTGGTATAGGCTAATTGAATAGCCGGATTAGCAGGCATTTCAGATGAAGGTGACACAGAAAAATAACCATAAGGCTTATTAATGGAAATACTTATGGTGTCCATACCGGCCCAGAGCGAATCAATACTAAAAGTGCAAAACAGATCGGGAATGACAGTAGAATCACGCAAATCTGACATTTCCATGAAAAAGTGGGTATTCCTCATAGATGTACCAATATCACCTATCTTAGCCGATGTCAGGTTTTCCGAGGCAATTTTGATAAAGGCAAAATTTGTATTTCTTTCCGATATACCGGGATTTGGAATAGAGAAGTCAATTTCCGCTTTAGGGGATGACAGGGATATAGTATCATAGACAAGGCTAAAATCAGAAAGTGATGCTGAACCGGACAGTTTCATTTTATCCAGTTCCATGCCTGTTGCTTGTGACATGGTAAAATCAGATCGTACCAGTCCGCTAATCCTTCCACCGATACTCAGATCCACATTTCCCGGAATAAATGATTTGAATTCATCAACCAGGACATCGGCCTCAGTTATGAGATTAATATGCATATCGTGGTAGAGATGATCCACCTTCCCCCGGGTTTTAAATCCTGAACCGGGAGTTTTAGCTTCAAAACTGCTAATTTGAAGCCAGGATACTGTATCATTGTTCAGATCAGAAAAAATATGAATGTTACCATCCATTTCTGTCAAAGGAAAAGGCAACCCATCATATTTAATGTATCCTTCATTTAGTTTCAGTTTTATGTCAGCCTGCGGCATTAATGAATCATTTGCAATTCCTTTTATACTGCCAGTTGAGGAGATAATACCCGAAGCATCAAATGTATGAAAGTCCTTTAAGTATTTAGGAGGAACCAGAGCCATGATATCTTTTATTTGCCAGGAATCTAACCGATAGTTGATCCCGGTTATGATATTTTTAAAAAGAGTATCATTTTCGATGTTACCCCTGACTGTGATGCCTAAATCATTAATAGATGCATAAGCATCATTTAATTGGATCAATTGCCTGGAAAGCAGTATTTCACCAGGAATATTTAATTTTAGTCCGGCATTATCCAGGTATTTTTCTCCTTCATATTCAAACGACACATTAGCATCACTCAGATTAAGATGGAATTTGACACTATCACCTCTTATATTACCAGCCAGCTGTGCTGAAAGATTATTAATTGATGTATTTAATCCGGATAAAAGGTCAATATAAGAAATATTCAGTTTGTCAAATTCAATGTTTTCCAGATCTATAAGAACTGCATCGACACCGGATGACTCTTCTGAACCATTTACTGGTCCATCAACCAGGAGTCCGTAATTTGTCTGGCCAAGGCTATCTGTATAAACATTCATTAAACCTTCGGACAGGATAAATTTGTTAATGATCAACTCCCCGCTTTTCCAGTATGCCCTGGCATCAATCACACCAACCAACTCCTTTGTAAACACCAGGGTATCACAAGGTGCATCTGTGCCCGGACTAAATACGGCAAAATCATTAACCTTTAGTCCTAATTGAGGAAATGTGCTGAACAAGGTTAGTTCCACCTCACCAATATCAGTCCTGTATGGAATATACTTTTCCGATTGCTTTCTCACCACCGGGGTTAATCTTTCTGGAGTAAATACCAACCAAAAAGCAATAATTATAAAGATAACTGCCACAAGGAACAAAGAAGTCAAACTAATGAAAAATAATTTCAGGTATTTTTTCATCTATTCACTCACCTTTACGAAACTAAAAGTTTTTCCAAAATCATCCTCATAAGTTAATCTTCCGGATGTTAATTCCGTAACGGTGTAAACCTTAGGTACGGTCCCTCCAATTTCCAGAATATGGATGTGCGTCAATTCAGACTGAACAAGGGTCCATGTAAAATCCTGGGCTTCATCCTCACTTACATCATCGCCCTCGTCCCAGCTATAACCATTACCATCTGAGAAATATCTGTAATATAAGGTGCCGGATTGCCATTTCCCGACCAACAAAGACTGATCAAAATCATCTAACTTTTCGCAGGAAACAATTAATAGTCCAACCATTAAGGTGGTCATCAAAAAAACAGGGAACTTTTTCATTCGTATAAATTATGGTTATCAATCTGTTTAACATTATGTTACTAATTCATAGCAAGGATACTTAGCTTTTCAATCCATGGAACCCTCATGTTTATACATGTTATTTTGTGTTACGAAGTAC
>CAZFOO010000077.1:0-16493 GCA_964520585.1 uncultured Bacteroidales bacterium
AAAGTGATCTCTTTCTGAAAAAATGCCAGAAAATCTCTTTGATACTATTGCCCGGGAATCTGAGCAATGGTTTGAAGACTAGAGAAATATTTTTCTTTTAGAACTGGAAGCTGGTAAATATTTTTTTCCAAAATAGTTACCTTTATTTTTTAACACTTAATCAGGAATAAACTTTTGCATTATTACCTGAAAATAAATTTTGTAATATAAATAAAAATGTGAAGATGCAGAAAACTAAATTCACAGTTTCAGCTATTTGAAATTTATATTCTTCAATACTAATTATTTCGTGTTTCTAATGAATGCCAACGTAAATTGAAATTGAATATGTTCCACCAAAATAATGGAAAATGTTCATATAGTTTTACCCATCATCAAAAAAAATCGCTGTCAAATGATTTTTTAAATTTACTGAAATCTCCGCTGGTGCGCCCTGAATTTTCGGAGTGCAATCCGTGCTGCTTTTTTTGACACCGGTTACAAAGAGTCGCCAGCTTAAGGTTGAACAAATTTTCGTTTTATATAGATGTCATTTAAATGCTATCTTTGAACAATTTTTATTTGTAGCTGCTTATCGTTAAAACTGAATTGGATGAGAATGAGAATTTCAAAAGATATTATCTTTTTGGCGTTTACACTCTTTTTTCCTGCTATACTTCTAGCCCAAACAAAATACGAAAAAGAGTACCGTATAAAACAGGAAGAAGTGCCTGAAAAAGCATTGGAGTTCATTCACTCTGCGTCCATCGATTTCTCGGAGAAGTGGTATTTTGAAGAAAACCTGGAAGGAAATTCCATCGAAGCCAAATTTAAATACAATCAAAAAAGATACAGTGTTGAATTCGACACATCTGGCAATTTCCTCGATATTGAAATAAAAACCCCTTTTGATGCATTATTGGAAAAATTACAGGCTTCCATAAAAAACTCTTTGAAGAACACGTATTCAAAATTCAAAATCAGAAAAATGCAGGTGCAATACAGCGGGTCGATTCCATCATTTGCCGATTTCCTGAATGAACCAAACCGGGAAGAACACTACAACATTCATTACGAAATTGTTGTTAAAGGCAAAAAAAACCGGCGGTGGAATTTGTTCGAAATGACCTATAACAGTCAGGGCGAATTGAAAAAAACGGAACAAATTATCTTAAGAAATACCGATAATCTTGAATTCTAAAAAGTATATA
This sequence comes from uncultured Bacteroidales bacterium, assembly GCA_964520585.1. GTDB lineage: Bacteria > Bacteroidota > Bacteroidia > Bacteroidales > PUMT01 > PXAP01. The sequence continues at coordinate 1,191 of CAZFOO010000077.1, forward strand.
CCTGCATTACTTTTTCTGGTACTGACTAACTTTTCTTTGGTGAATGCCCAGTCGGCTTACCGGTTTGGAACAAAGCCGTCAATAAATATCAACAAAGGATTGCCGGACGATTTCAGCATCAACTTCAAAGCAGAATCGAGGCAGTCGTTGGCAAGCGGCACATTTTCAGGAGAGTCTTTTCTGGGTTTTGATTACCAGTTGACCGACCTTTCGCTGATTGCCTCAAAGAGAGTAGGCTTGAACAACAAACTTGCCGGCGGTTACCTCATCCGCTTGCGAAACGGACAAAATATTCACAAAGCCGTGCAGCAATTTACGCTGGTAAGAAGATACACCAGGTTCAGGATGGCGCATCGTTTTGCATCCGACCAGGCATTTGCTACAGGCATTCCAACTGAATTGAGACTGCGCTATCGCGTTATAGGCGAATTTCCGCTAAATGGCGAATCGGTTGATATCCAAGAGTTTTATTTAAAAATTAGCAACGAATACATTAATGCTTTCCAGAAGGATGAATACGATTTGGAAATCCGGCTGGCTCCGCTTCTCGGTTATGTTTTTTCGGAAAACAATAAATTTGAGTTTGGGTTAAATTATCGCATAAGTTCGTTTTTGAATGCATCGGCACGAAACAGTTTCTGGCTTAGCTTGAACTGGTATTTAAAGGTTTAGATTGGAACTGCCAATACAAATCCTACCATTCTGAAAACCCTGAACCAACAAGAAGCAGGAAGTTCATAAATAAATCACTTTTCTTTTTGTTTGAATTACAATATGAGTTGCATCTATGTAACGTAATAAAATATAATAAAATACAGCCTTTTCGACGATAATTCGCGGATATATATCATTACAATCCCGCAAACACACTGGCCCTGGATCAATTATCTGGGAAACGAAGATTTTTCGGCCTGATTTCCAACACAGCTGGCGGCTACAGTTTTTTCAAAGATTCTCGCTTCATGCGAATTACCCATTTCCGCTACAATAATGTGCCTGTCGACGATTACCGGAGGTATTTTTACATAAAGCAACTTTTTTTTTCGACTTGGCAACATAATCGTTGCAACCTGCTTCCAGTGCTTTTTGCTTATCGTCGTGCATTGCCCGTGCCGTTATTGCAATAACAGCCAATTCCGGTTTAAATGCTTTATTCTGGCGGGTGGCTTCCAGACCATCCATCACCGGCAGTTACCGGATTGAAGCCCAAATCACCAGTGAAATTTTGGGAACACAAATTGAAAAACCAAAAGCATCATGACTATTTTATTCATTATAACTGGAGTTTTACTATTTGTATCTTTCATGATTAATAAACAAAAAACCCTGAATGGACTGAGAGAAGGAGACATTCAATTATAAAAAACGGGTAGCTTGCAAAACACATTCGATTATAAATAAATTTGACGGACAGACAAGATATGTTTAAATCTATCGAGTTGTTGCGGAATTTCTGGAACAACTCGAAATAATAGGCAGAGTGTTAAAAAATGTTTACCTTTATAGGCTAATTATTTAATCTAAAATATTATGAAAGGTACCGTTAAGTGGTTTGATTCAACCAAAGGATTTGGATTTATAGTATCAGAAGAAGGAGAAGATATATTTGTTCATCATTCTGACATTTTACAGGAAGGTTTTAAGAATTTGGAAGACGGTCAGGAAGTAACCTTCGAAAAAGTTCAAGGAGAAAAAGGTCCACAAGCCAAAGAAGTAGAAGCTATTTAATATTAGCTAATTATACGGTTGCTGAAATTGCCAAAATTTTCAGGCCGTATAGTTTTACTCTCCCTGCAGGTTTTTATTCAGTTAACGGGTTTTAACCTACAATTGAATTCCTTTTATCTGGAATAAAATCTGAATTTTGATTCCACTGTAATACTTATGGTGAGTATTGGAATTCTCATTTGGGTGACAGGAGACAGCATTGGTAAGCCCGTTATTGAATTCATGGATCTGACGGATGGCCTTGTCGTCCGGATGAATGAAATTTCTTTTCAGGTTACGGTTTGTTGGATATCTTAAGTGAAGCGGCTCAGATAATTCAGTTCGGGTTATTCTTCATCATTTTTAATTTGTCCTATCCATCCGGTAACCCGAAATGTGCAGATCTTGCCTTCAGGACCAGTTGGAGTGGATTCCTCATTACGGTAATCTTGATTAATAGAAACAGGGATAGTTAGGGGTAACTCTTTATTGTTGGCAGCCAATTCCTGCAATAACTTAAAATCCACTGTAATCAAATCATAACCCAAAACTTCCATGTAACCATCTTCATCTTCTTCCTGCAAATTGTGGTTCTGCCCAACAATATTTTCACCGTATTCAAAACCGAAGCCGTTAACGCAATCTGGATTTGTGCAATCCAGCATTTCAGCATCAATTTCAACGGGTACAAATTGTATTTTAACTTTCCCGTTCTCTGCAGCCATTGCTTTTATTCCGATGGTGCCAGAAAGGATCTGTGACTCAATTTTGTACATTAACTAGTATTTACTGAAGTTTTATACTTGACTTAAATTTTTGCTGTTCAGATTCTTAATTAAAATCAATTTTACATTTCCAGGTATTTGACATGAGTTTTATATAATCTCAGGATATACAGAGGGATACCGATGCACAGTATAGCCGGGCCTTCAGATCTGCAGGAAGATCCAGATCAGCTACATTGCTATAATATGTAAACTTACCCCGGTGCGGTGTTGTGGCAACATATCATTCGAACAGCAGATATTTCAGCTTCGCTTCCGGATCGGTAACCGGTTAGATATGACCTTCTGTAGATGTGAAAAGAGTGGTTACACCAGGTCCGTGACCGGCAATTGTGCTACCGCTGTGTGTTATCACTCCGATAGTAACAGCACCGGTTTTTGAATATCCGGCCATAGCTGGTATCGGCATTAATTATAGCAACTATATCTCCGAATCTGAGACTATTCAGGTTGTACTTTTCAACAACCTGCTCATCGAATAGCTGGATGTCATAGTCGCCACTATAGGAATGATCTCGTCCGAGCCCGCTACCCATTATCTTCGCCGGGACAGTCAGCGTTACCCCAATTCGCAGTTTTCCTTCCGGGGTTATTCCCATTCCAGCTTCCGTAAGTGCATCCATGAGGCGGGGACTGACATTTACTGCTTTTACACCTTCTATATTGGTCAGTTCCATTCCGGTGCCGTAAGCGTTTATATGCATCCTGTCGCCCAACAGTAGTTTGTCGAATACTTCATCATCGGCAAAGTCAACCATGACATGCTCCGCACCGCCATGCTTACCTATCACGTGGCCAATAGCTCCACTTGCTTCTCCCGATATGACCCTGACTTCATTCCCGATACAGGAGAGTACATTAAGTCCCCGGCTTTCCCCGCTTGCTCTGCCGCTGGGGTGGAACAGTGTGACTGCCGGACCCGGGGATGCAGTACTATTATTAAATTATACCTATATATCAACAAACCGGATTACTACGAGAGTGGGTGCGGGTCCTAAATTTCCGACAGTTCCCTCTGATCTGAAAAACAGCAGAGGAATTACGCTGAATGCTGATCTGCAGCCAGGTTTAGGTGCAACGGATGTATTTGTAAATCATTTGTTCTCCTATAATCTTTCAGTAAAGCCTTCTGTTTCGATTAGCCACACAATTACTTACCGGGTGACAGGAGAGAATCCCACATATCTGGGTTCACAAAAATATTCCTTCGGCAATGAAATGCATATGTCATTTGGAATTTCTGACCAGGATCTGGTTGGAAGCAGGCTTCTGAGCTACGGGCTCAGTATCCGGTACCAGCATGCTGCGAAGGATGTGATAAACGGCCACCCTCTACCTAATACCGGTGGATTAATACCGTTCGCCGATTTTCTTTTCCTCTTGAGGAATAGATGGGATACATTTGTCGTATAACCAATAAAAATCAAATCAAAATGGAAAGAATTGACGAAAATAAACATGAAGCCGGAAGAGGTGTGGTATTCGTAATAGGTACCCTACTTGTTATGGCCGGGTTGCTGCTTATTGGCGACCAGCTTAATCTTTTCCCGTTCAGGGTAAGACACATATTAATCTCATGGCAGATGCTGCTTATTGTAATGGGATTGGTTTTCCTGTCAAAAAAGGATGGGAGGCTTACCGGGATTATTCTTCTAAGTATTGGGGTATTTTTCCTGCTGCCGAAATTAACAATTTTGCCGGTTAGTGCCGGCAGTCTTTTCTGGCCGGCACTGCTGCTATTTGTAGGGCTGATGATACTCCTGAGAGGTTCTTTCACCAGGGGACTCGGTTACTCGGCAAGCAAAAATAGTGGCGATGCTATTGAAGATGTCAATGTTTTCGGAGGTCATGACCGGATAATTGAGACTGAAAATTTCAGGGGCGGTGAGATAGTCAATATTTTTGGAGGAGGCAATTATGATATGCTCCAGACAAAACTGGCACCGGGCAATAACGTTCTCGAGATAGTGATGGTATTCGGCGGTTCGAAGATCATTGTTCCGCAGGACTGGGACGTAAAGGTAGAGGTAGCCGCGGTTTTTGGCGGATTCAGTGATAAACGGATCAAATCCCCCGAAATGAAAAGGGACTCCTCACGCACGCTTATTATAAAAGGAGTAGCTATATTTGGAGGCGGAGAGCTGGTCAACTTTAACTGATAGCCGATGCATCCCATCTTGTTGAACAGGCAAAATCTTTTAATATACACACTTGTCTGGACATTTGTAATAACCATTCAGGCAGGTGTGCTTGTTTTATATTTCGGTTTGGAGATGAAACATGCTTTGGCCGACAGCATCGTTTTTAACACCATTTTCTTTTTAATGGGGCTGCTTATCTGGTATCCTTTAAGGTATATACCCCTGAGTGACCGCAACAGGATAATAGTATTTATAAATTTCCTGGCACTCGGAATACTTGTTGTTGTTGTGTGGATGTCGTCAGGTTATCTTATCATGCGGCAACTTTTCCGGGGTGATGAGGCCCTGATAAGCTCACTTGTTGCTTCCGTTCCGTACAGGGTTATTTCGGGAACACTATTGTATATTATGATGCTTCTGGTTTATTTCCTGGCCGTATATTCCCGCAACCTTAAAGAGAGAATTCAGAATGAGGCGAAAGCACGGACTATGGTAAAGGAGGCAGAACTTAATATGTTGAGATCACAAATAAATCCGCATTTCCTCTTCAATTCACTAAATTCTGTAAGTGCTCTTACTTTAAGCAATCCAAAAGCCGCCAGGGAGATGATAGTAAAACTTTCTGAATTCCTTAGATATTCTTTGAAACTGGCTGAAAAGGAATTCAATCTCCTAAAAGATGAAAATGAGAATATCAGAAGGTACCTTGATATCGAAAAGGTGCGATTCGGTAATAAAATGAATTTTGAAATTGATTGTCCGGACGATTGCGAAAACTACCTTGTCCCGAATATGATACTTCAGCCGCTCTTTGAAAATGCCCTGAAGCATGGAGTTTATGAAAGCACCGACCCAATCGACATAAAGATGAGATGCAGAGTAGAAGATGACATGCTGGCTGTAAGCATAACAAATAATTACGACAGTGACAATACCCCACGTCCCGGAGCCGGCATCGGGATGAAAAACATAAGGGAGAGGCTCAGGCTTATCTATGGACGTGAGGATCTTATGCTTTCGCGGAAAGAGGACGGAATGTTTATTGTAAACCTGTTTATACCCTATCATGAAGATAAATACGTTGATAGTTGATGATGAGGAACTCGCCAGGAGCATCCTGAGGGAGTACCTCAAAAATTATCCGGATATTGAAGTTTCCGGCGAGTTTGCTGACGGTTTCTCAGCGCTGAAGGCCATCAGGGAGTTTAAACCCGATCTGGTGTTTCTTGATGTGCAAATGCCCAAGCTCAACGGGTTTGAGATGCTTGAACTACTTGATGATATGCCTGGGATTATTTTTACCACGGCTTATGATCAGTATGCCCTAAAGGCTTTTGAAATCAATGCTGTTGATTATCTGCTGAAGCCTTTTTCAGAAGAGAGGTTCAGGGAAGCGGTAGATAAAGCATCAGGCAGACTGCAATCAGGCAGAAAGGTTGGTTTTGCCGGACTGAAAGAACATATTGAAAAAACTGCCGGGCTCATCTCCCGGGTAGTAGTAAAGACCAAAGGTGAGATCAGGGTTATCCCTGCTACTGAGATAATTTTTATTGAAGCCCAGGATGATTATGTGATGATCTATACAAATTATGGAAAATTCCTGAAGCAGCAAACCCTGAAACATTTTGATGACCACCTGTCAACAGATGATTTTATCCGGGTCCACAGATCATATATTATCAGGACCGACCAGATGATCAGGCTTGAACCGTACGGTAAAAGTTCATGGATCGCTGTATTAAAAGGCTCATTCAAAGTGCCGGTCAGCCGTTCGGGCTATGCACTTCTGAGGGATGTGCTGGATATTTAGGTTGTGATTTCTTAAATACCGGGTATGTACATTTTAATTTATTGAGTCTGAATCGGACTATTTCAAACTACTATTCTATATATGACTGAATGGAAATAATGAAAAACCGGTTCATAAAAATACAGCATTATATAAGTGGCAAACAACAGGAATTTCTGCGCATTGAAAAAATGTATTACATTATCAAATACCTGTTGTTTGCCAAAAATTATTTCAGGGCTTCGGGTTATCCAGGTCCTTTATCCTTATATTTCTGAATTTCAACTCTGATCCGTGACCCAGGAAGCCTATGTAGCCCTTGGCCCGTTTTAATCCGGGATGTTCCCTGCCATCAATGGTACCGTTTTCGCTGGCTTCAGCAATATCACCATCCAGAATGACCGTTCCATTAAGAGTTATGGTTATCCTGTCGCCCCTTGCCACCACTTCCTGACTGTTCCATTCACCTACCGGCTTGAGAAAGCCTCGCCGGGCAGGGATCACACCGTAAACCGAACCGTGGTACTGGTAATCGGCAAGTTCAGAATAGATGGGAGCGGTATTATCCAGTATCTGCAATTCCATTCCGGCATAGGCGGCATCGCCTTCCAGGGGTGCCCTTATCCCCAATCCGTTATTGGCTCCGGGAGTAAGCTGGAAATCAAAACGGAAGATAAAGTCGCCGTACTCCTTTTCGGTGAACAGGTTGCCGTGGCCGCCTCCGGCAGGCTGAACAATCATCTCGCCGTCTGCCGCTACGTAATCGGTTGTATTTCCCTGCCATCCATCGAGGTTCTTCCCGTTGAACAGTGAAACGAAACCCTCTGCTTTCTCCTCCCGGCTTAGCCCGATTTCACGGGTATCGATCTCCCGGATGTAAATATCACGGAATGCAAGATCGGTACCATGTGCCTGCAATTCAACCGGCCCTTTTTCAAAGATGGGCTGGCTGCGGTCCCAGTAATTCTCCAGTGGAACATTATCCACCACAAGTTCTCCATTGAGAAAGACAGTAACATTTTCTCCTATCATAGTAATATGAAAAGTGTTCCATTCACCAACAGGGTTGTCGGCAACTTTCAGTGGTTTGCTTTCATGTTTCTGATTATTGTACAATCCGCCGGAGCCTACCTGTGCGCCCACGTTGACCCTTGATGTATCCCATATCTGCACCTGCGGGGTGCCCCGCAGGTATATGCCACTGTCCCCGTTCTTTGTTATCCGCCAGTCCACTATCATTTCGAAATCGCCGTATTCCTTTACCGAGCAAAGATTTGCACCGTTACCGTTAAAGACAATAGAATTGTCCTTAACCTTCCAGTATTCTTTCATCTGCCTGTCGGCTTCCCGTTGTTTTTCCGATAGCTCCTGTTCACTCATGCCGGTACGGGTAATGGGATTTCCCACAAGTCCCTGCCACCCTTCCAGATCTTTACCATTGAAAAGAGAGATAAAACCTTCTTCCCGGGGCATGTCTTCAAGATAGTTGTTGATATTTATTATGTCGTATTCGCTCTCCTCACCTTCAAGCAGAGAAGCGGATTTTTCAAGCATCTCCCTTACCAGTCTCCCGGAGAAACCATCTCTTCCTTCCGAGTTGGGCAATGCAATCTTCATTATGGCTCTGGCAGCTGATTGCTGAAGCGTTTCTTCTTTAAGGAACTGCTTAAGATAAACCAGCGACAGGAATGTACCAAGGTTCCCGGTGGCATTTATCAACTCTCTTCTGGAATCATCTCCTGTAGCATGTGGCATGATTCTTCGGTATTGCAGAAGTTTCTGATCATCGGTTATACTTGCGCTGCTTACCTGTCTTACGAAATTGGCAAAGGCCTTTTCACTGTATTCCCCGGAGGTGGTACTGCAAATTTGGTAAAGTGATTCAGCAGCTGAATAATCTTTCCAGCTTATCAGCGCCTGGAAGGCGGTCTCTTTGGATTTTCCCTGTGAGTTGAGGAAATATTCGGAAACCTTTTTCAGTGCCACTTCTCCGCCTATTTCTGGGAGAACCGGTATGATCCTGTCCTTTTGGTTTGTGTTCTCCAGTGCCCGGATTACCAGTCCGTTCTCCGTCTTTTCTCTTTCGATCCCAACTGCGGCAGCAATCAGGGCGGACTGTACCATGGATATCTCATCATCTTTTTGCACAGAAAGAAGAAGTGTCAGCAGCCGGTCAAGATTACCGGGAGTGGAGATGTTTTGCAGAGCATTGAATGCCGATACTCTTACCTCCTGGTCCGGAGAAGTAGTCAGATCAATAATATCATCAAAATACAAGTATCCGGTTTTGGCGCTTATTATATCGATAAAAGCCGCTTTGGCGGTGCCCGATGATTTCTTCATTGCATCGGCTACCAGGTAAAGATGCTTCTGGCTAAGCAACTGCAATAATCCGTCCCTGGTGGCTTCCGGATCATTTCCCGCAGTAAGGTGATCTATAAGAACGGGAACAGCCTCCTGATTTTGTAATTTTGCCAGAGCGGTAATCGCTTCCTGCCTCACCACGGGTGACTGGTCACGGAGACTGTGACGGATGAAATCAACCGCCAGAAGATCTCCTCTGCGTCCCAGCATGTCGATGATCTCTGCCTTCACTGTGGGTGATGCATCTTCACCTTTGTCTATCCACTGGCGTGTTCCTGCAACTCCGCCTATATCCAGGGCGATGTTGAGTACTGCATAACGAAATGCTTTATTATCGTTTTCCATCGCCCCGAGGAGCAGGGGCAGGGCCTCATAGCCAAAATATCCTGCATATATGGCCAGTCCGTTTGTGTAGTTATGCAACTTTTCTTCTTCCCGGTTTGCCCGGAATATCTGTTTGCATGCCCTCTCCAGTAACCTTGTTTCTTCTCTTTCCCCAAGTCTCCGGGTGTAAAGCAGGAATGCCCCAGCCGCTCCTTCGGGGCCATAGGCAAAATCCTCTTTTTTTGCTGCCCTGAGGAGTAGTTTGTAAGATTCAGGGTTACCTATCCTGGCCAACGCTTCAAGGGCGGCTTTTCTCAGACGGATATCCTGATCGGATGCGTAAGGAGAGATATCGCTTACTGCGGGGTCATATTGTAAATTGCCCAAGGCTGTTATCAGTGTTATCTTCACCTCCTGGTCTGCCATGCCCAGGGCCTTGTGGATTGCCTGTGCCGCCGCCGGGGTGCCTATCGACAACAAGGTCTGGGTAGCAGGTTCTGAAATATCCCTGAGGGTTAAATATTCTTTGGCGGACTCTATGGTCCGCTCACCTCCTGCCAGGTTCAACTGGTTGAGTAAAAAAGTTTTTACTTCAACATCCCGGTGCTGCTTCAGCGCCTTCAGAAAGGAACTCTCAATCAACTCCCTTTCTTCCTCTCTCCCGAATTCACTTACATAACGGGCAAGGCTGTTCATTGCAAAACGTACCGCGGTGTCATCTCCGGTTCCGGCGGGAGTGAGCATCCCGGATAGCTTATCAAAACCTTCGGGTCCGAGTTCAATAAGTTCATCTAACACCTTGTCGCGGTGGTTAAGGTCGCCGGCAGGGAACTGAGCCAGAATATCTGCTACTCTGGTATCCAGCGTGCGGTTGTCCTGCGCATACACCCCGGTTGTTAGTAAGGAAAGAAACGCTATGGCTATAATATGAAATATCTTTTTATTCATTTTTTTAAATATTATTTTGACAAATATTAAATAGTCCACGGTGCCCTCATCGGAGGATCGATAAGGCGGTTTGCCCCTTCATCGTCAATAAACCTGAGTTTTTCCGGGTCAAAATTAAGGGTGCGGCCGAGTCGTACCGCAATAATTCCCATGTTGACCAGGGTCGATGAACGAAATCCGTTTGTTTCGTTCAGGGCGAATTTCTTACGTGTCTTTACCGATTCGGAAAAGATGGTTATCTGTGGCTCAGGATCGGGAAGAGTTTTCAGGAATTGTTGCAGGTTGGGAATATCCGATTCAAATCCGCGGAATATCTTGCCATTAGGACCTTCAATGTAAGCAGCATCCCTGTCCGCATTATCTCCGTCAAGTATGATTTGGCAGCCGTCTGCATAAGTATATTCAATTCTGCGCCAGGAACCAACTGCATCATAATGCTGCTGTGGAGCGTCCACTTCCACCCTGACCGGGCTGGTATCATCTTTACCAAGCAGGTATTGTACCGGGTCAAGATAATGTTGTCCCATATCTCCCAGTCCCCCGCCATCGTAATCCCAGTAACCACGGAAGTTGGCGTGCACCCTTGCCGGATTGTAGGGTTTGTAAGGTGCGGGACCAAGCCACATGTCATAATCCAGGTTTTCGGGGACCTCCGTCGGGGTCAGGTTATGACGACCGCTCCAGTAGAATTTCCAGTCATAACCGGTAATACCGCTCACAGTAAATTTCAGGGGCCATCCCAGGATACCACTATCGATAATTTTTTTCAGCGGCTTCACTGTAGTACCAAGTCCGTAAAAGTTATCCTTGAACCTGAACCATGTATTCAGCCTGAACATACGCCCGTTGGCCTTTACCGCTTCCATAACCTTTTTACCTTCACCAATAGTCCGGGTCATCGGCTTTTCACACCAGATATCCTTACCCGCCCGGGCCGCCTCTGCTGCCATAATGCCATGCCAGTGAGGAGGGGTGGCGATATGAACAATATCTACTTCCGGTAACTGCAGGACATCCCTGAAATCCCGGAAAGCCTTTACCTGGTGGCCGATCATATTTCCTGCCTGTTCCAGGTGGAGCCGGTCAGCATCGCAGATAGCCACCACCCGGGTACCTTCGTAAGGTATATGACCCCGGCCCATTCCACCAACACCTATTATGGCTTTGGTAAGTTGATCTGAAGGTGCCGTATAACCGTTTCCTCCCAGCACATGCCGGGGGATAATGGTTAACCCCGCCCCTGCGACCAGGGCGGTTTTAATAAAGCTTCTTCTGGAAGCAGGACTCTTGGATTTCATATTTATTTAATCTAAGGATTTAAAATGGATGTATTTAATAAAAACACCTAATAATCAAGGCTTTATATGCAATCTGAAAAATGGAAAAATAAAAAAACCTTCCAGTACAACAATGACAATAATAGTAAAATAATCCGAGATTCCCCGCCCGGGAATTTCCGCCTTCTTTATGATAAAATTAACCGTAATGTAAAGCTATCAGAATCTGGGATTATAGATACCGGTTATTCTTGAGCCGAAGGTGTAGGATAGTCCTATACTGCCGGAGAACTCGTAATCTGTAGCCCGGCGCCTTTGTTCCAGGAGGATCTCTTCCAGGGAAAGATCCTCTTTAGGTATAGCTACCAGATCATTTATAAGGTCATATTCACCTCTGATCCTGAGAGAAAGACCCTGCAGCAGGCGCAGATTTAACCAGGTGTAAAATTCCAGCCTGTTAGATCTGAAATCATGAAAATGGTGGGATCCCTCCAGCCCAATATACAAGCTTCCCCATGTCTGCTGAAAATCTGCAGAAGCATCGAGGGACTGACTAAACAGATATTCTTCAGTTTTATTAAAAATGGTTGTATCAATGTAATCATAATATCCGTTGCCCAACCTCCATGCAAAAGTGATCGAACGTCTGGTCGCTTCGTCATAGGGGAAAATGCTGTATTCGACCGCCGGCGATGCCTCCAGACTGTTAGCCAGATTTGAATATGTGCTGGCATTATACCTGCCGAATATTCCGGCGGACCAGTGATTTGTCAGGCTCTTTAAAACATAACCGTCTACCCGGTCCCTTGTTGAAACGCTGGTTATAATTTCATCATCATTAAAATAGTTACGCTCATCATATCTGAAATCTGATCTCAATCTGATCTTCCATTCCTCAGTGATTTTATCGGCAGATGCCCCGTAATTCAGCCTGTAGGAATCCCTGGTTTCTTCTTTGGAAAAATTTCCGGATCCGGAAATTTCAAATATCCAGTGATTCCAGGGATCTTTTACTTCTTCAACCACACTCACAAGTGCATCATACTGAAGGGTCAGCTCGTTAGCAATACCTGCCTTTGCAACGAACGGGGCAAGTCCGATTTTTATCATCTTGGTATATCCTCTGCGGGTCTCATCAGACGTATTGGTTGCATCATCCCAGTAGCTCAGTTCATAGTTCATGTTTTCAAATGTCTCATAGCCAATAAATGACGCTGCATAATTAGTGCCGGTTCCTGAACCGTGCCTGGTCATAATAACATGAACATCTGCCATTTCCTTATCTCTTACATAGTCAACCACCGGTATTTCCTGACGAATAAAATCCTCATCAGTGTGAAACGGCATATCCAGGAAAACGCTTATTCTACCTGAGTTATTAATTACTTCTGGTTCATCCTGACTTTTTCCCTCTGTTATACCAAGTGCAACAAAAAGCAGCAATAAGCTTACGGTTTTTGTAAGAGAGCCACAAGTCAATATTTTGATAAAATTCATAAATAAAAAGTATAATTATTAATTTATATCCATAAGTTGTGTTTTGCAGGGAATTCAAATTATGCGTTTAAGAATCCTGGCTAATTAATGATTTGTAAATTTCTTTTTACTTTCTTTATTGTTATGGATGATTTATGCCGGGATAAATCTACTTTATGAATACCGGAATGAGTTGGTTAACAGTTATTGATAATTTTGGTTCCGGCAAATTATATGATTACATATCAGGGAAATAAGAGACCAAAATTAAGAAAAAATAAAACAATTCTTGAGAGAAAAAACCGGGGCGAATGTTAAAAAACCGTAAAATCCATGACTGTTTGCAGATGGTACAAATATTGGATGGGTTAATGTGTTATCGGGTTTTTGCCAAAAAACGCAATTATAAATCAAAATTTCGCGGTGCAAAGCAGGTTCCGGAGTTAAAGCCATTTCCTTCGCACATATAGTAAGGTTTAGAGTATTTTTTACTTATTATATGGCCGGTGTTCCGGTTGGATTATTACCAGCATTTGTTTTGTTGAAAAGTTTACCATTTAATTTTTGCTTTGGGTGTTTGTTTAAATGGCTTTCTATAACGTAAACCAATTTTTCACGATTAATTGGTTTTGAGATGTGGTCATCACATCCGGCCTGGATTGATTTTTCTTTGTCACCTGAGATAGCATAGGCAGTCTGTGCTATTATAACAATATCGTTATTAAACTCCCTGATTCTTTTAGTTGCTTCATACCCGTTCATCTCCGGCATTTGAATATCCATCAGCACCAGGTCCAAATCAGGATTATCCCGGCATATTTCAATTGCCTCAATACCTGTTTTTGCGTACATAGGCCGGTCAGAAATATCCTGAAGCATTTCAGTGATAAGCAATGCCGAGATTTCTTCATCTTCAGCAATTAAGATTTTAAGTCCGCTATATTTATTTGCAATAGTATTCTCCCCTCCACCTGATAAACAGGAAATAATTACCGGCTTTTCTTCTTCTGCTTTTAAGCTGGCCGGGATTGTAAAGTAAAATGTTGAACCTCTTCCTTCTTTGCTGTCAACCCAGATTTTCCCGCCAAGCATTTTCACGTATGCCCTGGTAATTGATAATCCCAGGCCTGCACCCTGTATGGCATTTTTATTGGCTATGTCGGACTGGACAAATCGTTCAAAAACCGCCTGCTGCCTGTCCTCCGGAATTCCAATGCCGGTATCGGTTACAAAGAATTCAAGGTTAGCATCCTTTTTAGTGTAACCAAATTCAATTGAACCCTGGTTTGTATATTTGATAGCATTTTTAACAAGATTGGTAAGGATGGCATAAATTTTTTCAGTATCTGTTTTAAAGACCGCTTTTTCGTAAGGCAGGGAAGTTTTACAATAAATCTCCATTCCTTTACTTTTAACCTCCGGCTTGAAAAAATTATAGATATATTCCATCTGCTCGTTTATGTTCGTATCAGAAACAGATATATCCATTAATCCTGCCTCAATTTTTGAGATATCGACAATATCGTTAATAATATTCAGCATTCGCTGACCGCTTTTTTGAATTATCCTGATGAATTCCTGCTGCTTGTCAACCGAAAGATTTGATTTTTTCAACAGTTCTGAAAAACCAAGTATCCCGTTCATGGGTGTTCTTATCTCATGGCTCATATTTGCAAGGAAGGCGGATTTCAGACGGTCACTTTCTTCGGCTTTTTCTTTTGCGATGATAAGTTCTTGTTCTGCCTTTTTCCTGTTGGTGATATTCTGCACCGCAACTGTAAAATCGTCATCTTTCATTGGGAAGACACTTATCTCATACCAGTCGTTTGCCGTACTAAATAAAATTTCTTTTTGGGCAGGAATACCAGAAGTAAGAACCTCTCCGTATAATTCAATGATGCTATCCGCTTCATTATTCGGATATATTTCCCGGATGGTTTTGTCAATCAGGCTTGCAGGAGATATTCCCGTGTGGGTTTCAAATGCCTTGTTTACCTCGATAAATTTACAGTCAAACGGCTTTCCATTCTCATCATACAGCATTTGATGAATACAGAGTCCGTTTATTGAATTATCAAAAGTGTCCCTGTATTTTTTTTCACTCTCCTGCAATGCGATCTCAGCCAGTTTACGTTTGGTTATGTCCCTGAGTTGTTCGATAATTTGTATAACGTTTCCTTCTTCATCCAGTATTGGATTACTGCGGCAGTCAAAAAATATACCTGCTTCCGGAAGATATTTTTCTGTTTGTTCCATTTTTCCGGATATAAGTGCTTTTCTGGTCGCGCATGATTTGCATTCATGATCACGTCCGATAAGCTCATAGCACTTTTTACCTTTTACATCTTCGGGGGTCAGATTGAACATGTCATATCCGGCCTGATTTAGGCGTTCTACGGTATAGTCAAAATTCTGGAGTACCAGCACATCGGGTATTCCGTTAATCAGACCTTCGAGAAATTTTTTTTGCCTGATCAATTCAAATTCGCTTT
>CAZFOO010000078.1:0-16468 GCA_964520585.1 uncultured Bacteroidales bacterium
CAATTTTATTTAGATGCAAAATTCATGTACATTTGTCTGCAAAATTATCTCAGGGGGTGGCTTTTCTTAAAAAAATATCCAATTCAGGCGGTTTGCAGATCATTCAGATACTAAGGTTCACCACCTTTCTTCTGATAAGTGTTATTTTTACTAAAAGCCCAATTTCAGTCGCCGATATAGGCTATTACGAATTATCACTTTTTATAGCCAGTGCAGTAAGTTTTTTCTGGGTTAACGGACTTATTCAGTCGCTTCTTCCGCTTTACCACAGTAACCGTACCTTCAAGGTACTCGCGGTAAATAAAAAGTCCAAGTCCCCCGAACTATTCAATGCATTTTTATTATTGACCGCATTTAGTATCCTGGCATTTGTTTTTTGCCTGCTTTTTCAGAGAGCTTTTTATTTGTTTGAAGGAGTGAAGGAGATATCTTTCATGAACCTTATTTTTATCTACATCCTTGTAAGTAACCCCGGACATCTCATTGAATATATATATCTTCTCAAAAACAAACCAGCCGATATTATAATTTATGGGTTTCTTACCTTTGGCATTCAACTGGTTATTGTTACAGTCCCGGTGGTTTTAGGGTATTCTATGGAATATGCTGTATGGGGACTGATAGCTATATCTGTTTTGCGTTTACTGTGGCTTGCAGTTTTACTGAGAAGACATGCAAGGTTCAGGTTGTCCGTCCCTTTTATCAGGGAACATATATCGCTGGGATTACCATTAATATTAAGCTCCCTGCTGAGCGGTTCTGCACAGTATGTAGATGGTATCATAATTTCCTCTACCTATGATGCCGCCAGTTTCGCCCTGTTCCGTTTTGGTGCAAAGGAATTTCCCCTTGCAATTCTGATGGCTAACGGACTGAGTAATGCCATGTTGCCTGAATTTTCGACAAAGGATAAAATCCAGAATGCCTTCCTGACTATAAAAGAGAAATCCAAAAGGCTGATGCACTTGTTGTTCCCCCTGTCTATCCTGCTTCTATTTTTCAGTAAGGTCATTTACATTAACCTGTTCAGCGAGGAGTTTTCACGCAGCGCAGATGTTTTTATGGTCTATCTGCTGCTTATAATAAGCCGTCTGGTATTCCCGCAAACTATTCTTATAGGTTTGAAAAAGACCAGGATTGTCCTGGCAGCTTCTCTTATAGAGATTGTGCTGAATGTTTCCCTTAGCCTTTACCTCGTAAGATTTTATGGTATTGTTGGGGTCGCAGTGGCAACTTCTGTGATTTTTCTTGTTGAAAAAATTGTGCTGATTGGATATAACTATTTCCAGCTGCGTATCAAGCCTCAGCAATACATACCACTTGGGGTATACTTCTTCTACTCCGCGATACTGATCATATTATTTATTCTGATTGATCACCGGATTATATTGTTACGCTGACAAAGTTAAACGACTGATTTTGTTAAACATGTTTTTTATTAGAGTTATAATCAAATAACTGTTTTACCTTTGGACTGTTTAAGGGTGGTTTACCACTGAACTCTTTAAGAGTGATCTGCTATTGGGAATTTGAATTCCTTGCCGGCAATGTGCAAATGAACAACAACTAACCGGGAGTTATAAAGCAATTATTGTTGCAATATTAAAAGAAGAATAATGTCAACACCTGAACAATATTTTTCGAAATTTCGTGATAATATCATTGGAATTGATGGCTTTTTTCCTTCTCCTTTTGGGGATAAGAAAATTATTTATGGCGACTGGATCGCTAGTGGCCGGCTTTACAGGACCATTGAGGATAAAATTTCAGGTACTTTCGGGCCCTATGTGGGAAATACTCATACGGAGACCAGTTATACAGGCGGTCATACAACACAGTGTTATCATCTTGCTCAGAAAATTATCAAGCAACATGTCAATGCCGGGCCTGATGATATAATTATTACCGCGGGAAGTGGCATGACTACTGTTGTGAACAAGCTGCAAAGGATATTGGGTCTTAAAGGATGTGGCCGGCTGATTAATAAAAATTGCCTCAGGGATAGAGAAAAACCGGTGGTTTTCATTACTCATATGGAGCATCATTCCAATCATACCTCCTGGTATGAAACCATTGCCGATATTGTACTCATTGAACCAGGTAAAAATTTGCTGGTTGATCCTGAGAATCTCCGTCTGCAGCTTGAAAAATTCAGGGACAGGGTGTTTAAGATTGGTGCTTTTACCGCATGTTCCAACGTGACCGGAATAATGACTCCGTATCATCAGCTTGCCCGGATAATGCATGAATATGGTGGAGTGTGCTTTGTTGATTTTGCTGCCTCTGCCCCATATGTTGATATTGATATGCATCCGGACGATCCGCTGGAGAAGCTGGATGCTATATATTTTTCACCTCACAAATTTTTAGGGGGGCCGGGCTCTTCCGGAGTCCTGATTTTCGATGTCAGTCTCTATAATAATGATATTCCTGATGATTCTGGAGGTGGGACAGTGGACTGGACCAATCCCTGGGGGAAGTATAAATATGTTGATGATATAGAAGCACGGGAAGACGGCGGTACGCCTGGATTTCTGCAGGCTATGAGGACGGCTCTTGCAATCGGTTTGAAAAACAGGATGGGTACCGGCAATATCAGGTTGAGGGAAAAAGAAATTGTAAATAAGGTATTTTCAGGATTACGAAACATTGAAGGGATAAGGATACTTGCCGACGAAACCGAGGAAAGACTTGCCGTGTTCTCTTTTTATCATCCCGATATTCATTATAACCTGTTTGTCAGACTTTTAAACGATAAGTTCGGCATCCAGGTGAGAGGAGGATGTGCCTGTGCCGGCACCTACGGTCATTTTCTCCTGGAGGTTAGTCACGAAAGATCACAGGAGATTACAGACAGGATTAATCATGGCGACCTTTCAACAAAACCCGGATGGGTCCGATTATCACTGCACCCTACTACCACCGACCGGGAAATTTCGGACATAATTGATGCTGTAAAGTATATAACAGCAAATATTGATGATCTTTGTGATAACTATAATTATAACTTAAAAAAGAACGAGTACGAACACAAGAATTTTCCTCCGGTTTCTGAAAACTCATTAAAGGACCTTTTTAAAATTGACGTTTGACATGATTTTTTATTTTTATTGTGTTTAAATGATCGGGTTCTCCATGCAAATCATGATATTTGTTTTTTATCGGTATATTGAGTTCTCTTGAATAGCTGCATATTATATTAAAAAACACAGCATTGGTATTATTGACTGAAAATGTTTGGAATATTTCGATTCAAGTATTATCTTTGCACACCATTATAAAGAATTGACGAAAGAATAGTATACCGAGTAAATTATAAGATATGAAGAAAGATACACAT
This sequence comes from uncultured Bacteroidales bacterium, assembly GCA_964520585.1. Lineage (GTDB taxonomy): Bacteria > Bacteroidota > Bacteroidia > Bacteroidales > PUMT01 > PXAP01. The sequence continues at coordinate 3,341 of CAZFOO010000078.1, forward strand.
CCCGAAAATTACCGTCTTGTGGTTTTTAAAGACATGTCGAACGACGATTATTTTATTTCACGTTCCACTGCTTCAACAAAAGAAAAGATCAAACTCGAAGACGGGAAGGAATATCCACTGATAAAGCTGGAAATTTCGAATACATCACATCCTTTTTATACCGGAAAAATGAAACTGGTTGACACAGCAGGGCGCGTGGACAAGTTTATGAACAGGTATAAAAAACACATGGACAAGAAAAGTAAATAATTTTTTTCAAGGAAATAAAACCGACCCTGCATTTGCAGGGTTTTTTGTTTGTATTTGGAACTGGCATAGTAGTTGCTTAACTACAAAACGAACTTTGATCAAAAAAATTTGTTTATTTGATAAATACATACCTGCCAGATATTTGCCGGCCAGAAGATGTTCCGCCTTTGAAGTTGACCTGGCATTACTGTTGGCGGGTAATAACAATGAATTCAATATACCGGTCAATATGTCATGTTGGCAGGTATTTATATTATAGTTTAACATAATGAGAAAAAAAGATAAAGACCTTAACTGGGCAGAGATATTTTCAGGAAATCCAGGAGATGAAGAATCGGATTACATAACCCTGATTTCAGAGGAGGATGAAGAATTACTTAGTAAGACCGAAGTGCCGGCCAGTCTGCCAATCCTTCCTCTGCGTAATTCAGTTCTTTTTCCCGGGGTTATAATACCGATTACTGTTGGCCGTGAAAAATCGATCAGGCTTATCCGTGATTCCTATAAAGGAAGCAAGTTGCTCGGCGCAGTTGCCCAGAAGGATATGAATGTGGATGATCCTGGTATTGATGATCTTTACAGGGTTGGAACAGTTGCTCAGATACTAAAAATCCTTGAAATGCCCGATGGTTCCACTTCTGTTATAATACAAGGGAAAAAGCGTTTTGAGATAAATGAGCTGATTTCTGAAGAACCTTATTTGCAGGCAACCGTTTCCAGCCTGGATGATATATTACCTAAAAAAAAGAGTGACAAATTCCAGGCACTGATCGGATCGTTAAAGGATCTTTCGCTGAAAATAATTAAGTTGTCCACCAACATACCGCCTGAAGCCTCATTCGCTGTAAAGAACATTGAAAGCTCAACTTTCCTTGTGAATTTTATCAGCTCCAACTCTGATATGGATATTCAGTCCAAACAAAAGCTGCTGGAGATAAATGAGTTGCACAGCAGGGCCGGTATATTGCTTGAACATTTGAGCAAGGAGGTGCAAATGCTGGAACTTAAGAAAGATATTCAGTCCAAAGTTAAAACTGAAATTGACCAGCAGCAAAGGGAATACCTGCTTCATCAGCAGATGAAGACCATACAGGATGAGCTTGGCGGGAACCCGATGGACAAGGAGATTGGAGAAATGCGTGAAAAAGCCAGGGGTAAAAAGTGGTCCGAGGAAACAGCTGCTGCTTTTGAAAAAGAACTTTCCAGGCTGCAGCGCCTTAATCCGGCATCGGGAGAATATTCTGTTCAGCTGAATTATGTTTATCTTATGATGGAGCTGCCCTGGGGGGAGTATACAAAAGACAGGTTTGATCTCAGAAAGGCACAGAAGATACTGGATCGCGATCATTTCGGACTGGATACTGTTAAGGAAAGGATTCTTGAGCATCTGGCCGTTCTTAAGCTTAAAGGAGACATGAAGTCACCTATTATATGCCTAGTTGGCCCTCCCGGCGTCGGCAAAACATCCTTGGGCCGTTCAGTGGCCGAAGCAATTGGCAGGAAATATGTAAGGATGTCCCTCGGAGGGTTACATGATGAGTCTGAGATTCGTGGTCACCGTAAAACTTATGTCGGCGCCATGCCGGGAAGGATAATACAGAATATTAAGAAGGTTAAAACATCTAATCCAGTATTTATTCTTGATGAGATTGATAAAGTAGGACGGGATGCTCATGGCGATCCTGCCTCCGCTCTTCTGGAAGTGCTCGATCCCGAGCAGAACACATCTTTTCATGATAACTACCTGGATCTTGAATATGATCTTTCCCGGGTACTGTTTATAGCCACTGCCAATACCGTCAACACCATTCATCCCGCCCTCCGCGACCGTATGGAGATCATAAATGTAAACGGTTATATTGCAGAGGAGAAGATTGAAATTGCCAGGCGGCACCTTGTTCCCAAGCAATTGCTGAATAACGGCCTTGATAAGAACTCGGTTTTTTTCCCAAAGAATGTACTCGAAGTTTTGGTTGAAAATTATACCAGGGAATCGGGGGTCAGGGAACTTGACAAGAAAGTTGCCAAGATGGTAAGAGGACTTGCAAAAAGAAAGGCCTTCGGCGAGGATTTTGGACGCAAACTTAATTTACCGGTGGTTCGTGAAATTATGGGGCCACCTGATTATAGCAGGGACTTTTATCAGGGAAATGAATTTGCCGGGGTCGTTACCGGACTTGCTGTTACTCCCGCAGGAGGAGAGATATTGTTCGTGGAGACCAGTCTCAGCCGTGGGAAGGGTAATCTGACCATTACAGGTAACATTGGAGAGGTCATGAAAGAATCTGCAAAAATTGCTCTCGAGTATATCAGGGCGCATGCAGATTACCTTAATATAGACCCGGGTGTGTTTGAAAAGACCAATGTCCATATTCATGTGCCCGAAGGAGCCATACCCAAGGACGGACCGTCGGCTGGTATTACCATTATAGCGGCAATGGCATCTGCCTTTACCCGCCGGAAGGTGAAGAGGGGAGTTGCGATGACCGGAGAGATCACTTTACGGGGAAGGGTGTTGCCTGTTGGAGGTATCAAGGAGAAGATCCTGGCTGCAAAAAGAGCAAAGCTGACCCATATCATCTTGTCTGAAGATAATAAAAAGGATATGGAGAAGATAAAGGATATATATCTGAAGGGTCTGACTTTCCATTATGTAAGAACGATATTGGATGTGCTGGATATTTCACTGCTTACTGAAAAGGTAAAATGGCCACTGGCTGTGAATATTGAATAATAATGCATATAGACAATCTTTCTTTTTGGGGCATATTCCTCATTATTGCAGGTCTGGCCCTGTTGATAAGGGTAATCTTCAACTTTGATTTTCCGGTTGTGAAAATTATGACAGGATTATTTTTTATTCTTTTGGGATGGAAAATAATATTCGGGAGTTTTTTTACATGGCCTTTACATGCAGGAGAAAACGAGATTTTTTTCAGGTCCCTTGAAGTTGATTCATCAATTGAGCTTCACAGGGACTACCAGATTGTTTTTTCGCAGGCCACTTTTGACTTTTCCGATATGGAACCGCCTGAAAAAATAACCGAACTGGTTATTAACAATATCTTTTCGGGGACTACCATTTATCTTCCGGCTGATATGCCCGTAATCATAAAAGTTGATGCAGTATTTGCCGGGGTGAAAATGCCTGGAAGGAACAGCCCCATTTTTGGAAAGGGGAGTTACAGGTCCGATAATTTTCAACCCGGTATGCCTCATCTAAATATCGAGGCCGATGCTGTTTTTGGCAGTATCACATTTATGCACAGGCGCTGATATGCATGTCTGACCGGCCGTGTCTTTTTTAATGAACTTATCTTTCCTGTTTTAATGGCTTTTCCTTATGTTTGCATCTGTATCCTTACCCGGATCACAGGATTCTGATGCCGGGATAAGATCATTTTTAATATAATATTTCTAAGATGAAGACAGCTCTGTTCCCCGGCTCTTTCGATCCCTTTACCATTGGCCATGAATCTTTGGTTTTGAGAGCACTGTCAATTTTTGACAAAATCATAATTGCCATCGGGTACAATTCCAGCAAAAAGGGCTTTTTCCCCTTAGAAAAGAGGCTGGAATGGATTGAGAATGTTTTTAAAGATCAACCTGCAGTTGAGGTAACCTGGTTCAGCGGGTTAACGGTGGACTTCTGTAAAAAGAGCGATGCTTCTTTTATCTTGCGGGGACTGAGAACTGCTGCTGATTTTGAGTTTGAAAGAGCCATAGCCCAGGTTAATAAAGCGATGGCCGCTGATATAGAATCGGTTTTCTTACTCACAAAACCTGAGCATACTCCTATCAATTCTACCATTGTAAGGGATATAGTTAGAAACGGTGGAGATGCCAGCCGCTTTGTACCCAATGCGGTGAAATTGAATGAATTTAAACTATGATCTGTTATTAATGAAGTTCCCGGTTTTTTTATTTGCTATTTTCTGGCTTTTTGTTTTCCCTGGTAAAAGTGCCGTTACAGACAGGGTTGTGCATATTAGCGGAGAGGCTCCTGGCTATGCAGGGGAAGAGCTCGTTTTTTATTCATGGACTGATCAGGTAAGTTTTACCGAGAGAGAGATCTTCAGTTTTAAGGTGGACAGTAATGACAGGTTCTCTGCTGAATTTGTTATTGAAGATGATCTGCTTTATGTTTTTGCAAATTCCGGAAGAAATTATTTATACATGTATCTGGAACCCGGGAAGAGATACCAGGTTGTTCTTCCCCCCAAAACCAACAGATCCCTGCATGAAAGCATGAATCCCTATTTTGAGGGAGTTCCTACCCACCTGGCCGTTGTAAGCCATGACAGCACTGAACTCAATGCCATTATCAGAAGCTTTGACAATATGTATGAACCTGTCTTCGGAGATCCGCTTATAATGGGATCGGCTGAGGATATCAGGAACCGTCGGGCCGATCAGATCATTGAGCAGATCGACAGCAGTTTTTCATGGGTGAGCCATCCCTATTTTGATACTTACAGAAATTACAAGATCGGGTTGCTAAAGAATATTGCAGGAATAAGTTCTGCACGGATAATTTCAGATCTGTATTTCAGGCATGAGCCTGTTAAATATGATAATGTTGCCTATATGGAACTTTTCAATCAGGTATATAACAGGTATTTTTTGTTTTTTTCGCGGACAGTAAGAGGGAGTAGAATATTTGATGATATTAATAAGCGCCGGAGTATTACATCTCTTATGAATACATTGGAGACCGATACTGTTCTGGGCCGGGATCGTCTGCTGGAACTGGTAGTTCTAAAAGGCCTGCATGATGCATTTTATGACTCTGAATTTTCCAGGTCAGGCTTACTGGTTGTCCTGGACTCTCTGGCAGGGAGATCTGTTTTTCCTGAACATGTCAAAATAGCATCCTATATAAGGGATAAGGTTACCCGACTGTTGAAAGGGTTCAAGCCTCCTGAATTTGAACTAAGGAACCGGGACGGGGAAATTCAAAGCCTTTCAGATTTCAAAGGGCAATATGTTTATCTTAACTTTTGTACAGCAGCCAGTTATAGTTGTCTCGCAGAATATGAGATGTTAAAAAGAATAAATGATGAGCACGGAGACTATCTTAGAATAGTAACAGTATTTATAGATAACAGTTATCAGTCTATGCCGGCTTTTTTAAAAAAGAACGACTATGACTGGGATTTCCTGTTCTATGGTGACCAGCCTCATGTATTAAAGGACTATGATGTAAGGATGTTTCCAACCTATTATCTAATCGACAGGGACGGCACCCTGCTTATGTCACCTGCACCATCTCCGGCTGAGGAATTTGAATCCTATTTGATGAAAACCATGCGTTCAAGGGGTGAGTTCAGGTAATTAAGCGGACTTCTTTAAGCAGGTCGAGGATGGAGGGATAAGTATTATTGCGGATTAAACCTAAATCTTTTTCTCCGGCCCATATAATATTTGTAATGAATTCCTCGGTTTGTGGTTCTGGTTTCTTATTTCCCTCATAGGTCATTTCAAACCAGTGAGTTTTCTTCAAATGGGGTAATGATTTTTCAAAATAGGTATGATAAGTGGGCTGCAGTTCCGATTTAATTTTTAGTCCACTTATCCCGCACTCTTCCTCTACTTCTCTTAGCGCAGCTTCTTTAAAAGACTCAGATCCTTCAACTTTGCCTTTGGGGAGGTCCCATTTGTCAAAACGGTTTATGAACAATACTTCTCCTGAACTGTTTTTTACCAGTCCGCCGGCAGCTTCAACGTACCTGAAACAAGACCGGAATGCCCTGAAGAGTTCATCCTGATCGGTATGGCATATAAACAACTGGGATATTTTTTTAAGGGCCAGAAATACCAGCAGGAGCTCTTTTAGTTCATTCTTTTCACGAAACTTATAGAAAAGACCCTGGTTTTCCCGGAAGCTTCTGAGAAAATCATCAGTCAGAAAAACTATTCGCTCGTTGAAAAAAACTTTATACATTTGCTCAATGAAGAAAATAGAAACTATAATTGCCGAACATTTGCTACAAATTAAAGCAATTAAATTGGAACCAGCAAAACCTTTTTTATGGGCATCTGGCTGGAATTCTCCAATATATTGCGACAACAGGCTGATTTTGTCATATCCTGTGACCAGAAAGCTGGTAATTAATTCTTTTGTGGGCCTGATAAAAGAGAATTATCCTGATGTTACACTCATCGCCGGAGTTGCTACCGGGGCAATTGCCTATGGTGCGATAATTGCTGATAAGCTCGATTTACCTTTTGCCTATGTACGACCTGCTCCAAAGACTCACGGACTGTCCAATATGGTCGAGGGGAGAATTCAGAAGGAGGACCGGGTTGTGGTGATTGAAGATCTTGTTTCTACCGGAAATAGTTCTCTATCAGCAGTTAAGGCATTGAGGTCTGTTGGTTGTGAGGTTCTGGGAATGCTTGCCATTTTTACATACAACTTTGATATTGCTTCTGAAAATTTCTGGAAAAACGATTGCAAGCTGGAAACGCTGACGAATTATAACACTCTTATCAAAGTAGCCGGGGAAAAGGGAATTGTTGGTTCGGATCAGCTGAAAACATTAGGGGAGTGGAGGAAGAATCCGGCCGGTTGGCAAATAAAATAATATATATATTTTTGATATGACTAAAATTGAAAGTACTGAGAAACTTATTAAGGCAAACAGGGATCATGTTTATAATTTCGTTTCTGACATAAATAACTTTAATACACTTGTGCCGGAAGACCAAGTCCGTGATTTTGAAACGGAAAAGGACCGTTGCAGCTTCAAGGTTGACGGGCTGGGCCAGGTCGGGGTCAGGGTAATTGAAAAAGAACCTGGAAAATATGTAATGTTTGAGTCCGAAGGGTCAATTCCCTTCCGGTTCAACATGTGGATCGATCTTAAAGATGCCGGTAATGAAACAACAGCAATGAAACTGACTCTAAAGGCAGATCTTAACATGATGATGAAGATGGTTGCTCAGAAACCAATGGAGGAAGGTCTTGAGGTTATTGCCTCCCAGTTGTCAGACCATCTTAACAGGCGAGAGTGGGCCTAGGGCCTTTTTTAAGTCTTATGAGCCTGTCGTGGTTAGTTATTTAAAACGAATCCCACTTCATTAAAGCCAAAATACCTGATACCTGCACCATCAATCTCCATCGCCAGTCTCCCGAAATTATCCACGCCTCTTACATACGCCTGAAAAATTTCATTTTTATCTCTGAATGGATGTTTTTCATTTAATCTGTAAAGCTGGGAGATATAATATTCTTTTATTTCTTTCAGTTCACCCAGTTTTAGTCGCCTGTACCAATGATTTAATTCGCTGCAGACATGTTTCAGACTCTCATCCGGCGGAAAGGTGCGGGAAACGATCTGCTTAAGGGATACTGGATTTGGGAGATGATTGCTAAATTTGATCTGGTTAAGGTTAAGTCCTATACCTACTATGGATTGGGTTATCCGTTTGTCCATCACCGAATTTTCAATGAGTATACCTGCAATTTTTTTATCTCCAATGTATATATCATTTGGCCATTTTATTTTAACATCAATAGTGTGTTTCTTAAGATAAGCTGTTATACCAAGCGAAACAGCCATGGAAATAAAAAACTGATTGGCCGGCTCCAGGAATATTGGTTTAAGAATAACCGAAAAGGTCAGGTTCTTTCCATCTTCGCTCTCCCAACGGTTGCTGCCCCGGCCACGCCCGGCTATCTGTTTCCGGGTCCAGACCACAGTTCCTTCATCAGTGCAGGATGAGGAGGTTATTTGTTTGCAGTAATCATTGGTGGAATAGAGGCTGGGTAATTCAAAAATTATATGTCCAACAAAGCCCATTGTTTTTTGTTTAGTAATTAGAGAGTTATTTAACAATATGGTTTTCAAAAGTACGTTTTAGGAACGAATACGCAATAAGATGTATGATGCTTTCCCTGTAAAATTTTGATTTGTCGCGGGGAGGGCGGATTTCATAAAAATTACTTAACTTTGTGAACAAATAAAATTGATGAGGGAAGAAAACAAGATGACGGGAACAAATGTGTTGTTGAGCAATATTATAGAAGGGATACGAAAAGTTAAAGGTAAGGAAATTGTCAATATAGATCTTGGTGGACTGGAGAACAGGTCATGCCGTCATTTTTTAATCTGCCACGGCGATTCTAATACACATGTAAACGCAATAGCCAATTCTGTGGAAAAGGAGGTAAAGGAAAAATTGGACATACCCTCCGGTCATAAAGAAGGACAAAATAATGCAAGCTGGATACTTTTGGATTACGGGACTATTGTAGTGCATGTTTTCCAGAAGGAGTACAGGGATTTTTACCGTTTGGAAGAGTTATGGGCCGACGGTGATATTGTAAAGATCGATTAAGAGAATAATTATTACTATTTATGTTTGAACAGAACCAGAATAACAATAACCGTAAGGGTACCGAGAAAAAATCTGAAGATAACGGTAAACGGCCTAAATTCAATCTTTATTGGATATATGGTATAATCGCCCTTGTATTTATTGCCATCCAGATATTCGGAACCGGTAGTAAACCTGTTGAAATTAATTTTCAGCAGTTTGAGAGAGACATGCTCAGTGAGCATGATGTTGAAAAAGTGGAAGTAGTTAACCGCGAAGTTGCCAGGATATACATCAAACAGGACCGGCTGAACCTTCCAAAATATGAAGAGTTGTTCGACCGTGGGTTTGCATCTGCATCAAGATCCGGCCCCCATTATTATTTTACAATCGGGTCGGTGGAATTGTTTGAAGAGCGCTTACGTGAGGTACAAAGTGATTTTTCGCAGGAAGAGAAGATTAGTGTGAATTATGTCACTGAACGCGATTATTTCTCCGATGCTTTAAGCTGGCTTTTACCTATATTTATACTGGTTGCCATATGGCTGTTTATTTTTCGGCGTATGAGCGGTGCCGGTGGAGGTGGCGGTCCGGGTGGTATATTTAATGTTGGGAAGTCCAAAGCCAAAATGTTTGATAAGGAGTCTCATGTGAAAATAGATTTTTCTGATGTAGCCGGACTTGAAGAGGCAAAGATGGAGATCAAGGAAATTGTCGATTTTCTTAAAAAACCGGGCAAATATACCCAGCTTGGAGGAAAGATCCCTAAAGGTGTCTTGCTTGTCGGTCCCCCCGGAACAGGGAAGACTTTGCTTGCCAAGGCAGTTGCCGGAGAGGCTGAAGTTCCTTTCTTTTCTATTTCAGGATCAGATTTTGTTGAGATGTTTGTCGGTGTCGGAGCTTCCAGGGTAAGGGATCTTTTTAAACAGGCAAAAGAGAAGGCTCCATGCATTGTATTTATAGATGAGATTGATGCTGTTGGACGTGCCAGGGGGAAAAATCCCGGATTCGGAGCTAATGATGAAAGGGAGAATACTCTAAACCAGCTGTTGACAGAAATGGATGGTTTTGAACCTAATATGGGTGTAATATTGCTTGCAGCAACTAACAGGGCCGATGTCCTGGACAGGGCATTAATGCGGGCTGGCAGGTTTGACAGGCAGGTACATGTGGAGCTTCCTGATCTAAATGAGCGAACAGAAATATTTAAGGTTCATTTAAAACCTGTAAAGCTTGAAGGCGACTTTAATATTGAATTTCTGGCAAAGCAAACTCCCGGTTTCTCAGGTGCGGATATTGCGAATGTCTGTAATGAAGCAGCCCTTATTGCTGCTCGAAAAAATAAATCCGACGTTGGTAAACAGGATTTTCTGGATGCTATTGACCGGATAATCGGTGGACTCGAAAGGAAGAACAAGATTATTTCCATGGAAGAAAAACGAACAATCGCCTTTCATGAAGCCGGTCACGCCACTTTAAGCTGGTTGCTTGAACATGCAAATCCGCTTGTCAAAGTTACCATTATACCTAGAGGTAGATCCCTCGGAGCCGCCTGGTACCTTCCTGAGGAACGGCAGATTACAACCGCCGATCAGCTTACCGATGAAATGTGTGTTGCCCTGGGCGGAAGAGCATCTGAAGAGATAAATTTCGGTAAGGTTTCTACCGGTGCGCTGAATGATCTTGAGCGTATCACTAAACAAGCTTATGCTATGGTTACTTATTTCGGTATGAGCAAAAATATCGGCAACATTAGTTTTTATGATTCTTCTGGTCAGAATGAGTATAATTTTTCGAAACCCTATAGTGACAAGACTGCCGAGTTAATTGATTCAGAGGTGAAAAATATTGTAGGAGATGCCTACAAGCATGCAAAAGATTTGCTTACCCGTAATAAGAAGGGGCTGACCAGACTGGCTGAGTTACTTCTGGAGAAAGAAGTTATTTTCAGTGAAGACCTTGAAAGGATATTCGGGAAGAGGAAGTTTAAGACACCTGATAAGGAACCGCTGATTAAGAAAATTGCCATTGAACAGCAGGATGGGAAAAAACCTGTGCAGTCAAATGATCCCGCTTCCGGTAAAAGTGATGAGAAGATCCGGGAAGAGGATAGAAAAAAATCCGTGAAGACTTCCGGGAAAAAGGATGAGAAGGACAGGAAACCAGGTCGTGGCGGTAAACGGATCAGCACTCCGGGAAAGAATAAGAAACAGGATGGTGTTGATGGCAAGGAACAGTTAAAGAAAGAAAAAAATGAGTCTGGTAATGCGGTAAATACCTCTGATAACGGACTCAGCAGGGAAAGTGGAAATAATAGACGGCCCCGCAAAGCCCGGGAAAAAAATGTCAAGCCAGATCCCGAAAACGAAAATGATGCTTCCGGGAAAGAAAGCGCCTGAAAACAATTACTATGGAAGACAACTGGACAACAGTATATACAACTGCAGAAAAGTATCTTGCGGAAATGGCCCGGCAAATGCTCAGGGATAATGGTATCGATACCGTCATTATGGATAAACAGGATACAGCCTATCCCTCTATTGGCTACATCGAGGTGATGGTTAAAAAAGAAAATATTGCTGTGGCAGAAAAATTAATAAAAGAATTTGAACCTTGAGGAATTTGCTTCAGCGTTCTGCTACGGGAGGACTATTCGTTGTACTTGTATATGGTTCTCTTTTTGCCGGAAGCGTAACATTTCTGATTTTTTACCTGGCCTTGCTGCTAACCGGCCTTCTTGAGTTCTATAGTCATTTGGAAAATGAAGGTTTGCACATACAAAAGTTTGCCGGACTGGCGGCATCTGTTATTTTGTTCTTTTTTTTGTTTGGTTATGCATCCGGGATTATATCTGTTAAGTGGTTACCGGTATTGATAGTTCTACCTCCTGTGATGATGATAATGGAGCTTTACCGGAAGAATGAAAAACCATTTGCCAGTCTGGCCGGAACTCTTTACGGGATTATTTATATTTCTGTTCCGTTTAGTTTACTTAACCTGCTTGTTTTCCCGGACAATTCGAATAACAACCATTATGAACCAGGAATCCTTGCAGGGTTATTGATCCTGATCATGCTTTATGACACTGTTGCCTTCCTTGTTGGCGTGACAATTGGCCGCCACCGGATTTTTGCCAGTGTTTCACCAAAAAAGTCATGGGAAGGAACTATCGGAGGAGCGCTCGTTGTTTTGACAGCTTCCTTTTATATGAATATGATATTCCCTCTTCCCGGGAAAATACATTGGCTCGTAACCGGAATAATTGTTGTGGTATTTGGTCTGTATGGTGATCTCGTGGAATCTCTCTTTAAAAGGAGCCTTGGAATTAAGGATTCGGGAAAACTTCTTCCCGGACACGGCGGCGTTCTTGACCGTACTGATGCCTGGTTTCTAGTGATACCTGTTGTATGGGTATATTTTAATTTCATTTTTTAGTTATGACTTTACATAAAGAAGGATTTAGAATCCTGGGTTATCTGCTGGCGAGTCTCCTCGGTGCTAATGTTTTGATGTTTATAGTATTGCCGGAGGACAGTCCCTTTGCTATTATTTTTGCAGGTTTATCAGTTATCATTTACCTGTTCACCCTTTGGTTCTTCAGGTTGCCTGACCGGTCATTGGATCAGGACAACAATCTTGTTATCGCTCCTGCCGACGGGAAAGTTGTTGCCTAAGGTTAACGGTTAAGTTACGAGAATTTCGATGTCACCAGTGGCATTCATGACCTGGTGACAACGCAAATGTATCGCGCACGTTCGTCCAGTTTCGAACCGTAAATGCAGCGCGACAATGAGGGGATTGTGCAGGCGCCGTTTCACTTCCCGGAAGTTGCGCCCGAGCCTCCCGCGCCGGAGGTGGAGAAGTGGGAGGGTACGAACTACCAGAAGGAAGAGGAATTTTCCCGCGCGGTAACGCTGGCGCTTTTCGATTACCTTCGCAAAACACGGTCGCACGGTTTCGTTGTATCGCTCAGCGGTGGCGCCGATTCAACGGCGGTGGCCGTGCTGTGTGCCTTGATGGTGCGGTTCGGAATTGGGTCCATCGGGCTTGAGCGTTTTAAGGAAAAACTCGGACACATTAAGAAAATCCAAAAACTGGATTCGGAAGAGGCCATCATCCGGGAGCTGCTTCTGTGTGCGTACCAGGCGACGGCGAATAGCTCGCAAACCACACGCGACGCGGCGCGGATTGTGGCGGAGACGCTCGGCGCTGAATACATGGAGCTGGACGTGGAGGATCTCCGCGCGCGCTTTGTCGCCATGATTTCGCAGGCGCTCAGCCGCGAGTTAACATGGGAGCAGGACGACATTGCGCTGCAGAATATCCAGGCGCGGGTGCGCTCGCCCGGCATTTGGATGCTGGCGAATATCCGCGGGGGGCTGCTGCTGGCCACGAGTAATCGTTCCGAAGCGGCCGTTGGTTATGCCACGATGGACGGTGATACCAGCGGAGGCATTGCGCCCATCGCGGGCATCGACAAGGCATTTCTGCGGCGCTGGTTAACATGGATGGAGGAAACGGGGCCATTCCAAATCGGCAAGATGGCTTTCCTTCAGG
>CAZFOO010000079.1:0-16215 GCA_964520585.1 uncultured Bacteroidales bacterium
GATCATACCGGCCACCATGAAATGATGATCAGGGATTTCCGGAGACGTTTCTGGGTTTCTTTGGTTGTCACCATTCCTATTTTACTTTTATCCCCCATGATTCAAAGTCTGCTTGGCTTTGAATTTGTATTGTTCCCTAACTTTGATAAATACATTCTCTTTACCCTTTCAACCGTTGCCTATTTTTATGGGGGATGGCCCTTTCTGACAGGGTTGGCTGATGAGCTAAAGAAAAAACAGCCTGGAATGATGACCCTGATTGCCGTGGCTATTACCGTGGCATGGGGTTACAGTTCAGCCACCACTTTCGGGGTGGAAGGCAGCACCTTTTTCTGGGAACTGGCCACACTAATAGATATTATGCTGCTTGGTCACTGGATAGAAATGAAATCAGTTCTTGGTGCTTCAAAATCACTGCAAAAACTGGTTGAAATGATGCCTTCCGAAGCGCATCTGTTAAAAGATGGTGAAACAAAGGATGTAAACGTCGATCAGCTTAATAAAGATGACCTGGTGCTGGTACGCCCCGGCGAAAAAGTTCCGGTTGACGGTGAAATTACCGAGGGCGAGAGTAATGTAAACCAGTCCATGGTAACCGGTGAATCCATGCCGGTAAAAAAGGCAAAGGATGATAAAGTTATCGGGGGAACTGTAAATGGTAACGGCTCATTGACAATACGTGTTAAGGAAACAGGGGAAGATGCATATTTAAGCAAGGTGATAAACATGGTACGGGATGCCCAAGGTAAAAAATCGAAAACGCAAAATCTGGCCGACCGTATTGCTTTCTGGCTTACCATTATTCCCCTTACAGTAGGATTTGGAACACTTGCCACCTGGTTAATTGTTGGCGAGCCTTTTGTTTTTGCCCTGGAGCGTATGGCCACGGTAATGGTAATCACCTGCCCTCATGCTCTTGGACTTGCCGTGCCCCTGGTGGTAGCAATTTCCACTTCCATGGCAGCACAAAATGGCCTGCTTATCAGAAACAGGACTGCCTTTGAAAATTCCAGAAAAATATCTGTTCTGGTATTTGATAAAACAGGTACTCTTACCAGGGGAAATTTTGGGGTTACCCGTTATGGTTCATTAAATGGAGATTTTGATGACAAGCAGATATTGAGATTGGCCGGCTCGCTCGAAGGAAAATCTGAGCATCCGCTGGCAGCGGGCATAATGCAGAAAGTAAAGGAGGAAAATATCGAACCTGCCGAAGCCCAGAATTTTAATGCTATTTCAGGTAAAGGCATTGAAGCCGATGTGGACGACAAAAAGGTTAAAGTAGTTAGTCCTGATTTCGTAAAGGAAAAAAACATCGAAATACCGGACCAGGCTTACAAAAATGAGGCTGAAACGGTGGTTTTTGTAATGGTAGATGATAAGCTGGCAGGTTTTATCGCCATGGCAGATGAAATACGTGAAGAATCATACGAAGCAGTAAAAACATTGAAGCAGAGCGGATTAAAATTGTATATGATTACCGGTGATAATGAAAAAGTAGCTAAAAGTGTGAGCGACGAGCTCGGACTGGATGGATACTTCGCGAACATTATGCCGGATCAGAAGCTGGAAAAACTGGAAGAATTTCAGCAGCAGGGTGAATTCGTAGCCATGACAGGAGATGGAATTAACGATGCACCCGCACTGGCTGCTGCCGATGTAGGTATTGCAGTTGGTTCAGGAACTGATATTGCAGCAGAAACGGCAGATATTATCCTGGTGAACAGCAATCCCAATGATATTGCTTCGCTGATTCTGTTCGGTAAAGCAACATACAAAAAAATGATCCAGAATTTTGTCTGGGCAACCGGTTATAACGTAGTGGCAATACCATTAGCTGCAGGTGTCTTATACACTGCCGGCATTCTGATCAGTCCGGCGCTGGGTGCTATATTAATGAGTGCCAGTACGGTAATCGTCGCAGTTAACGCACAGTTTTTAAAAAGGAAGATGAATGTAACCAAATAAAAATGGAAAACTTAAAACACTACCTCCTACATTGTTGCTCGGCACAATCCGCACTCATGATGAGGTCACGGTGGAGTTCCATATGGTCTATACACCATAATTTGCTGTTGATTTTTGGTCATCCATTTGTAAATAACGGTTTGGGCCCTCAGGTGACAAATATATGTTAAGACAGCATCCCGGACAAATAATCGATCAGGTCGCCGGAATCTTCAATGCCGACTGAAAGTCTGATAAGGTCATTGGTAATTCAAATTTAAAGCCTTTGCTTTGAGGGAACCGAGCCATGAGTCATAACAGCCGGAAAATTTATCAGCGATTCGACCCCTCCAGGACTTTCAGCAAGGGTAATGATCTTAAGTTTCTTAAATAATTTGTTTGCTGCATTCAGATTGCCATTTTTCAGCTTAAATGAAACCATTCCTTAATATCCGGTCATCTACCTGCATGACAATTTATATGTATTGATCTTAATTTTTCTTTTTATTTTTAAAGCAAATTTTTGATGATGTCGTTTAAGAAACAATATTTGCCCGCTGTTATCAGTGCGGTTTTGCTGGTCGGGGGACTAGCACTGAATTTCACCGGTGCAGGATTTTTTACCGGGATTATTCAACTTTACTGGTATGTTTTCGCATATATGCTGGTGGGTGGACCGGTCTTATTAAGGGCGGGCAAAGAGCTAACAAGGCTGAAATTTGCCAATGAGTTTTTTCTGATGTCTGTTGCTACTCTTGGTGCCTTTATTATTGGAGAATATGCTGAGGCAGTAGCAGTAATGTTGTTTTATGAAGTAGGTGAACTTTTCCAGGATAATGCTGTCAACCGCGCAAGAGGAAACATTAAAGCATTGCTGGACCTCCGGCCGGCCCAGGCTACTGTAAGACGGGATGACCAATGGATTGTGGTCAAACCGGAAGAGGTGTCGCCCGGTGAATATCTGCTTATCAAGCAGGGAGAGAAAATCCCCATTGATGGAGAACTTAAGTCGGATAAGGCAATTCTCAACACCTCTGCAATAACCGGCGAGAGCAAACCGGATGTGATTTACAAGGGAGGAAAGGTCCTGGCCGGTTCAATAAACCTTGAAGGAGTAATAGAAACAGAGGTTACCACTTCTTTCAGCGATAGTTCTCTTTCCAGGATACTTGAAATGGTGGAGAAGGCAAATCAGAGGAAAGCCCCCACAGAAAGATTTATGCGCAGATTTGCAAGGTATTATACACCGGCAGTAATGACAATGGCCTTGATAATTACGTTTATGCCTTATTTTTTTATTGATGTATATTATTTCGAGGACTGGGTTTACAGGGCTTTTGTGTTTTTGGTTATTGCCTGTCCATGTGCATTATATATTTCAATCCCGCTGGGCTATTTCGGGGGTATTGGAGCTGCATCGAAGAACGGTATCCTGTTCAAGGGTGCTGATTACCTCGACAGGCTAAGGAAACTGAATTCAATCCTGATAGATAAAACAGGTACTCTTACAAGGGGTACTTTCTCTGTAAGGGATTTTAAACCTGTCGAATTTAAACGGGAAGAGCTTCTTCAGCTGGTAGCGGCCCTTGAAAGCAATTCAAATCATCCTGTTGCAAGGGCCATAGTTGATTATGCAGGTAATAATTCCGGTGATGCCCGCATTGAAGAGGTAAGAGAATATTCAGCCATGGGCATTGAGGGTAAAGTAAGCGGACGAAGACTGATTGCCGGTAACGGCAAGCTTATGAAAAAATGGAGTATCGAACCTCCCGGGGAAACAGCATCCATTCCGTTTACCTGTATTCATGTTGCCGTTGATAATCAGTATGCAGGTTATTTTGTACTTGCCGACGAGATAAAGGAAGATAGCAGCCATGCCATAGAAAACCTGCGCAGACTTGGGGTGAAGGATATTTCAATCCTTTCCGGCGATAAAGATAAGATTACTGCTGCGATTGCTTCGGAACTTAATATTGATCATGCGCACGGAGATCTCCTGCCTGAAGAAAAGGCCCGTATCGTTAAAGAATATGTTGAACGCAATGAAGGTATTGTGGCCTTCGCCGGCGACGGCATTAATGACGCACCCTCTATCGCAGAAGCCGATGTCGGGATTGCCATGGGAGCAATGGGAAGCGACCTGGCAATTGAAACAGCCGATGTGGTGATCCAGACAGATCAGCCTTCAAAGATTTCCAGGGCAGTTCAGATATCCCGCGAAACCAGCCTGATAGTGTGGCAGAATATCTGGATGGTCTTTATTGTCAAGGCGGTGTTTCTTGGACTTGGGGCAATGGGTATTGCCGGGATGTGGGAAGCGGTGTTTGCCGACACAGGAGTTGCTCTTGCCGCCATCTTTAACGCCATAAGGATTCAGCGCAAAAGATTTGACAGTGCCTTTCCCGGTTCATGAAGCACTAATCTCATGGTAAACAGGCATAAACCCCTTTGTCCTCTGCTGGTTAAATGCCAGGTATGGTTGTCGTTTTTTTCTTCCTGTACTGCCGAATCTAAAAGACTGTTAAACCAGTAAAGAGATTTTCGAAAGGGATGCTTTACTGTGTTTTACAGATGAATCAGACCTGTCTCATCTTTCCCATATCTTGTCGGATAGATCCATGAAATTATGCCAGTCGGCCGGAGTCAGATTATGAATGCCAGGCCGGACATGGTACCCACGTGGCCCGGAGTGTAGTGCTTTATCAAGCGGGGGCATGGCATCTGCTTCTATTTCAGGATAATTCCATAACCCATATACAGGTGAAGAATAAGCAAGCGAAAGAAACTCACCCCGGGGATCGGCCCAGAGATCCCTGTTGGCACTGGCTATATAGACGGCACGGGGCGCAATCAGCGAAACCAGCATATGCTGGTCGAAATGCAGCTTTTCTTCCCTGCCGCTAAATTGATCGAAATTCGGTGCAAACCAATGGGTAAAACGGTTGACTGCCTCCACTGTCTCACCATAGCTACGCTTACTCAGTGCTGCACCACCGCTTCCGGAATTATTTGAAATCACAAGGGAAAATCTTTCATCTTCTGCTCCGGCCCACAGGGCGGCCTTGCCTCCCCTGGAATGCCCGACAACAGCAATCTTCGAGCAATCAATCCTGTTATCTGTTTCAAAGTAATCCATTACCCTGCTTGCCCCCCATCCCCAGGCTGCAAGTGCCGCCCATGCATTTGCCTGGCGGTTGTTTTCAGATACATTTCCTTCAAAAAGCCTTATTACTCCTTCGGTGAATTTTTCTGCATCATCCGGGGCCAACTCCCCGTTCTGAATTGCGGCAATACCATATCCCCTGCCTATTACCTCCTCTGCAGGCCAGAATCCCGAGATCTCTTCCCTTGATGGATCAGTATTTTCAGCCCCTCTGTTATTCATCAGCAAATAAACCGGCACGGGTTCAGTTGTCCTGTTTGGAAGGAAAAGGATCAGTTCAAAGCTATGTTCTCTGCCTTCATGCTTGCTTATTAGGTTAACTATTTTGAGAGTTGCATCTCCGTTCATGGCATGCGGATTCTCCCTGACAAGTTCAAAACTTAATTCTTCCGGCCGCCCCGGACGATGCCCATACATATACTCACGAAAAATATCAAGGAATTCCTCCCGGTGCCTCTCCCATTGTTTCGCCGATCTGATTTTTTTCCCTTCCGGGGTCAATAGGGGATCGGGTAATTCAAATTCAGGCACCTCACTTTCGCGCCAGATATATTCCGGCCGCCTTTCTTCATGTTCCTTAATAACCTCAGGATCCGCCTGCCATCCTTTATCATCAGTTACAATACCTTCATTTTTTGCCGTATGATCCGGTCCGCCATGGTCTGTTGCCCTGGTAACAGGTATCTGCAGAAGAATGATGGTTACAAGGATAATCTGCAATACCCGGTTTACATAAGTTGTCATAAGTAAATATTTTTAAAGTGGTTTTTATTATTATAATTTTAATAAGAAGTTATTTGCAATGTGAAAGCAAATTTATTCAAATAAATTAACAATCCGAAAGATAACAAAATTGTCACTAATTGCCGGACGGCTCTTTAGTAACTGCCCTTTCTCCGGAAATCTGCTTAACAATCCACGCTGCCAGTCCGCATTGCAATCCGAAGGGAAGGTAGCCTGCATAACCAAGTAACGGCATTTCAAAAATATTGAACCTGTCCACAAAAGGTACGGAATATTCCCATCGGGTCAGGCTGTAAAAATTCCACATTTCCCAGAAGAAACCGCATATCAGGGCAGATAATGCCAGAAGATATATATTCCGCCAATCGCCACCGCCGATATCTTTAAATACTTCATTTCCACGGTTGATGACCACCGTTGCTGCGATTATTACCAGGGGAGCCAGCCACAGCAAAGGAAAAAGATAATTTGGCCGTATACCGATAAACGCCAGCACCGCAGTAGCGGATAGTCCACCGATAAAAGCAACACTTCGCGGGTGACTGGTACTGATCCTGAAAAAATTATCAAGTCCTGCACTTAACCCTGGAAAAGTAAATAGCAAATCCCTTGTGCCGTTCACAGCCGGCAACACCGTTGCAAAGGGTAAAGTTGCATATACGAAATACTCAATACGCCCCATATTTTGAACATTTACATAATACCAGTTTTGTACGAACTGGTTAAGAAATTCAAAATACCACCAGAAAACTGCACTGAACAGGAAAAGCAGCAACAAGTACCTGCCCTGGTGTGTGATCATGGAACGGCCACTGCGCATGTATGTTAAGGCATTGACCAGGATAATGTACCCGATCCAGGGGATTGTAAATGTGTGTGTCTGAAATTGACTGAACCACGGAAAACGTGTCCATGCGAGAATCCATCCTGCTGCCAGGATAAACGCTCCGATCCATCCCCAGCGCGGAAACCTTTTCCTGGGGGACATATTTTCAGGTAATTTGTGCCTGGTTGAAAGAACCTTTTTCAGGAAAGGGGCCAGTGCCAATATAATGAGGGCCAGAAGTAAAAAGAAAATAAACCAGGAGAATGATGCATGATCAATGGTCAGGAAGATACTGACCGGGGGAAAATACAGGTAATCGGCTACACTTTCGCCAGCCAGGTGAATTCCCAATAAAGGAGCCCCGATCAGGCATACTAATGCAATAATAGATGACAGTATCTTCATAATACACTCTTTTATATGCTAATATCAAAAATACCATAATTAATCAAACATATCAACCACCGGGAAGAATGTTTCGTATAAAGTATAGGTATGAGTTTATTTTACAAAATGTTACATATTAAGGTGCTGGCTAATATGCTTTTCAATATGCTATTTTGTAAGACTATTGTTAAAAAACCCAGGGTGGTTAAGCCAGTTATGGTTTAAAATCAAAATTCAGACCTTTTGCAACTTTCATAGCCACCTCTTTGTCTGCTTTGCCAGGGTGCGGGTTATTTCTTTATTTTTACATAAACATGTTTTGTGTGGCTGTTTTCGGCATCCTTCTCATCGACTACAAAATGTTTTTTCAGTGATTTTATCAACAGCGAAAGTTTCTGGAAACCATAATTACGGGGATCAAAATCAGGTCTTTTTTTATTTATAAGGCCTCCCACAGCAGCAAGCGATGCCCAGCCATCATCATCTGCTATATCATTGATTGAGTTTTTCAACAGCTGAATAAATTTATTATCTATCGGGTCTATTTTGCTTTCCTGCCCTGCGGGAGGAACTGTTTTTGTCTTTTCTGTTTTCTTTTGGGTAACCGGTGTTTGGGTATCCTGTGGTAATATAATTTCTATATAAATGAACTTGTCACACGAAACGATGAATGGGCGGGGTGTTTTCTTTTCACCAATTCCAATGACCATCTTTCCGGACTCACGTAGCCTGGTGGCCAGCCTGGTGAAATCACTGTCACTCGAAACCAGGCAAAACCCATCCACCTTTTCGCTATGCAGAATATCCATTGCATCAATGATCATTGCTGAATCTGTGGCATTTTTTCCCGTGGTATAGCTGTATTGCTGCACAGGGATGATGGCATGTTCAAGCAGCGCGGGTTTCCATCCGGAAACCGTGTTTTTTGTCCAGTCACCATATATCCTCTTAATGGTTGGTATTCCGAATTTTGCTATCTCGTCAAGCATCCCCTTGATGTTTGAATAGGGTACGTTATCTGCATCAATTAAGACAGCAAGTTTAAATTCGTTTTTCTCTCTCATTTTATGGTTATTTTGGTTTTTCTGGTGATGATATATTCAGGGTCCGGGAATTCAGACGCAATAAAAAAGTTAATTATAAGATGCAATATAAAGGTTATACATAAAGATGAGGAATAAAAAAGCAATGTCTTTGCGAGATTCTCTTAAGTTCGCACGGTAAGAAACAAAAGGCGGCACCGGACGAAAAGGTTCCTGTTTTGTAAATATAATACATGTGAGCTGGAAAAATATAATAGCTACGGTATTTTTTATCCCTTCGTTCTTATTATTTTGCATTGGTTAAAAGGAATAGATCCAAATTATGTCTTTACAGGAACAGGCATTAAGTTAAGCAGGAAGTTTCCAGTATCCATGCTGGCAATATACCAAATGGATGTGGCAACACGTTTATAAACAATCCAGTTACAGCACTTTTTCAGGTTATTTATGATTAACGACACTGATAAATATTCCGTTCTTATCAAGAAAAAAGCACAGAAGCTTGGTTTTTCTGCATGTGGTATATCCCGGGCCGTCTTTCTTGAGGATGAAGCAAGGCGCCTGGAAAAATGGTTGAAGAACGGCAATCATGGAACCATGCAGTATATGGAAAATTATTTTGATAAAAGGGTGGATCCACGGAGGCTTGTGGAAGGAGCGGAGACTGTCATTTCGGTATTGCATAATTATTTTCCCCTCGCAAAACAGGAAGACCCTGAAGCACCAGTGCTTTCCAAATATGCCTGGGGGACCGATTATCATTTCGTGATGAAGGACAAGTTAAGAAAGCTGCTTGAATTTATAAACGAGTTGGTCGGTGAGGTAAACGGACGGGTTTTTGTCGATTCTGCCCCCGTGCTTGACCGTGCATGGGCAGCCCGGTCAGGGTTAGGGTGGATTGGAAAAAATACCTGCCTTCTGGTCAGGGGCAGCGGGTCCTTTTATTTTATAGGAGAGCTGATAATCGATTTGAATCTGCCCTCCGATAAGCCAATAAAAGACTACTGCGGAACATGCCGACGTTGCATCGATGCCTGTCCAACCGGGGCAATCGAAGCCCCCAGGGTGCTGAATGCCCGTAAGTGTATTTCATATCTTACCATTGAATACAGGAATGAGTTGCCAGCCGGTATGCAGGATAGGATGGAAAACCGGGTATTCGGCTGCGACATCTGTCAGGATGTTTGTCCCTGGAACAAAAAGGCCCTTCCCCACAATGAACCGCTTCTTGACCCGGATGCCAGGGTGATGAATATGGATGAAGGTGACTGGCACGGGATGGACCGCCAGCTGTTCAATCTTTATTTCAGGAACTCCGCTATCAAAAGGGGAGGGTATGCACAGTTAAAGAGAAATCTTAGATTCCTGAAACATCAAGGGGGTTAATGGTTATTCCCCGATGATGGTGATTGCTATCTTCCGGCTTGAGCGGGGTCCGTCAAACTCGCAAAGAAATATATTCTGCCAGGTGGAAAGTCCCATTTTACCATCAATAACAGGAATGGTTTCCGAAGGCCCGACTATTCCAGCCTTCAAATGGGAATCACCGTTGCCATCCTGTGCATCATGCTCCCACACGCCATTGGGAATGAGTTTGTTAAAAAGGGAGACAACATCTCTCTGAACCGATTCATCCCAGTTTTCCTGGATCATTATTGCAGCGGTGGCTCCCTGCACATATACACTGAGTATTCCTGTCGTCACCGGGTTTTTGGCAAGCACTTTTTTTACTTCTCCGGTAATATCGTATAACCCGTTATGGCTGTTGGTTTCAATTTCAATTATTTCCTGCATTTTCCAGGTATTTGATTATGGTGGATTAAATAATTAATTTTACATCTCTCTGGTTTTGCCAAAATTAGAAAAGATAATCCGGATGGAGAACAAACCTGACAATTTTGTCTCCGCTGGTAAAAAAGCAGAAAACAAAATAAACGGGTTTTAAAAATGATATTATTCCGGACTCCCGTAAATGTTCCCGAAAGCAAGTATAAGCTTGATTATGAAACTCCCTCTTTATGGATCGGATCCTGTTTTACAGAAAATATCGGTTCACGTCTGAGCAGGATGAAATTCCCCGTGGCTATTAATCCTTTCGGGATAATTTATAACCCGGTTTCAGTAAAAAATTCGCTCGCCATTTTATTGGAAAGAAGATTGTTTACTGAAAAAGATCTGTTTTTTTCAAACGGCCTGTGGAACAGTTTTTTTCATCACACGGAATATTCTGATCCCAATCTGGAAAATTGCCTTCAAAACATCAATAAAGAGATAACCCACGCACATGAATTTTTAAAAAAATCCCGGTTTCTTTTTATAACATTTGGAACAGCCAGGGTTTATCAGCTTAAAACAAACGGCTCGACAGTATCCAACTGCCATAAACTTCCGCACAGTAATTTCAACCGGAAATTACTGGAAGTTGATGAGATAGTTAGTTTATACATTGATCTGATCGATAAACTAACAAAATTTAATCCCGGAATCAAGGTGGTTTTTACTATTAGTCCCGTGAGGCACTGGAAAGATGGTGCAGAGGGAAACCAGGTAAGCAAATCTTCCCTGGTCCTGGTCATTTACAGGTTACGGGAGATGTTTGGTAATGTTTTATATTTCCCTGCCTATGAGATTGTGATGGATGAGCTCAGGGATTACCGGTTTTATGACCGTGATATGCTGCATGTCAATGACCAGGGTGTTGATTACATATGGGAAAAATTCATGGATGCTTTCATTTCGCCTGCAGCTTTCCCTGTAATTAAAAAGATCGTATCCATAAACCAGGGTATCGGTCACAGACCTTTTAAGCCTGATGCAAAAGATTACCGGGAATTCCTGTCAAAGCTGCTTGATAAAATTTCTGAGGTGGAGAGAGTTATTGGATCGGCTGATTTTTCAAAGGAAAGGTTATATATCGAAGAAAGGATTCAAGACCCTGATCGCTGAAAATTATGGTAAGATCAAACCACTCCCGAACAAGCTGCATTTATAAAAAAAAATTAGATCGATGAAAATTATGCTGCGATCAAACCCGGATAAATATTTTTGCCTTATTAATGGTTGTATTTGCCGGAATACACTTCTTATCCAAAACTTATTTCTACAGTAATGAGAAACTGTTGTCATAATATATTTCAGTAATTTTTTATCGACCCCATATTGAGGCAGTCCTGCATGAACATTTATTGTTTTTTCTTGTTTAGGGTATGAACTATAAGATTAAACAGATGATTGCCCGATTCAGATTTTTTTTACTTTTACACTTCATTATTGGATATAGTGCACTTGGACAGTCCGGCGAGAACGGTGTTATACAGGGAAGGGTATTTAATGCCAAGAACAATGAGCCGGTGCCTTTTGCCAATGTTGTAATATGGAATACCACAACAGGGGCTAGTTCCGATTTTGACGGTAATTTCACGTTTACCGGATTAAAACCGGGTATACTTGAGATCAGGGTTTCGGCAGTGGGATTCAGGACTTATGTTTCGGGTGAGTTGATGGTGACCAATGCCCGGACCCTGTATATAGAGGTTCCCATGGAAGAAACCACTGTTGATATAGATGAGGTTGTTGTCACGGCCTCCCCTTTCAGGATGCGTGAGGAAAGTCCGGTATCCATGCGACGGATAGGCATTGCCGAAATAGAGAAAAGTCCCGGAGGCAACCGCGATATATCAAGAGTACTTCAGTCTTTCCCTGGCGTGGCCTCAACACCCTCATTCAGAAATGATCTTATTGTAAGGGGCGGGGGGCCCAGTGAAAACAGCTTTTATCTTGATGATGTGGAAATACCCAATCTGAATCATTTTGCAACCCAGGGAGCTTCAGGTGGTCCTGTTGGTATTATCAATGTTGATTTTATCAGGGAACTTGAGTTTTATTCGGGAGCCTTTCCCGTAAACCGGGGAAATGCACTGAGCTCGATACTCGATATGCGTCAGGTTGACGGCAATCCTGAAAAGCTTCAGTTTCGCGGATCCCTTGGTGCTTCTGATCTGGCAATTACCCTTGACGGGCCACTCTCCCGGAATACTACATTTATTTTTTCAGCAAGACGTTCGTATCTTCAATTTCTTTTTGATGTTATCGGATTGCCATTTTTACCTACTTATAATGACTTTCAGCTCAAAAGCCGCACCCGCATTGATGAAAAACGGGAGTTTTCTATTGTCGGACTGGGGGCTATTGATCAGTTCCGTCTTAACCTGAACGCAAATGAAACTGAGGAGCAGCGATATATACTCGATTACCTGCCTGTAAATGAACAGTGGAATTATGCTATAGGTGCTGTCTATAAGCAGTTTCGCGACAATAGTTATGATACCTGGGTGTTAAGTCGTAATTATCTTAACAACACCGCATATAAGCACCGTAATAATGATGAGGAGGATATCCTGACACTCGATTACGAATCGGCCGAAATAGAAAACAAATTCAGGTTTGAAAATACCAGCCGGAGGTTTCAGGGCACCAAAATTACAACCGGTTTTGGCGTTGAGTATGCCAAATATACCAACTCCACCCTTAATACTCTTTTTACAGGAGGCAGTCCGCTCTTGCTCGATTATGACTCCTTTATGGATCTGTTTAAATGGAATTTGTTCGGACAATTCAGCAGGGACTTTTTTAACGACAGGCTTGTGTTGTCTTTCGGGATCAGGGCAGATGCAAACAGTTACTCTGAAAGTATGTCAAATTTGCTTGATCAGTTGTCGCCTCGTTTTTCAGCATCATGGATGATAAGTCCTGGTTTCTCATGGAATTTCAATAGCGGCAGGTTTTATCAGCTCCCAGCCTATACAACTCTCGGATTCAGAAATAATGAAGGAGTACTTTTGAATCGAGAAAATGACCTGACATATATATCCTCCGATCACCTTGTGTCGGGTTTTGAATTCAGACCCAATGAGCAGTCCACTATATCCGTTGAAGGCTTTTTGAAAAATTACAGTAATTATCCCTTCAGTGTTGCGGACTCAATTCCGCTTGCCAGCAAGGGTGGTGATTTTGGTGTTTTTGGTGATGAAGAGGTAACATCAACATCAGAAGGCAGGGCTTTCGGGATGGAATTTCTGGCCCGCAGCAGGGACTTTTACGATTTTAATATTTTATTGTCATATACTCTGGTCCGAAGTGAATTTGAAGATGTTGAGGGAGAGTATGTACCTACAGCATGGGATAACCGGCATATTCTGAATATTACTGCACAAAGAAGTTTACCCCGAAACTGGGATGCCGGATTTAAATGGAGATATGTAGGCGGAGCACCCTATACTCCCTTTGACATTGAAAAATCCAGCCTTATAGCTGCCTGGGATGCTCAGAATATGGCTTATCCGGATCTGACCCGTTTTAATGCAAACCGGCTGGGAGCATTTCACCAGCTTGATATCAGGATTGATAAGCAATATTTTCTGAGTAACTGGTCCCTGCTTCTTTATATGGATATACAGAATATTTATAATTTCAAGTCTGATGAGCCGGACAGGTTGACCCTGGCAAGGGATGAAAGCGGCCAGCCGCTCATTGACCCTGATAATGAAGGGAGGTACCTTATGCAGGTTATTAACAGTGATGGTCAGGGAACTGTATTACCCACTGTCGGGGTGATTATTGAATTTTAAATATTACTGAATAATAGTAAATATCTGCACAACTTTTAAATATTTTTGATATGGACATTAAAATTGACAGGTTTGCAACTCTTTTTAGACCTGTCCAGATAATCATTTTTATTACCCTGCTGACCCTGTCCTCCTGTTTCATGTTTCCTCCGGCAGGAGAAGAAGATGATACTCCCCTGTATTTTGAAACCAATGTCAACGGTCGGGGACTTTCCATGGAGATAGAATTTATAAAAGGCAAATCTCACTATTTCCCCCTTATGGCTATATGGATAGAAGATACTCTTGGTAACTATATCCAGACACTTTATGTAGCTCAATCAATTGCAAAAGGCGTATTTGGTCACGGTGATGCATCAACAGGTAAATGGATGCCAGGAGAGATAAGAAGGCCAGCTGCTCTGCCCTACTGGGGGCATCAACGGGGAGTGCAGGCCGGGGACGGCTTGTTCCTTCCTTCTCCCGAAAAACCTGTACCCGATGCCTATACAGGAGCTACTCCTTCGGGCAGCTTTATTCTCGGCACCAGGTCTGATCATCCCCTGGAAGATCCTTTTATGGTCTTTCTTGAAATTAACCAGTCATGGGACTGGAACGGACACTGGACCAATAATATGTTTCCAGGCGATATGGAGTATAGAAGTTCAGCTCAGCCTGCCCTGGTATACAGTACACTCGTTAATCCATCGGGGGGACAGAAGGAATTTGTAATGAAACCTGTTGGCCGGAGTCATCATTCAGGTGCAACCGGCAATCTTTATGATGATATTCATACCCTTACTACAGCTTTGCATATTGCTGATAAAATCACTGTCATTTTCGATTAACCTTGTCCAGATCTTCGGGAGTATCAACTGAAATGGTTTCCATCATAGTCTCTTTTAGTTTGATCGAATAGCCGTTTTCGAGCCAGCGATTCTGTTCCAGAGATTCCGCCATCTCAAGCGGGGCGGGTTCAAGCTGTGTTATCTCCTTCAGCGTTCCGGTGCGGTATGCATACATGCCCAGATGTCTGAAATAGGTATATGCCCTAATCCAGTCTTTCTTCTCTGCGCCTCTGACATATGGTATGGGAGAACGACTGAAGTAAAGTGCATACCCCAGTTTGTTAAAGATCACTTTTGGAATGTTAGAGTTAAATATGTCAGCGGGTGTAGTTATCTTTTTTATAAGCGTTGCAATTTTAACTTCTTCTTCCCTGAAACATCCTGCCAGTAAACTGATCTGCTGAGGGTGAATGAAAGGTTCATCTCCCTGTATATTGATTATTACGTCATAAACCTTTTCTGTGCCGGAAGAAATAATTTCTGCCACTTCGGCGCACCTGTCCGTTCCGCTCTGGTGGGCAGATGAGGTCATAAATACTTTTCCGCCAAATTTAATGACAGCTTTTTCAATTCTTTCATCATCAGTGGCAATAACAACATCATCAATTGCTTTTTTGGCCTGCTCCCATGTTCTCTGAATCATAGGTTTTCCTTTTATTTCTGCCAGTGGCTTGCCCGGAAATCGTGTAGATCCGAATCGTGCAGGTATTATTCCTAGTAAGTTCATTAAGATATCAAAATTATTAAGTTATTCAGGGAGTTAACAAGTAAGATCCGGTGGATTATCCATGGGTAAAGCACTGGCAAACAACATGCCTTTAAATAGATGACGGATCAGTTTTGAAGTATGAAATTTACAAATATGAAAAGCAAAATACCGGAATAAATTTCAAAGTACAAAATTTTTTTACGACAGATGACATTAATCTCTGCAACTTTATAAGTGGATTAAGAAATATTTTAGGGAATTAATATTATTTTTAACCCAAATGCCGATATTTTACAATAATATTTGCCTCGTCCGGCATAAATATGTTTGTAATTTTTATGTTTTTTGAAAAGACCATGTATTGCTTAAACTATCAATCATGCAGATTGAAATAATAGTCTGCTGATCAGAATACTGGAAATATTATTATGGACAATGCATAATTAAATAATAATCATCATGAAGATAAATTATCCAGGCTGGAAAATTGCAGCTCCTTCTGTAAAAATGAGAATATACCGGGTTTCGGTTAAGATTATCATCTTTATAGTTGTTTTAAATTTAAGTGGTTTTAGCCATTCTTTAACCGAAGGACAGGCAGAAACAAATCCCTCACGGCTGGATTCAC
Organism: uncultured Bacteroidales bacterium; assembly: GCA_964520585.1. Lineage (GTDB taxonomy): Bacteria > Bacteroidota > Bacteroidia > Bacteroidales > PUMT01 > PXAP01. The sequence continues at coordinate 15,902 of CAZFOO010000079.1, forward strand.
TGAAATTATTTGCGGAGAATGTTCTTGTAACAGGAATAGACCGATGGAGCGGACATGATACACCCCTGCTGGCAGACGGGATCAATATTTATACTAAACAGCCTGTCGAATGGATATTTGAAGGAGAACATTTTATTATTCATAATCTGGCAAGTCAGCAAAATCTATTCAGGACATTGGTGGGTTTAAGCAACCTCACCGGTGATGACAGGTACCGGAACGCTGCAGAGGAATCCATTCGTTATCACTTTGATCATCTGACAAGTGATTGCGGATTGCTCCGGTGGGGTGGTCACCAGATAGTAGACCTGAAA
>CAZFOO010000080.1:0-16112 GCA_964520585.1 uncultured Bacteroidales bacterium
GCTGGATAAAAACACAAACAGCCAAAATAATATGGAAAAAATAATATATCCCATAGCGTTTTTAAAAAAATAATATTACCTGATATTAACAGTAAGTATGATGTATTATTAAAACCTGATATTGTATTTAAGCTTGAACCTGAGAGAACTTTCTGAAATGGCAAACCGGTCCATCGGATCAATTATGTTGGAATTCCATGCCAGGAAAACTTCCCGGCCGGGCCTGATGATCCACTGAAAGCGTGACTGCCAGCCGACCGTTTCCGACACATCATCGTACTGGACAAAGGTGAACAGGTTGATCCGGGGACTGAAAAGTAGGTTCATTATTCCCCTGTAGATACCTACCTCCAAATCCCTTTCGGGGAATGAGAGGTAGCTTTTCTCCATCTCGCCGCTCAAAAACAGGTTGACAAATACCTGCCATCCGGCAGTGACCTCGAAAGTCCGGTTTTCACCGTTATAAAACTCTCCCCATTCATATCCGAAGGTCCCCCATAAATTTCTTTGTTTTGCGGAACTTATTGCCATTTCATTTGTCCTGAAATCATATTTTCCAGCAGGAATGATGACCTGTCCCAGCAGGTTAAAATCATTTATCAAATTCTCATGTATAAATTCAACCTCCGCTTCAAATTCCTCTCCGGTTGTAAACCGCACCTCCAGCGGTGTAAACTCTACCTCCCTGGTCTGAAGCACGCCATCAAGCCCGGAAATATGATCAAGGTCAAATCTGGAAGTTACCTGTAACAGTCCCCATTTACCGGGCCGTGGACCAGCCCCTGCACTAAAGTAGTATTCCCTTATTCCCCTGCGGGGAACAAAGCCGATACCGGCTGTAAAGTCCTGATCAATCTGCAAAAATCCGGCCCTGCCGAAAAACAGGTCGTTGGGATAATTAAGCTCCGCCCCAAAAGCATTGTCGGCTGTCCGGCTGTTGCCGGGTGTTTCTGTAACCGACTGCATCCCGTAGGCTGTGAAAGCAAGATTCTTGTCCCCGCCCAGTTCTGAAGTGGCCAGCTTGGTGTCGAAACCATACAGGGCATTACTGCCGGCAGCTGTAGCATTACCCATGGTAGCTATCATCCCTGCCGAAGATTGCCGCCAGAAGTTCCTCGATACCCTCATGGCAGAGAAACTGTTGTCGTCATATTGCTTCTCCTGAAATATGCTAACCAGACCAATGTTCCAGTCCCCCGCCTGTCCTGTAAACTTACCCCCTGCATATATCGGCAATGGTTCACCTTCCCTGTCAAGTCCCAGCCGCCTGCTGAAAAAAGGAATGATCCTTCTATTATAAGGATTATCCCTTTCCCCGCTTATACCAAAATCAAAATAATTTATCCCGTCAAGGAAAAAATCCCTTTTTTCGGGGAAGTGGAGACTGAAACGGGTAAGGTTGATCTGACGGGTATCGGCCTCGGTCTCCGCAAAATCGGTGTTGAGGGTCAAAACGCTGCTGAGACCGGGAGTGACCTGGTAGAAAACATCGACACCGCCATCGGCCATATATGAGTTTTTTTGCAGGGGACTGCGGTCATGCCCTGTTATTGCATAGGGACTGATATCCAGGCCCACTCCCTGGCTTATCCCCTCAAGCCCGGTAAGCAATCCTGCATCCGATACCTGGAAACGGTGATTATTAAGGTTGGCCTCCGGCCAGTGTGCAGCCTCCTGCTTCCTTCTTATATACCTTATCATCTTCATACCCCAGGTTGTCTGTCCTTCGGTGAAATTCAGGGTTTTAAAAGGTATGGCTATCTCCGCTTCCCACCCGTGCGGGCGTATCGAGGCCCTCCCGTCCCACAGTCCCTGCCAGTCCTTATTAAATCCCTGACCGTTTCCGCTGATTATTGCATCGCCTATCGAGCCGCGCGGACCGATCTGGAACCAGTAAGCATTCCTTCCGTCAAGGTGGGTGTCAAGTATTATCTGTACCCGGTCGTCGTTGCTAAGGTTTGCATTTCTTGCCATCTCCCTGCCCACAACCCCGTCAGGGTCATCATAACATCTTATGCCTATATAAAGGTAATTCTCATCATAAAGATAAAACACTTCGGTCCTTTCAGAGACGGGTTGCCCATTATTAGGCTCCCTCTGAACAAAATCGGTAACGGGAACGGCCAGGTTCCACAATTCTTCCGAAAGTATGCCGTCAATGACCGGGCTTTCTTCTGTTTTGGTAATATTCACCTTGGACTGTGAAGAAACTTTTAATGGCAGAAATGATAAACATGCCAGAATCGTAAACAAGCAAGATTTTTTCAAGGTATTATATTCATTAGGATTGACTGATAAATGGCAAAATATATTCTGATAAAACAATAATACTGTATTGGTTAATAAGATCCGGGGACCCTGGTTAATTAACTGCCCGGGTAAAAATAATAAAAGTTATCATACCGGGGCATTTTTTCTCAAATACCCCTGTTTAATGATTTCAGATGCCTTAAAGCTAAGTTTCAAGACCTACCACTGTTATCCCCGATCCGCCTAATTCAACATGCTCATCCCGGTATGACTTTACCATGGGTAAGCCGGACAGGTATTCACGTATTATCTGCCTGAGAATGCCGTTGCCCTTTCCATGCAGGATCCTGACCTCCCGGGCATTCACCATAAGTGCATCATCAATGAAACGGCTGATTATATCAAGTGCCTCATCGGCCCGCATACCCCTGACATCTCTTTCCGCCCTGAAATTAAGCTTTTTTTCCCTCAGGTTGAAGTTTGAAGAGGTGCCTGGCGAGGCGGGGGAGGTCGGGGACTTCCACATTTTTTTTGCCTCGTTTTTACTTAATTTTTCGAGTTTTCTCTCCTGTACCGTAGTGATCATATTGCCAAACGCCACCAGGATACTCTTTCCCTGTACATCAAGAACCTCTCCTGTGATATCTCGTCCGAACAGCTTTACCTGGTCACCTTTTCTTATGGTGAGGTCTTCCTTTACGGGTGAATGCACCGCTTTTCCGGAAACAGGGATTCCGGTATCCTCTTTCTCTCTTTTCTTTTCTATCTTCTCTTTCCTGGCCCTGAGCTGTTCTATCTTTCTGTCAATGCCGGTACCGGTTGCCAAATCTTCCTTTTTCTCAACCTGTTTTTTCAGATCACCTATCTTCTTCCTGGACTCTTTAGTTCTTTCTTTTTCTGCCTGCGTCTCCCTTATTTCCCTTATGGTATTCTCGATCCTGCTGTTTACATTTTCAAGCAGCTGCCTTGCCTCCTCTCTGGCCCGGGCAATGATCTCCTTCCTCTCTTCCTTGGCGCCGGCAAGCTGCACGCCATAACGTTCAATATCCTGCTCCAGCTTCTTCTCTATCTGCCTGATATTTCTTCTTTTCCTTTCCCAGTAATGCTTATCACGGATAATATCTTTCAGATGCCTGTCAAATTCAATATGCTCCTCTCCCACTTTATCTGCCGCGGATTGCAATATGTTTTCCGGAAGGCCTATCTTGCGTGCTATCTCAAATGCAAAGGAGCTGCCAGGCTTGCCGGTTTCCAGCCTGAACAGGGGCTCCATCTTTCCAGTGTCAAAAAGCATTGCCCCGTTAAAGATACCTGCAGTGGAGGCAGCAAAATGCTTCAGGTTGGTGTAATGGGTGGTAATAACTCCGAAAGTACGGCTGCCGTTAAGGTGATCAAGAATAGCCTCGGCAATGGCTCCTCCAAGCATAGGTTCCGTTCCTGTGCCAAACTCATCAATCAGTATAAGGGTGCTCTCACTACTGCTGCGAATAAAATACTTCATGTTCACCAGGTGGGAGCTGTAGGTACTCAGATCGTTCTCTATTGACTGCTCATCACCTATATCGATAAATATACCGGAAAATATTCCAGCTTCGGAATTTTCAGACACCGGCACCAACATGCCACACTGCAACATATACTGCAAAAGCCCCACTGTCTGCAGACATACCGACTTACCGCCTGCATTGGGGCCGCTTATCACCAGTATCCTGTTATCTTGGTCCAGTGCGATATTCAGGGGTACAGTATCCCGGTTTTCCTTTTTCAGGGAGATATATAAAAGAGGATGAAGAGCATTTTTCCATTGCAGTACCGGGCCATCGCGAAAAACAGGCTTAACGGCATTGACCCTTTTGGCAAAGAGTGCCTTGGCCCTGATAAAATCAATCAGCCCCATGTACCTGAATACCATGAGCAGCTCCTCAAGATATGGTCTGACCGAATCGGCAAACTCTTTAAGAATCTTTAGCACTTCTCTCCTTTCGGCATATTCCAGCTCCCTGATCTGGTTATTCATTTCCACCACCTCGGCCGGTTCAATAAAGGCTGTTCTTCCACTGGCCGATTCATCGTGGATGAATCCCTTTAACTTACGCTTTTGAGATGCAGCAACCGGTATAACAGGCCTTCCTCCCCTGAGTGCAACAGCTGCATCCGGATCTGCCAGACCTCCTGCCTGTGCTGATTTCAGCACTGCCTGCATCTTTTTTGTAACCGCTCCCTGCTTCATGCCTATGTCACGACGGATGGACTGCAATTCAGAAGAGGCGTTGTCTTTGATCCTGCCTTCCCGGGTAAGCAGTGCAGAAAGCCTGTCCCTTACAAACGCAGGCACTGAAGCCATTCCCGAAAGATCTTTAAGTGCGGGATAAAGTTCTCCGTTCTTCCCGCTGAACCAGTTTATAACCACCCTGGCAGTATCAAGAGAACGTTTCAGCTCAAACATCTCGTTAACCTCCATGAAAGCACCCTCTAACCTGATTTTGTTTAACCAAGGTGTGGCATCGGTAATATTTCCAAGCGGGAAGTCTTCGCCAAAGATCAAAATCTTCCTGAACTCTTCGGTCTGCTCCAGCCTGAGATTAATCTCATCATAGGTTACCAGGAAGGTCATTTTCTCCACATGCTCCCTGCCAAGGTTACACAGGCAAAGCTCTGCAAGCATTTCCCTGATAACGGAAAACCCTGTTTTCTGATCAAAATTTTTTGGATAAATCATCATAAAGTAGTTGAAAATGCAAAGTTAACATCAATAAAACATTTTTACTACTCATTAGATTTAAAGACCATCTGACTTTTAAATACAGAAAGACTTGCTTTGCTTTGACATGAATTACACATTTGTCCAATTTATTTAAACGCGCCGGTCACATCATATGTAACAGATGAACCGCCGGGCTTTACCATAAATTACACAACTGATTAATATTTATAAAAGCACTAAACGCAGCATCCGTAATCGTCGATTTTGCATCCTGTTGTCAGTGCATCGTACAATTTTTTTCCGATGCAAAATTCATGTACATTTGCATCGTAAAAAAATTTTGTTACCGGCAGTGATTAATAATTTCTGAACCTGTTAAATATTGTGGCAAAATATGATGGACGAAAGCACTGTACAAAAGGATTTTTTAAATGCATTGATTGCAGGAGACCGGGTAAAAAGCAAAGAGATTTCAGCAGATTTACTGAATCAAAAGATTGGCATAATTGATCTTTATGAAAAATTTCTCAGGGTAGCTCTCTATGAGATCGGCGATTTGTGGGAAAAAGGAAAAATAAGTATTGCCACAGAGCATATGGCATCGGCTATTGTAGAAGCACTTATGAATCAGCTATTCCTGGAAATTATATCGAATAAAAAAATCAGTAAAACCGCTATTGCAACATGCACTGAGAATGAATTCCATCAGATCGGGATTAAGATGGTAGCCGATGTATTTGAGATGCACAACTGGAATGTTCATTTTTTGGGAGCAAATACACCTTCAAATGATTTAATCACCTTTACAAAAAGTATCAACCCCGATATTCTTGCAGTTTCCGTAAGCATCTATTTTAATCTGCCCCAGCTGGAATCTTTGCTTAAGTCCCTAACCAAAGAAATGCCGGGCTTGCTTATTCTGGCAGGGGGACAGGCATTCAGGCACGGAGGAAAAGAGATATTAGAAAAGTACAATAATGTTATCTATCTGGCAGATCTGGTTAACCTTGGATCATTGATCAGGGATATTAATCAGGATGCAGACAAATTAGTACTGAAAAGAAGGTTACAAGCACTTGAAAACGACCAGGAGTGACACTTAAATAACTAACAACCGATGAACAAAAAAATGATCCTGGAGTCGGCAGACAGGCTAAAACAAGTCAGTGAAAATACTGCAGATGAATATCAAAGCAAAGCCGGAGAGCTGATAGCCAGAATGAATAACGTAATGCTTGGAAGGCCTGACCTGGAAGAACTGGTTGGGAAGAATAATATTGATATGATGCTGGACAATCATGCCAATCATGTGAGATTTTTGGCCTCAATACTGAAGAACTACAATGCCGCCGTCCTGGTTAATACTGTGCTGTGGGTTTTCAGGGCCTACCGCAGCCATGGATTCAGCACAAATTACTGGGCAGCTCAGTTAAACAACTGGATAATGATTACGGAAGAATCACTTTCACCCGGATGCTACCATGAAGTTTATCCTTACTATGAATGGATGCAGGTAAACATCCCGGTATTCGTTAAATTATCGGAAAAAGAACCGGGGGGCCCCGATCCATTACATTAAATTATGCAGGAAAGACCAGTACCCGAAATATTTTCTCAATGGACAGAAGAGATCATGTCTTCATTAACTGGGAATAGTCCCTTAGGTATTGCACTCTTCTCAGTTGACGGCAGACTGATTTATGCAAATTCTACTATGAACTCACTGTTCAGGGGTGACCCGTGCGACAGCTTAATAAATCCGGACTATGAGAAATTAACCGGACTAAAAACCAATAAATCAGAAATATATTCAGGTTATATGACGATTGGCAATAACTCATCGGATAATATTTCTATAATGTCGAAGGTATACAGAAAAAAAGATCAATTGCTTATTACAGGTGCGGTTGATTCAAAAGACCTGATCAGGCATAATAAGGCCATGAACCAATTGAATTACGAAATCAATAACCTTCACAGGCAGCTGATAAAAGAAAAATATGCCATGGAAGATGTATTGAAAAAATTAAATGTTGCCAATAATAAGCTCCATGAATTAAATGCAACAAAAGACAAGCTTTTCTCGGTTATCGCACATGATTTAAAAAATCCGTTTAACATTTTGCTTGGCTTCAGCGACTTACTGCATAAAAATGCACACAAATATCCTGCCCATAAAATAGAGGAATATGCCCAAACCATGTATAATGCTTCAGAACAGGCGCATAAGCTGCTGGAAAATCTCCTTAAATGGTCAAGTGCACAAACCGGACGGTTAAATCCCGTTCCGGAGAAACTAATACCGGCAGATATAGTGGATGAAATCAGATTATTGCATGAGCCAATGGCGGCAACAAAAAATATAGCTATTAAGTCAGATATTAACTGCTCTCATACTATTTTTACCGACAGGGAAATGTTGAAAACAATACTGAACAACCTGGTTGGCAATGCAATAAAATTTACATACACCGGGGGGATAATAACCATTAAAAGTCAATGCCATGAAAACTCCGTACTTTTTATTGTGTCTGATACCGGCACCGGTATAGAAGAAGTGCATATTAAGAATTTGTTCAGGGCTGACAGCAAATTATCAAAAGCCGGAACGACCAATGAAAAAGGCACCGGACTGGGATTGATACTCTGCAAGGAATTTGTGGAAAAGCTCAAAGGCAGAATATGGGCAGAAAGCGAACCGGGCAAGGGCAGTGATTTTAAATTTACGATACCGGCACATAATTAAGTTAAACATTATAAAATATTAACCATAGATTAACTATATGCACAAATTCAAAAGACATCTCATCACCTCAGCTCTGCCATACGCAAACGGGCCAATACATATAGGACATCTTGCCGGTGTCTACGTACCTTCCGACATCTATACACGTTATCTCAGGCTTCGCGGAGAGGATGTCATTCATGTCTGCGGATCTGATGAACACGGCGTACCTATTACCATCAAGGCCCGGCAGGAAGGGGTGACCCCGGGGCAGATAGTGGACCGGTTTCATGAATTGAACAAATCCTCTTTTGAAAAATTTGGTATCTCTTTCGATATATATTCCCGTACATCCAATTCCGTTCATTATGAAACTGCATCGGAAATTTTCAAATCCCTCTATGAAAAAGGGGAGTTCATAGAAAAAACCACCCCGCAATATTATGATGAAGAAGCAGGCCAGTTTCTGGCCGACCGCTACATACAGGGTACCTGTCCCCACTGCAGCAATGAAGATGCCTACGGTGACCAGTGCGAGAAATGCGGAAGTTCACTCAACGCTACTGACCTTATCAACCCACGCTCTGCTATAAGCGGCTCAAAACCTGTCCTTAAGGAAACCAAACACTGGTTTTTACCGCTCGACAAGTATGAGCCGTTCCTTAGAAAATGGATACTTGAAGAAAACAGTAACTGGAAGGCTAATGTTTACGGACAATGTAAATCATGGCTCGATCAGGGCCTGCAGCCAAGGGCTGTGAGCAGGGATCTGGACTGGGGAGTGCCGGTGCCGCTTGAAAGCGCTAAAGGTAAAGTGCTTTATGTATGGTTTGATGCTCCCATTGGTTATATATCGGCAACCAAAGAACTTACTCCTGACTGGAAAAAATACTGGAAAGACAAGGATACCCGGCTGGTACACTTTATCGGCAAAGACAATATCGTATTCCACTGCATCGTATTTCCCTCGATACTCAATGCAGAAGGCAGCTATATACTGCCAGACAACGTGCCGGCCAATGAATTCCTCAACCTGGAAAATGACAAGATTTCAACTTCCCGCAACTGGGCTGTGTGGCTGCATGAATACCGCGAGGATTTTCCCGGCAGGCAGGATGTACTTAGATATGTTCTTTGTGCAAATGCTCCGGAAACCAAGGATAATGACTTCACCTGGAAAGATTTCCAGTCACGAAACAACAATGAGCTGGTAGCAATTTACGGAAACTTTATAAACCGGGCACTCGTCCTCACCAATAAATATTTTGACGGTAAAGTCCCTGAACGGGGAGAAACCGGCGATTATGACCGTGAAGTGCTCGGCTGTATCCCCAAAATAAAGAAAACCCTTCAGGACAGCCTTGACAAATTCCGTTTCAGGGAAGCGCTTAAGGAGGCAATGAGCCTTGCCAGGCTGGGAAATAAATATCTGGCCGATACTGAACCCTGGAAAATATGGAAAACCGATCCGGAAAGGGTTAAAACAATTCTTAACATCTCTTTGCAGATATCGGCTTCGTTGAGTGTGCTCACTGAGCCTTTCCTGCCTGACTCTGCCCAAAGGCTGAGAAAATTCCTTAACATTGGAAAAATTCCATGGGACAGGGCAGACGACCCGGATCTTTTGCCGGGGGGTCATGTGGTGGGCAGCGGGGGACTGCTCTTTGAGAAAATAGCAGATGAGGAGGTGGAAAAACAGGTAACCAAACTGCTGGCTACAAAGCAGCAAAATCAAAAAGCCGTAACGAACCTGCCTCCTGCAAAGGAAAATATTTCTTATGAAGAGTTCTCGGCAATGGATATACGGACCGGTACCATTATAAATGCAGAAAAAGTCGCCAAGACCAAAAAGCTGCTCAAACTGACTATTGACACCGGTATAGATACGCGGACTGTAGTCTCCGGTATAGCAGAATATTTTGAAGCCGGTTCACTTGCCGGAAGACAGGTCTCCGTTCTTATCAACCTTGAACCAAGGAAGATCAGGGGAATTGAATCACAGGGAATGATCCTGATGGCCGAGGAAAGCAACGGCAAACTGGTTTTTATCTCTCCTGATGAAAAGACGGACAATGGCCTGGCAATAAAATAGGGACCGCCTATTTGCTGAGCATCCAGGTATCTGAAGTGCCTTCCTGTGCCCTCAGCTTTCTGAGCATCTGCAAAGCCTCGCCCCTGTTTTGTGATGCGAACAGGGTTACCCGGTACATCCCATTTTCTGATTCGATTATTTCAGGCTGGTATCCCACGGACCTAAGCTTTTCACTGTGCATCAAGGCATTTTGCTTCCCGTTAAAGCTCCCGGCAATAAGATAATGAATCCTGGCCGGAGCCTCTGCCACACCGGCAATGCTACTGCTTTCATCTTCCGCTCTAAAAGAAGGATGTTCATGCCCTGCTTCTCCGGACTGGCCGGCCGTTAAATCCTGCTCATCATAAATGCCGTGGGTTTCGGTGGACCGCTCCGGGGTTGTTTCCTGGTACATCATTGCCCGGCGCTGTGAGCTCATTTCATCAAGAGATCCGGCAACTTGCGAATCGCCAGGTTCATACCTAACTTCCTGGTGATCGTTAATTTCCTGGTGATCGTTGATCCTGATTCCTGAATCAACAACTGCAGAAAAGGGGTTAAGAGAGGAGAGGTCGAAACCAAACTCCCTGATATAGCTTGTATTCATTGCTCCCCAGCCAAGTGCTGCAATCAGGGGAATGCCGATGGCAGCATAACGGAGCATTTTCTTTAACCTGCTACGCGAAGTAAGGGAATGGCGATCATCAACGGTCTTCTGCAATCTGCCTCCCTTTTTACCAGTATCAATTTCAGGATAACGGAAAAATGAAAGTCCGTAAGCGTCAGTAAGAAAATTGGCCGAAGGATCAGGATCGAACTGCAGGTTGCTTTCCCTGTCTACCATAAACTGCCCTATCCCTTCAAAATAGACCGTTTTCCCCGAATAAAGCTTTTCTTTCACCTCATCCACGAAAGAGTCTATCATTTTTCTGACATCAACATAGTTCATCGAAAGCCGTGCAGAAAGATAACTGGCCAGCAGTCCGTCATGGTGGTCCAGCCTTATATTGAAGCCTACCTCTTTTGAAGGAGGATAAAAACTGCCGGAGGTCCTGTCAGTAATTGCCGGCCGTTCGTTAGTAACGAACCCGCCGAAACCGGGAACAACGACACAATCATGATGATACAGAAGATCTCTTATGTGATTTACAAGCTCCATAATAACTTTATAATGTATTTTCTTTTGAGGCTGTCCATAAACATTTGAGGGGACAGATTTCATTAACCATTATTGCAAAAGTAAAGAATTATTCCGGTATATGTCCCAACATAAGGCATTTTTTTTAACTTTGCTAGTCGCAATTATATACAGAAATATATAAGTATGGAAAGAATCCGGATGGTCGATCTGCAGGGGCAATACAGGAAGATCCAGGGAGAAATAGATGCTGCGATAAAAAGCGTGATTGATTCCGCCGCCTTCATTAACGGTCCTGAAGTAGCTGTCTTTCAAAAAAACCTGGAATCCTACCTGAACGTAAAACATGCCATAACCTGCGGCAATGGTACCGACGCACTCCAGATAGCCCTTATGGCAATTGATGTAAAGCCAGGCGATGAGGTGATCACTACTCCCTTTACCTTTATTGCAACTGTTGAAGCAATAGCATTACTTGGACTAAAACCTGTATTTGCCGATGCCTGTCCCCGATGCTTCAATATCAGCGCTGAAGCAATTGAACAGGCAATAACCGGAAAAACAAAGGTGATACTGCCGGTTCATCTTTACGGTCAATGTTCAAATATGGATGCCATAATGGAGATTGCAAACAATCATAAATTATGGGTAATAGAAGATGCCGCACAGGCCTTGGGCAGTGAATACACATTTGAGAACGGTCTCGTTAAAAAAGCGGGGACCATGGGTCACATCGGCTGCAGCAGTTTTTTCCCGTCAAAGAACCTTGGCTGTTTCGGTGACGGTGGAGTTATGTTTACCAATGACGGGGGACTGGCAGAAAAATTAAGGTCAATCACACTTCACGGGTCAAAAGTGAAGTACTATCATGACACTATCGGCGTAAACTCCCGGCTTGACACCCTTCAGGCAGCCATTCTGGATGTAAAGCTTAAATACCTTGAAGAATACAACCTGGCCAGGAATAAGGCAGCTGAATACTATGACCGGGCACTTGGGGATATTGAGCAGCTAAGCTTGCCAAAACGTATGAAGCAGTCCACTCATACATTCCATACCTATACACTGAGAACTTCTGCTAACCAGAGAGATCCCCTGCGCGGGTTCCTTCAATCAAGAAATATCCCTACCATGGTTTACTACCCGGTGCCGATGCATCTTCAAAAAGCATACAGTGATTATGGCTATAAAGAAGGAGATTTCCCTGTTTCCGAAGAACTTTGCAGATCTGTGCTATCTGTTCCCATGCATACCGAACTGGAAGAAGATCAGCTTAAATACATTTGTGATGCTATCCTGGAATTTTTTAACAAACAGCCGTTATGAGCAAGAATGAAAAAAAATTTCAGGCCCACGAAACCGCGGTTATTGATGATGGATGTACTATCGGAGCCGGCACCCGGATATGGCACTTTACCCATATTATGCCCGACAGCATAATAGGTGAAAACTGTAATCTGGGACAGAATGTAGTTGTATCGCCAGGTGTGGTACTGGGTAATAACGTGAAAGTACAGAATAATGTCTCAATATATACCGGCGTCATATGTGATGACGATGTATTTTTAGGGCCCTCGATGGTATTTACCAATATTGTCAATCCCCGCAGTGCTGTTGTAAGAAAAGATCAGTATGTGAGGACTCATGTTGGCAGAGGAGCTACAATAGGTGCAAATGCCACCATAGTGTGCGGTAATAACATAGGACCCTATGCATTCATAGGAGCGGGGGCAGTGATCACAAAAGAAGTAAAGCCCTATGCCCTGATGCTTGGTAATCCAGCCCGTCATGCCGGTTGGATGAGTGAATACGGACACAGGCTGAGATTTGGGAAAGACGGTACTGCGTTTTGCCCGGAAAGCGGTCAGAAATACTTGATTAAAGATGATTTAGTGTCAAAAACCGGGTAAATGTGTTCTGGAAAAATAGAAAACAATGAGTGATAAAATAAATAACTTTGCGATGATAGGTGTCTCCGGCTACATCGCGGTGAGGCACCTGCAGGCAATAAAACAGACAGGTAATAACCTTCTCGCCACACTAGACCCCTTTGACAGCGTGGGATGTATCGACGGTTACTTTCCTGATGCCGATTTTTTTGTTGAATTCGAGAGATTTGACAGGCATATTGACAAACTTAAAAGAGTAGGCACCAGAATCGATTATGTAAGTATATGCTCCCCTAATTATCTCCATGACTCGCATATCCGTTTTGCGTTGCGCCAGGGAGCAGATGCCATATGCGAGAAACCCCTGGTACTGAATCCATGGAACCTGGATGCCCTGGCAGAGATAGAAAAAGAAACAGGGAGGAAGATTTACAATATCCTTCAGCTGCGGCTGCATCCTTCGATCATAGCCCTGAAAGAGAAGATTGACCGGGAGCCGGCAAATAAGGTGCATGATATAGATCTTTCATACATAACAAGCCGTGGCCGCTGGTACCAGATATCCTGGAAAGGTGATATCCAGAAATCGGGCGGAGTGGCCACCAATATAGGAGTACATTTTTTTGACATGCTTACCTGGATATTCGGACAGGTGCAGGAAAACATAGTGCACGTTACCGACAGTAACAGGGCAGCGGGGTTTCTCAGACTTGAAAAAGCCAGGGTAAGGTGGCTTCTAAGCATTAATCACAATGACCTTCCGTCCGAAGTCAAAAAACGGGGGCAACGCACTTTCCGGTCCATAAATGTTGATCAGGAAAATATTGAATTCAGTGATGGTTTTACAGACCTTCATACGCATTCATACGTAAATATACTTGAGGGAAAAGGGTTCGGACTGGAAGAGGCGAGGCGCTCAATAGAAACAGTATATACTATAAGAAACTCAAATGCGGCCGGGTTAAAAGGAGAATATCATCCTCACCTGAAAAAAATTACTATCTGAATAATAATGATATTAAAGTCAAACAAAATAAAAGTCATATCTGAAAAGCATGGCTAAAAGAACTTAATAATGCAAGTGAAATTGACCAAAGGTAAAAAAAGCATGGATATTCCGCAAGATTGAAATACTGGACAGGAAAACATTGCTGAGATAAAATAAAGATAATAAATACAATAACTATAATCTATTCTTATGCATAAAATGTACGAACAGCTGATCAGCAAACAAAAAAAGATCTCCCTGGTAGGTCTGGGCTATGTGGGTCTTCCCATAGCACTTGAATTTGCAAAAAAAGTCTCCGTTATTGGCTTTGACATCAAGCCGGAAAGAGTGGAGCTCATGAAACAGAACATAGATCCGAGCAGAGAACTGGAGGCCTCCGATTTCGAGGGATGCGACATCCTTTTCACTTCCGACCCTGAAGATCTGAGGCAGGCGGATTTTCATATCGTGGCAGTGCCTACACCCATCACCGAACAAAACCTGCCGGATCTCACTCCTGTGATCAACGCATCCACCACCGTAGGTAAGATCCTGAAAAAAGGTGATTATGTCATTTATGAATCAACTGTTTATCCGGGATGCACCGAAGAAGACTGCATACCCCTGCTCGAAGAATACAGCGGATTGAAGTTCAACAGGGATTTTAAAGTGGGTTTTTCGCCTGAGCGGATAAATCCGGGTGATAAGGAACATATCCTGACAAAGATTGTAAAGGTAGTGTCGGGGTCTGATCAGGAATCGCTTGATAATATAGCGAGGACTTATGAACTTATAATTGAAGCCGGCGTTCACAGGGCCAGCTCCATAAAGGTTGCCGAGGCGGCAAAAATCATTGAGAACACACAGCGTGATATCAATATCGCTTTTATGAATGAACTTTCCATCATATTTAACCGGATGAACATAAATACTCATGAAGTTCTTGAGGCAGCAGGCACCAAATGGAATTTTTTGAGGTTTTATCCCGGATTGGTAGGTGGGCATTGTATAGGAGTGGATCCGTACTATCTCACCTATAAAGCGAAGGAATTCGGTTATCATGCCCAGATAATCAACGCCGGCAGGTTTATTAACGATTCCATGGGAGCCTATCTTGCTAAACAGACCATCAAGCGGCTGGTATCACTTGATAAAAATATCAACCAGTCCAGGATCCTCATTATGGGAATCACCTTTAAGGAAAACGTAAGTGATATAAGAAATTCTAAAGTAGTCGACGTTTACAAAGAACTCCGTTCGTTCGGGGTTAAGGATATCGATGTGGTTGATCCCTATGCTTCCCGGGATGAAGTAATGGAAGAATATGGATTTGAAATCAGGGAAACGCCGGGCAAAAATTATGATGCCATCATTGTTGCGGTTAACCATAAGGAATATCTTGATCTTACCGTAGATGATTTCAGGGCACTGGGCAACGAAAGTTCGGTAGTGATCGATGTAAAAAGCATCTACAGAAAGCTTTTTAAAGAACAAAAGGATGGCATATGCTACTGGAGCCTCTGATCCGGCTACGGAAATATTTTGGTTCCGGAGATGTGTACGAATAATAATAAAAAATGTATGCCTATGCAAACCATACTGGTTACCGGCGGAACAGGGTATATTGGATCTCATACCGCGGTAGAGCTTATCAATGAAGGGTTCAGAGTGCTGATTGCCGATAATCTTGTAAATTCCGGCATAGAAGTTCTTGACGGTATTGAAAAGATCACGGGAGTAAGGCCCGGCTTTGAAAAGCTGGATATTTGCGATCAGGATAAACTCAAAAAATATTTAGACAGGAACGTCGATATCAATGCTATCATTCACTTTGCTGCTCATAAGGCAGTAGGCGAATCGGTCGAAAAACCTCTGATGTATTACCGGAACAACCTTGTATCGTTAATGAACCTGTTGCAGGAAATGCAGGATCGCGGACTAAGCAATCTTGTGTTTTCTTCCTCGTGCACCGTTTACGGGCAGCCGGACAAGCTTCCCGTTTCCGAAACGGCCCCCATCAAAAAAGCCGGTTCTCCTTATGGCAAAACCAAACAGATATCAGAGGATATGATAGAAGACTGTATAAATGCAGACCCCTCTGTCAATTCGGTTTTATTAAGGTATTTCAATCCGATAGGCGCCCATCCGAGTGCCTTGATCGGTGAGTTACCACATGGAGTACCCGATAACCTGGTCCCTTTTATTACACAAACAGCTATGGGGTTGCGTGAGGAATTAAAAGTTTTCGGAGATGATTATAACACCCCCGATGGTTCCTGCATCCGTGACTACCTCCATGTTACCGATCTCGCAAAAGCCCATGTAGTGGCCATCAAAAGGCTCCTGG
>CAZFOO010000081.1:0-16008 GCA_964520585.1 uncultured Bacteroidales bacterium
CTTTAGTATCATGGGGATTCATTCGTATAAAGTATAGTTAGCAATCTGTTTAACATTATGTTACTGATTCATAGCAAGGATATTTTGCTTTTCAATCCATGGAACCCTCATGTCTTTTTGTGTGCCTTAGCTCAAGGGTGTTTCATGAGTTGATTAATTAAATTTCTGTCCCTGTTAATTGTAATTGAAAGTCGTTGATTGAATTATGCCTGTTGCAGCTATTGACTTCTGTTCAACGACTCATTTGCCGGTTTATTATAGTACCGGTGGAGTGCAAAGATGCATAAAATTATTAAGAGAGAGCACAATATTGAGCCTTCCAGACCAAAATCACCTCCTGTTAAAAGCTCATTGCCTTCGCGTTCCTGATTGAAAAATCCATTCATTTCCATACCACTTACCGGAAAACCAAAAAAAGGACCCTGAAAAAAATTCCAGCTGAAATGAAGGCTGAGCGCAAACCATACTGTTTTTGTGTATAAAAAAACGATTCCCAGCAATATTCCGGCCAGAATAAGATTTATAAATCCAATAATCGACATCCCCGGATTAAAAACATGAAAGAGAGCAAATAAAATCGAAGAGAGCAGCAGGGCCAGATATGGCCGGAATGACTCCATGAAATTATTTAAAATATATGCCCTGAATGAAAGTTCTTCGATCCAGGATATTAACAGACATAATAATATAGATCCTGCAAGATAATCGTAATCGGGAGTTATATTCTTTATCTGTATATTCCCGGATAAATTAAGGATAGTAAAACCACCGCCAATAAGCACCAGGCCAAGCACTAAACCAAGCATAAGATCTTTTCCAATACCGAATTTAGAAAATCCAAGACTCTTAAGACTCATCCTGTCTATATACTTTCTAAATAAAAATGTTAAACCTGTAATTCCTAACAACAATATGGCTTGATATAAGAGTAAAAGATAAATATTATCCTTATTAAACAGGGATATCTCTGTAAAAGATTGGCCGGATATTTTTGAAATGATTATGATGGCCGGTATTCCGGAAACTACCATAACAAGAAGAAGGGCAATAATATATATAATTGATCTTAACCAGCCGTATTGGATTGGAGAATTATTCACAAGGTTAAAATTAAGTTAGGTATTCATATACAATTAATTAAAATTACCGTTCAAACTATGGGGATTATTATGCTTACCTTATGCAATTAACGATTTCGTTTTTAATATTTATAATATGATTATTCATATTAATGTTTATATTTTAGGTCGCTAAAGCACTGGGGAAGATATTGTTAATGTAAAAATAATACGGCTCAAAATAATTTTAAAATTATCACTTATTCCGGACTTTTAGATAAAAGATTTATGATGATACGCCCTTTTACTAAAGCACACAAAAAGACATGAGTTTCACAACTGATAAATATTGCTAAAAAAACTTAATAATGCATGTGAAATCGACCTAATTTGTTCACTTGCAATAATTTTTATCCAGAAAGTTGTAAGAAATGACAAAATTATAAACTATATGCTAAAAATGGATATTAAAAATTTGCATTTTCTGATGCTTAGATTTCCTTATTAAGCAGCAATCTACCGTTTTTTATATGGATTTATTACTTACGCGTTTAATAAGAGAGACTGGCCGGACTATTTTTATGCCGGACCAACGGATTTTTCCACGTATCCATGAGTCGGACTTTAAAATGTTTATACAATCAGTAGCTGGACGATGACATACATGATAAATAGTAATAACTTTGAAGATAAATAAGATTTTCCATGACACAAAACCGCTTTAATCGACGGAATTTTTTCCAGAAACTTACATATCTCTGTTGTGGCAGCATCCTTCCTGAAAATATTCTGGCTTATGTTTTTCCTGATCTTGCCTTCTTTCAAGACGATAATAATACAAATACAAAAAGTGCTATGTCCATTACTCCCGATGATATGTCCCCGGAATTTGAACCTGGTTATCTGAAACTTCATCGTAAAGGAGAACTCAGGGAAAGGGCTGAAGTACTTTGGAATATGATGCATAATTGCAGACTTTGTCCCAGGGAATGTGAACAGGACAGGATCTCCGGGCAGGCAGGGGACTATTGCAATGCTACATCACAATTACAGATTTCGTCATTCAATCCCCATTTTGGAGAGGAAGAACCACTGGTTGGAACAAATGGTTCAGGCACCATTTTTTTCACCAATTGCGCTATGCTTTGTGTATTTTGCATTAATTGGGAGATAAGTCAATATGGTCTTGGTAAGTCTTATAATATTAAGAAATTAAGTGATATGATGCTGAATCTCCAAAAGGCCGGATGTCATAATATCAATGTTGTAACGCCCACGCATTATTCTCCACATATTCTTTTTGCTCTTGATGAAGCCGCAGCAAAAGGCTTGCGTCTCCCCGTAGCATATAATACAAGCGGCTGGGAACGGCTTGAGATTCTTCAATTGCTTGACGGTGTTATTGATATCTACCTTACTGACTTTAAATATCATGATCCCGATCTGGCTGATAAATATTCCCCCGGAGCAGTTACTTATCCTGAAATTACCAAAAAGGCTGTTATTGAAATGAACCGACAGGTTGGAGTTGCTGATCCTGCTAAAAACGGGGGTATCTTGCAAAGTGGTTTGATAATACGGCATCTTGTTATGCCGAACAATGCCGGTGGCACTGCTGAGATAATGAAATGGATCGCCGGAAATCTTCCCCAAAATACATATATTAATCTGATGTCTCAATATACACCTGTATTTAAGGCACATGACTATCCGGATATTTCGCGCAGACTCACTGTCAGGGAATATCAGGAGGCAGTAAGGGCGGCATATGCTGCTGGCCTTACCAGTCTCGATATTCAAGGTACGTGAAAAACGAATAAATTAAGCCATTATTTAAGCAATTTCCATGATGCTTTGCTGTGAATGCTTAGGTTAAGTAGACTATTGGATATTCCACTGTCAGAACGATTTATGTAGTTGTCCGGAATCGGTTATACTATGTGGTTTTCTATTCACTTTAGAGTTACTCAAACAGTTCTCTACATGGTTCTATGCTGACAAACCCTGCTTATGTGAATCCCGATTATTTTGTTAATTTGCACTTATATCAATATATGATTACTTAATGTGTAAAACGATGATGATCAATGTTTATTAAAATCAAATTCGAGTGCTATCGATGACTACAATCAGGGAAGCTTTACCTTCAGACTATAAGATAATTACCTCCTTTCAGAAAAAAATGGCATTGGAGACTGAGAATCTGAAACTGGATACTCTTACTGTGCAGAGTGGTGTCAGGGCAGTGTTATCAGATTCTTCAAAGGGCACCTATTATGTAGCTGAAATAGAAGAAATAATTACCGGGTGCCTTATGACTACCCATGAATGGAGTGACTGGCGGAATGGATGGGTACTATGGATCCAGTCAGTTTATGTTTTACCTGAATACCGTAACAAGGGAATTTTTGCAAGCTTATACTTGCACATCAAACAACTTGTGCAAAGTCGTCCAGATCTTATGGGCATTCGTCTTTATGTTGATAAAACAAATGAGAAAGCCATACAGGTATACCGGTGCAGTGGAATGGACGGAGAGCATTACCAGCTTTTTGAATGGATGGGATAGACTGTTTTGCTGATCCTGAAAAATATTATTTTTTATTGGCACGGTATTTTTATAACTGATAGGTTTCATCGCTTTCATGCCGGTTGAATAATAGATATTTATTATTTCCATAACAAACTATATGTATGCATTCTGGTTTACGGCTTTATTGTTAGTTTGGTTCTATTATGCAAGGATAGGGCGGTTTTATTATGGATGGCTACGAATTCCTTTTTGGAATGTTCAAAATGAAAACCCCAGGATCAGTTTATCTGTTGTAATTGCCGTAAGAAATGAGGAGGCTGATCTCCCCTTTTTACTTAATGATCTGGTAAATCAGGATTACCAGCAGAAGCTTTTTGAAGTTATAATTGTCGATGACCACTCTTTTGACCATACACCAGGAATAATTCATGATTTTATAAATCAATACAGAAACATTCGTTATCTGAGACTTTCAGGCAATGATGAAGGAAAGAAGGCTGCTCTGCATTATGGAATTATGGCTTCCCGGCATCAATATATTCTTACCACAGATGCCGACTGCAGATTATCATCTGACTGGATTAAAAATATGGCTGACTGCTTTGAGGAAACCAGGTCTGATATGATAGTCGGTCCGGTTCTTATGCAAGGAGGCAGAAGCTTTTTCAGTAAGTTTCAGATGCTTGAATTCCTTAGTCTGCAGGGCTCAACTGCTGGAGCGATAAAAGACGGTAACCCTGTCATGTGTAATTCGGCTAATCTTGGTTTTCGCAAAGAAGCATATTTCGAAGTAACAGGAGATCTTAATTATAAAATATCCTCAGGGGATGATGTCTTTTTGTTGCATGCTCTTCATAATCTTGGGAATAAAAAGATTTTCTTTATTAAAAATCGTAATTCGGTTGTTTCAACACCTGTTCAGACAGATGTTTTTGGTTTCATTAGACAAAGGAGGCGCTGGGCATCAAAAAGTCGTCATTATAAAAGCAAAACCAGCATATCTACGGCTTTAGTTGTCTTACTCATCAATTTTTATACTGTAATTTGCTTACTGGGCGGATTAACTGATGCGCGGCTTTTTCTTATTGCGATTTTTATTTTTTTCTCAAAATCGGTTATAGATTTTATTTTCTTGAATTCAGTAGCAAGGTTCTTCAATCAGGAGAAACTAATGATCTTTTTTCCGTTTATGCAGGTTGTTTATATTTTTTATATTAGCTTTATTGCAGTTGCTTCAGTTGCCGGCAATTTTGACTGGAAGGGTAGAGTGGTAAAATATTAGTGGCTGATCATAATCTAATGGTTTAAATGAAATTTTTGATTCTGCAGGTCACAAGCGTCAGATGCAATATTTTTCAAACTTTAAATTCTTATTTATTTGAATATCAATACTAATCATTTAATTGATTTAGCTAAAATAAAATTTTGTAAATTAAAATAGGAACTTAATTATGTAGACCTGAATAGCCTCAATTATATTGAGTTCATCATGATCTTATAATAATCAGTAGGATAGAAATGTCTGCATTTATTAATCAGTGTTCTGCAACCCGAACCGATACTAATAAATTTTTTAACCCAAACTAATACTAACCATATGAAACGGATAAACCTGATGAGCCTGACCTTGTTTACAGTAATTTCTTTTGCGGCATTTTCACAAGAGAAATATGAAGCGACATGGGAATCTATTGACAGTCGCCCTGTGCCCGGATGGTTTGAAGATGCCAAATTCGGTATTTTTCTGCATTGGGGGCTATATTCTGTTCCTGCATGGGGACCTGTAGATGGCAGTATATATGAAAAGTATGCTGAGTGGTACTGGAACCGTATGCTTCGGCCGGAAACTTCTGCCGGAGAAAAATTTCATGATTTTCATAACCGGGTATACGGCGAGAAATTCAAATATCAGGATTTTGTAAAGGATTTTAATGCAGAAATGTATGATCCGGATGAATGGGCACGAATATTTAAGGATGCAGGTGCAAAATATGTTGTACTTACTTCAAAGCATCATGAAGGATTTACATTGTGGCCAAGCATGCATTCATGGAACTGGAATGCTGTAGATGTTGGTCCACACCGCGATCTGGCGGGGGATCTAAGTAAAGCAGTCAAAGCAAATGGATTATTTATGGGATTTTACTATTCACTTTATGAATGGTTTAATCCGCTTTATCATGAAGATGTTGAAAGTTATGTCGATCAACATATGATACCCCAGATGAAAGAGCTGGTGAACAGTTACGAACCTGATATTATCTGGCCTGATGGAGAATGGGATCACCCAAGTGAAACTTGGAGAAGTACCGAGTTCCTTGCCTGGCTGTATAATGAATCCGTGGTTAAGGAACATGTAGTTGTAAATGATCGCTGGGGAAGTGAAACGCGAAGTAAACACGGCGGGTTTTACACTACCGAGTATGATCTGGTGCATGACCAGGAAATTGCGGGTGAGGTTCTTCATCACCCCTGGGAAGAAACCAGGGGAATTGGAGGGTCATTCGGTTATAACAGGAATGAAAATCTTGATGACTATGAGAGTTCCGAATTTCTGGTACATTATCTTATAGATAAAGTTGCCCGTGGAGGTAACCTCCTGTTAAATGTTGGACCAACTGCAGACGGCAGGATCCCTGTCATACAACAACAAAGATTAAGTGATATTGGCAGCTGGCTCCGGGTTAACGGTGAAAGCATTTACGGCACACGGGTTTGGCAAAATGCTCCTGCCATCGGTGCAGAGACAACTGTTTTTTTCACTGCCAAAGGGAATGATCTGTATGTATTAACGACCGAATGGAAAGATCAGGATATTATTATTAATGATGTTCGACAGCCCGAAATAGTTAATATGCTTGGTTATGAAGGAGACATTGAATTTTCTTTTTCCGAGAGCAGGTTGGTGCTCAATCCTCCTGTTATTTCTCCGCCGGATAATCCTTCACCCTTTGCCTGGGTGTATAAATTGAAGGGTGCTCTGTCAACAGAGGATGAATGATGTTTTTTTGGATAATTCATTATAAATTTTAATAGCTGTTGTTCTAAGGGTTGAGTAAACAATTACACTAACCAACAGCATAAGTTACATATATATTTTAATTGCCTGTTGAAGATTATATTCCTGAATCATAAAGACGATTGCTGCTGCAGATTATCCGGCTAAAGAAAAGCTCATTCAATTATAGTTGAGAAATAGAGTAAAATGATTTATTTTTGTTAATATTGTCTTGACGATATTATGGTATCACTATTAGGCCCAATTTTCAATGGTTTTGCCCGATAAATTGAGATAAGCGATATTTAACCACTAATAAAAGAAAAAATGTATTTAAAATCACTAATTATTAAAAGTATAAGCCTTTGCTTGCTTATCATAGTTATTAACGGATGTAATGAAATGGAAACTGAACAATTTACCGGTGCCCCAAATGAGGTAAAACTAATTACGCTCGCACCAGGCCATTTTCATGCATATCTTGTACAAAAGAATATGTATGAACAGGTTGATCCTACCGTACATGTTTATGCTCCCGAGGGACCTGAAGTTGAACAGCATCTTGCAATGATTGAGAATTATAATAGTCGTGATGTCAATCCCACTTCATGGAACCAGGTTGTTTATACAGGTGACGATTTTCTGGAGAGAATGCTCGAAGAGAAAAAGGGAAATGTTGTTGTACTTGCCGGAAATAATCAGCAAAAGACATCTTATATTAAGAAATCTGTTGATGCCGGGCTTAATGTATTGTCTGATAAACCCATGGCAATCAATTCCCGGAACTTCGAATTGCTTAAGGAGGCATTTATTTCTGCAGAGGAAAATGACGTGCTGTTATATGATATAATGACTGAAAGAAATGAGATCACCAGTATGCTGCAAAAAGAGATAATGCAGCTGCCTTCTGTTTTTGGGGAACTTGAGAAAGGCACTCCAGATAATCCCGCCGTTGTTAAAGAAAGTGTACACTACTTTTTTAAATATGTTTCCGGTCAGATATTACAACGTCCGCCTTGGTTTTTTGATGTGGAGCAGCAGGGAGAAGGATTAGTTGATGTTACCACGCATCTTGTTGATCTTATTCAGTGGGCATGTTTCCCGGAGAAGATAATAGATTACCAGGAAGATATTGAAATGATCTCTGCCAGCAGGTGGCCTACTCCCTTAAGCAGGAGCCAGTTTGAAAGTATTACCAGGGTCGCTGAGTTTCCGGAATACCTGGATTCCTATATTGAAGAAGATACTGTCTTACAGGTTTATGCTAACGGTGAAATGAACTACAGCCTTTATGGAGTACATTCCCGGGTTATTGTAAAATGGGGTTACCGTGCCCCCGAAGGAGCGGGTGATACCCATTACTCTTTTACCAAAGGGAGTAACGCCAATCTTATAATACGCCAGGGAGAAGACCAGGACTTCAAACCGGTTCTGTATATTGAACCAGGTAATCCTGATAATTTAGATGAATTTGAGCAGAGTCTTGAGACTGAATTTGAAACGATACAGGCAAAATATCCGGGTGTCGGATTGAGAAAGCTTGATGGCCTTTGGGAAGTGGTAGTCCCGGAGGAATACAAAGTAGGCCATGAGGCTCATTTTGCCCAGGTTACTGAAAATTTCCTTGATTACCTGGTCGATGGAAAACTTCCGGACTGGGAAGTTCCAAATATGATTGCCAAATATTATACGATTACCAAAGCTCTGGAGCTGGCTAAACAATCTGAATAGATTTTTTCTTTCCGGTCATTTGTTTGAACGGAAGGAGCGATAATATGAATTATTTGATACGGGCCTCAGGCCCGTATCGCTGTTTAAAGGTGATAGATAATTCCATCTTGGTGAATTTTTTACAGGTTGGAGAAAGGCATCATTATAAATGCCATTTTTGTTTTTCAAAAGTATTTTTATTTTTCCTGTAACAAATTGCAGGGTTAGCACGTCATAATATCAAATTTACCGGTTTTATAATGAGTATAGAGCTATTTAATAAATGTGTTGATGACCATTCTGATGCATTGTATCGTTTCATACTTAAAAATATTAAGGATGAAGATAAAGCTCGCGATATTGTGCAGGATGCATTTGAAAAATTATGGGAAAAGCTGGAAAATGTTGATCCCGGCAAAATGAAATCATATCTGTTCTCCACTGCTTATCATACAATGATTGATGTGCTGAGAAAAGACCGGCATAAAGTTGATTTTGACCAGGTAAATGAAGAAAATTGTTCACATTCAATGCAATATAACGACTTGAACCAGATCTTGCATGATGCAGTAAAAATGCTGCCTGATGTGCAAAGATCCGTCTTGTTATTAAGAGATTACGAGGGTTATTCCTATAATGAAATAGCTGAGATAACCGGATTGAATGAATCACAGGTTAAAGTATATATCTACCGTGCAAGGACTTTTATGAAAAAGTACATTGGAAGCATGGAAGTGCTGATTTAGTGAGTCAGTGTGAACTGGTGAGGTTTGAAATCACCTGTTCTGATTACTTAGGGAAATGTACTTTTCTGATGCAATTAAATAGACATGAGAACAAATTACAGATAACCTGTTATATGAAAATCACCGTTGATAATTATGAAGGCTTCCTTCTTGACATGGCAGAAGGGAGATTGTCTGCCGGACAGGAAAAGGAACTTTTCAGGTTTCTCGATGAAAATTCGCATCTTGAAGCAGATCCCGATATTATTGATTACAGTCTTCCCCTGGAAGACACCACTTTCCCGTATAAGGATAATATGAAAAAGGGAGGATCAATCCGGGAGATCAACAAAGAAAACTATGAGCAATTCTGCATTGCCAGGCTTGAGGGCGATCTTTCATTACTCATGGAGAGGGAGCTCGATGATTTTCTTGAAAGTAATCCCAAAATTAAACGCGATGCTTCCGTTTATAACTCACTTGTTCTTAGAGCTGATGACTCAATTGTATTCTCAGGTAAGCCGGGTCTGAAAAAATCGCCTGTCAGCAGAAAATTAACTGCACAATTTTTTCATCGCCGGACTATCTACCAGTCGGTTTCCATCGCGGCTACCCTTGCCATACTGGCATCTTCTTATTTTTTTCTGAAGGATTTGACTAAACCAGGACAACCAGATATTAGTCCACGCTCAGATGTAAGCAGCTTCCATCATGAAATCACTCCCGCAGTGGATGACATTGAAAATAAACTCAATCAATCTGGTATTATTATTAATGATTTAATATACTCCGGCACAGCTGAAAAGGAGACATTAATTCAACCTGAAAATGAAATTCATTTTACAAGCCGCGAAAATATTATTACCGATGAATTAAACCAGAGAGCAACTGAGACCAGGGATGCATCTTTACCATATGCTCAAACATCCGCTTTAGGTAGTTTGAAGGTTGAATCGTCAAATCCACCAGTAAATTCTGAAATGATACATCTTGCCGATCTGCCTGTCAAAACCCCGGGCTCTCCCTCCCTGCTTTATCAGGGTGAAAGGTCTGTGGCTGGGAATCTTATTAGTTTCTTGTCCCGTACAGTTGATGATGATCAGGAACGTTCCGGTCCCGGTCTATGGGATTTAGCTCACGCAGGGATACGTGGAATTAACACAATTGCCGGAACAGATATACGTTTTGACCGCAAAACAGATGATAATGGTGACGTTGTATTTATGGCTTTTTCAGCCGGGTTTATTGAAATTCAACGTTCAGGCTCAATTGTTGACGAGTAGTTGTAACAAACCGGCAATGCTCTACGTCATATTACTGAACTATAATCTTAAAATATTTATAACAAATCCATAAAGCCATGAAATACATTCTAATGAAGACTGTAATATTAAGTATAGCTATATGTATATTGATCTGCGGTGGATTGGCAACTGCCCAAACCACCGGTGAGATGGTTAATAAGGCAGAGGAACTTGAAAGTGAAAATTCGTCTGTACCCGGCAATAATGACACCATTCCCAGAGTAAGAGCAGATACTGTATTGATTACCCTCGGGAACCGGCAGATAAGAATTATTGAAAAGAATGGGGATACTGATATTGATATTCTGGAAAAGAAAGATGCTCAAAAAAATGACCGGTCAGGGAACCATTCTGGACGTCATCCTTTTAAGGGGAACTGGCGGGGACTGGAACTGGGTTTGAATAATTATGTAAACGGAGATTTTTCTACTTCTCTTGGTCCGGAAGCCGATTTTATGGAATTAAGGAACGGGAAATCCCTGAATTTAAATCTTAATATCTTGCAATATGATTTTGCCTTGTCCGGTAACAATATCGGGCTGGTTTCAGGCCTCGGCCTGGAATTCAACAATTACCGTTTTACAAATAACGTTAGTATAACCAAGGAAGACGGGATGATTGTTCCTGTGTATTATGATGACGCAGGGATAACTATGGAACGGTCCAGGTTGAGGACTACTTATCTTACCGTGCCCCTGCTGTTGGAATTTCAGACAAATAATCCAAGACATTCCAGAAGAGTATATTTTTCTGCCGGGGTTATCGGGGGCTTAAATATTGGCTCACACACCAAAATTATCTATCGTGATAATTCTGGCAAAAAAAGAGATAAGGTAAAGGGTGACTTTTATCTTTCACCATTTCGCTATGGATTAAGCGTTCGAACAGGCTACCGTTCTTTAAACCTTTTTGCGAATTATTATCCGGTTTCTCTTTTCCAGAGAAACAAAGGCCCTGAATTATATCCGGTTTCTATAGGATTCTCTATTCTTGGCTTTTAAATAGTGATAAGAGAAGCATATATTTATCACAATCTTTTATATATTTGTTTTAGTTGCATATATCATAATTTGTGGGCTTAATCTGCTGCGAATAATTAACCGTAGCAGGTTAAGCTCTGTTCTGTTTTGGTTTTCCTTTATTTTCATTGTATTTTAGTTGATTGATAATTATCCTTATTATCATGTTGATTTTTGTTTCTGGCAATTGTTACTAACATATTACAAAATGGGCGAACTTGATTCATTAACCGAAATAGAAAAGAAACGGTATAAACTTCAGATTGTTCTTCCCGGAATAGGAGCTGCCGGTCAGGAAAAATTAAAAAATGCGCGGGTGCTTGTTGTAGGAATAGGGGGCCTGGGTTCACAGGTTTTACAATATCTTACCGCAATGGGCGTGGGAACAATAGGTTTTCTCGATGCGGACGTAATAGAGGAAGAAAACCTTAGTCACCAAATCTTTTTTGGCATGGATGATATAGGTAAACTTAAGGCAGTAATTACCAGGAAACGACTTTCAGGGATGAATCCTCTTATACAGTTTAATATGCTCAATGTTGAACTGAATGAAGAAAATGCAGGGTCAATCGTTCCCGGTTACGATATTATTGTTGATGCTACCAATAATAAACAAGGTCATTATCTGATTAATGATTCCTGTATAAAATATGATAAAATTATGGCTTACGGATGCATATGCAAGCTTGAAGGACGGATCTCCATATTCAATTACAAGGGAGGGCCTTCTTTCCGTTGTGCATATCCTGAGCAAAAATATAAAGAAGAAAAGATCAGCAGAGAAAAGTCCGGTATGCCCGGAATTCTGCCCGGGATTACCGGATCTTATCTTTCAAATGAAATTCTGAAAGTTATAACCGGGAATCCTGACATACTTTCAGGCAGGATCATGATAAGCGATATCTTCAATTATCAGAACAGGTTTATCAAGGTAATCCGCAAAGAGGATAATTTTGATGTTAAGTAGTTGTAATTATTTCAAATAGAAACATTGTAGCTTGTAATACTTGGAAAATTCAAATTATAATCTAATTCACATGAGATTACTGCTCATAAGTAATTCCACGAATGCAGGGGAAGAATATCTTGCCTATCCTAAAGAATATATTAAGGACTTTTTGGGTACACAAAAGGTAAAGGCTCTTTTTATACCCTATGCCGGTATCATGGTTTCATATGATGATTATGAAAAAAAGGTCAGAGACAGATTTAGTGAAATAGGACACGATATTGTTTCTGTGCATCATTTTGCTGATCCGGTGGAGGCAGTTAATAATTCGCAGGCTATTGTTGTAGGAGGAGGTAATACTTTCAGATTACTGCAATTACTCTACAAAAACAGGTTGGTCGAGGCAATAAATAAGCGTGTGA
Organism: uncultured Bacteroidales bacterium; assembly: GCA_964520585.1. Taxonomy (GTDB): domain Bacteria; phylum Bacteroidota; class Bacteroidia; order Bacteroidales; family PUMT01; genus PXAP01. The sequence goes on from CAZFOO010000081.1 coordinate 12,719, forward strand.
ACAGTGGGGTACCTTATATTGGATGGAGCGCCGGTGCAAATATTACCTGTCCATCGATATCCACAACAAATGATATGCCTGTAGTTCAGCCGGATAGTTTTGCTGCACTTAATCTTGTGCCATTTCAGATCAATCCACATTACCTGGATGCCAATCCTGATGGACATGCAGGTGAAACACGAGAAATGCGTATTTCTGAATTTCTGGAAATTCAACAGAGCATTTCTGTTGTTGGCCTCCGCGAAGGCTCAATTCTTCAGTTGGAAAACAGTCAGATAAGACTGCACGGACCTCATACTATGAGAGTCTTCAAGCATGGATCGGTTCCTGTTGAGATTGGCCCGGAAGATGATACCGGCCTTCTTATTTGATTTACTTTCCGTGAATAATCAATTCCATATGATTCCGCAGGGCTAAAATATCTTCGACTGGCTTAAAATTTTAAACAAAAATTTCCGTTTAAACTTTAATCTCTGTGGGGGTTAACCCGCTTTGGCTTTTCCTGATGAAGATTGATTATTCCAATATACTGATAATCTATGTTGAGGATATTAAAATTTGTTTTGGCTGGTATTTTGCTAACCACCATTATTGTTGTAATTGTGGGAATTGTAATTGCCTGGTATTACCAGGATGGAGTCAATCAATTATTGATTACAGAAATAAATAAACATGTAAGGACCGAGATCCGGGTAAATGATATTTCTTTTTCCGTATTACGAAGGTTTCCACGTGCATCCGTCGAATTTAAGGATGTTTTGATAAAAGTGCCTGCCGGGTATGATCGCAGTGAGCTGCAGGATCCCGGTAATGATACTCTGTTTACTGCACAAAGCCTTTTTCTCCATTTTAACATAAAGGATATCTTCAAAAGGGATTACCGGATTAATAGCATTTATGCAAAAGAAGGTGTTCTTAACCTGACTGTCAATTCCGGTTTACAGGAAAATTACCGGTTCTGGAAATCTTCTGATTCATCTGCTGAGGGGCTTGATATTGATTTACAGGATGTAAGACTCAGGAACTACAAGCTGGCATATACAAACATCCCGAAAGAGATCCATATGGGTACTGAATTAAAGGAACTGGAAATGGAAGGAAATTTCAGCCGGTCTTCTTATAAGCTGAAAGGATCGGTAGTTGGCAATAATTCTCATTTTCGGCGTCAGGATCTTTACTATTCAAGTGATCAGGATCTTTTCGTCAATGTTTCATTAAATGTAAGTAATGAACTGATTTCAATTCAGGAGGGGAGTATAGAGCTTGCTGGAATTAAGGTATTCGCCAAAGGTGAATACCAGAATGGGGAACAGGGCAATATAAATATGAACTTCATCGGGTACGACCTGGATATTTCCTCCTTTGTGTTACTGTTGCCGGATAGAACCAGAGAAGCTCTTAAAAACTATCAGTTTGGCGGTAAGCTGGACATTGAATTTTCGGTTACCGGAAACCTGACCAAAAGCCTTTCACCTTCGGTAATTGTCTCCTTCCTGACTGAGAATGGAGATATTACCCGGAAAGATACCGGGATGAAGTTGACCCGAATCAATTTATCAGGTTACTATAACAATGGAAGCTTGCGTAGTCCACAATCGTCATTTATTGTTTTTAAGAATTTTTCATCTGATTTCGGGCGGGGAAAATTGCAGGGGGAAGGACGGATCACAAACCTTTCAGTTCCTGCAATTGATTTCAGTATTGATGCTACCTTTATGCTGGAAGAACTTGCAGGCTTTTATAAACCGGGTCAGATAGTCCAAATGGCGGGACATACCAGTACCTCCTTTACGGTTAAGGGGTATCTGGAAAAACTTGCAATTCCCGATATCCGTGAATTAAATAGAATGAACCTAAGCGGGATTTTAGAAATAAGGAATGGGATGATTGAGATATCCGGGAGAAAACATATTGCCTCAGAAATAGATGGCGAGCTTCATTTTGGAAAGACTCTCAGAACCCCTGGCCTTGATTTCATGATGGGAGAGGATCATTTTTCCCTGAGTGGTGAGATAGAAAACGGTCTGCCCTGGCTTCTCGGGGATGACGAGACTATGGGCGTTTCGGGTCGATTGTATTCAGGTAATCTGAATCTGGATAATTACTTTTACCCTGTATCAAATAATAATAGCCAAATACCGGAAGCAAAAGACCATTTGTTATTTCCGGATAATCTTGAAATGGATCTTGATTTTATTGTTGATGATCTTAGTTTCAGAGCATTTAATTCGGACAGATTTAGTGGCAGGTTGAGTTACAAGCCCCGTATGATGGTGCTGAATGCCTTGGAATTTAGTTCAATGAAAGGTACTGTTTCCGGTAACGGGGTAATCGTACAAAGGCTTAATGGTGATTATACCATCCAGTCGCAATTACAGATGAGCAATCTGGATATGCAAACAATGTTTCTATCTTTTAATAATTTCGGACAGTCCTTCATTCATGGTGATAATTTGCGGGGAAGCCTGACGGGTGATCTTTCAATTATTTCGGAGTGGGACAGGGACTTTAAGCTTAAAAATGACAAGATCATTGCAGATAGTAGAATTGAGATCGAAGATGGAGAACTTGTTGATTTTGAACCGATGCTTGGATTGGCAAGGTTCATTGATGTTTCTGAACTCAGTCATATTCGCTTCTCAACATTGACTAATGAAATATTCATAAAAGACCAGGTAGTAACCATCCCTTATATGGATATAAATTCTTCTGCTTTTGATGTCAGCGGATCTGGCAAACATCGCTTTGACGGACACTTTGATTACCGTCTGAGGGTACTCCTGTCCGATGTTTTATATGGCAGAGCCGGCAGATCCAAACCGGAAAATCGTGAGTTTGGAATTATTGAAGATGACGGACTTGGAAGGACCAGTCTTTATCTGCTAATATCGGGAACTACCGCTGATTACCGTGTATCATATGATCATCGGGCAGTAAGAGACGTTATAAGGGATAATATTGCTAATGAGCGAAATGTGTTAAGGCAGTTGTTTCATGAAGAATTCGGATGGTTCTCTGCCGATAGCGCAAAATCAGATATTCCCGCTGACCCCGGAACTTCGAGGCCCGGATTCAGAATTACCTGGGATGAAGAAGATCAAGATTTAGAACCCGGGGAACAACCTGCTCCTTCCCGGGAACCGGATAACCAGCCCCGGAAGAAGAAATTTGAGATTATATGGGATGAAGAGAAACAACCCGGCAATCAAGGAGAGGAAAACAAAAAACCCAAATGACTTGAGTATATACCGAAAGAAACAAAGATGGAAGCTCGGTCTTTTTATTTTGGC
>CAZFOO010000082.1:0-7041 GCA_964520585.1 uncultured Bacteroidales bacterium
TACTACTATTACTACTACTACTACTACTACTACTACTACTACTACTACTATTACTGTTCAGACAGTTACATGTTTTTGATAATTTCGTCACCAAAGCCTGAGCATGATACCTCTTTTGGGTCATCCATTTGCCTGGCGAAATCATAAGTAACGGTTCTGTTAAGTATTGCACTCTGCAGCCCTGTTATAATCATTTCCGCAGCTTCTTTCCATCCGAGATATTCAAGCATCATCACGGCAGAAAGTATCAAAGACCCCGGGTTAACTTTATTCAGGCCTGCATATTTTGGAGCGGTGCCATGTGTAGCTTCAAAAATGGCATGACCAGTTTCATAATTAATATTTGCTCCCGGCGCGATGCCAATACCGCCAACAATAGCTGCAAGTGCATCCGAAATATAATCACCATTCAGGTTCATGGTAGCAATTACAGAATACTCTGAAGGTCTGGTAAGTATCTGTTGAAGAAAAGCATCGGCGATAACATCTTTAATAATTATTTTCCCGGCACTCATTGCAGCATCCTGTGCCTTGTTGGCAGCATCCATGCCATTTTCAGCAACAACCTCATCGTATTGTTTCCAGGTGAATACCTGGCCTGCAAATTCTCTTTCGGCAAGTTCATACCCCCATTGCTTGAATTGACCTTCGGTGAATTTCATGATGTTTCCCTTATGGACCAGGGTAACCGATTCTCTTTTCTCTCTGATTGCATATTCAATTGCGGCTCTGATAAGTCTCTCACTTCCTTCACGCGAAACTGGTTTCACACCAATTGATGAAGATGACGGGAAACGGATACTGCTGACATTCATTTTCCCGGTAAGGAAATCGACCACTTTCTTATTTTCCTCAGTGCCGGCTAGCCATTCAATTCCTGCATAGATATCTTCGGAATTCTCGCGGAATATGACCATGTCTGTTGTCGTTGGATCCTTTACCGGAGATGGAACTCCCTTGAAATATTTTACGGGACGCAGGCAGGTATAAAGGTCCAGTTTCTGGCGCAGGGCAACATTTAGTGAACGGATACCTCCTCCGACCGGGGTGGTAAGTGGTCCTTTTATGGCAACCAGGTACTCTGTAATTGTATCCAGAGTTTCCTGGGGAAGCCATTCTTCAGTGGCCTTGTATGATTTTTCACCGGCAAATACTTCTTTCCAAATTATTTTCCTTTTGCCGCCATATGCTTTTTCTACGGCAGCATCTATAACATTTACAGAAGCTGCCCAAATGTCAGGGCCGGTTCCGTCACCTTCTATATAAGGGATTACGGGTGTATCCGGCACTATCAGTTGTCCATTATTAATTTTAATTTTATTATTTTCCATGTTCCGGGTGTTTGTGGTTATTCGAAATCAAGATTGAATTTTTGCCTGAAAACCGCTAGTTTGGGGTTTTTCTTAAGCATATGCTCATACTTATCTTCGGGAAGATAAAGGCGGCTCTCCTGAAGAGTCTCATTAACGGATAATTCCAACTGAAGATTACTGTTTAATGTTCGTCTGAGATGATTTAACAATTCAGGTTTTATTTTGTTCAGGGCTTCCTGCTGAAGATTATTGCTTATTTCAAAAGATATATTTGTCTGGCTGTTGATAACAGGTTTATTGGTTAAAAGGGTATTATACAGTCTCGGACGTTTGTCCTTTATCTGATTGGCAAATTTTTTCCACTGGTCTGTCAGATCCTTTTCGGTGAAATCTTCAGTATCCTCATGCACTATCAAGGCATCATCATCATCTGTCAAAGATTCTTCTTCCTGAGTTTCTTCAACCTGTGAGGTTAAAGTCCCTTTCATGGCATCTTTTATAGAAATGGTATTGCCTGTACCATTGGTATAATTATAATCTCCCTGATTATTTACCGGTATTTCAGGTTTTATTTCAGAGGCAACTGCTTTATTGCCCGCTGTGTCAGCAACTGATTCCGGTTTAATAACAACGGTTTCATTATTAACTGGACTGGCAGAGGCTTCTCTTTTAAGATCATCGGACTCTTTTTTTGAGGTATTTTCAGCAGGTTTTGATCTATCTGCAACGGATCGGGGGGAAGTTACTGAACCGGAATGTTCAGATTTTTTTTTTTCAGTGGTCAGAAGACCGCATAACTGAACCAGACATAATTCAACATGCAGCCGCTGATTTTTGCTTGATCTGAATGACAGGTCACACTGGTTTGTAAGTGAAAGTCCGTTAATCAGAAAGTCCGGGGTACATTTTTTTGCCTGTTCCTTGTAATTCTCCCGAATACCTGCACCCACCTCCAGCAATTCAAGTGTTACTTCATCCCTGCAAACAAGAAGGTCGCGGAAATGCCTGCTTAAACCGTTAATGAAATTATGGCCGTCAAATCCTTTGTCAAGGATTTTATCAAATATCATTAATGAAGCAGATATATTCCCGTTCAATATAGCTTCTGTCAATTTAAAATAGTAATCATAATCAAGCACATTAAGGTTATCAATAACATTCTGATAACTTATTATTCCAGTAGAAAAGCTTGCAATCTGGTCGAAGATGGAAAGTGCGTCGCGCATGGCACCGTCGGCTTTATGGGCTATTATGTTTAGTCCCTCACTCTCGGCATCTATGTTTTCGGCTTTGGCTATACTTTCCAGGTGTACAACAATATCTTCTATCTTGATACGGTTGAAATCGAAGATCTGGCATCTGGAAAGGATAGTAGGCAATATTTTGTGCTTTTCAGTTGTTGCAAGGATAAATATTGCGTGGGCAGGCGGCTCTTCGAGTGTTTTCAGGAAGGCATTAAAAGCACTGGCTGAAAGCATGTGAACCTCATCAATTATGTATATACTGTATTTGCCAATCTGTGGTGGTATTCTTACCTGATCAATAAGGCTCCTGATATCGTCAACGGAGTTATTGGATGCAGCATCGAGTTCATGGATATTGTAAGACCGTGAAGAGTTGAACGACTGGCAGGATTCACATTCGTTACAGGCTTCGGTGTTTGCTGTAATATGAAAACAATTTATTGTTTTGGCATAAATCCTTGCACAAGTTGTTTTGCCTACACCACGAGGACCGCAAAAAAGATAGGCGTGGGCCAGTTGCTGGTTTTTTATGGCATTTTTAAGCGTTGTGGTAATGGATGGCTGGCCGATAACAGTCTGAAATGTCTCAGGGCGGTATTTACGTGCAGATACTATATAATTTTCCATCTGTTTTTCTAAAATTGCAGCTAGCGGACAAAGATAAAAAATTATGATGTGTTTATAAAGGATCGGATTTTATTGTTACTATATTTTATTAACATAATCTTTATATTTGAGGACCCGGAGTTCTATTATACATTACATATATTGCATGATAAAATGAATAGGCGGTATAATATAATATCAGTATTGGGCCTTCGACAAATCCTGTTAAATGATGTTGGATTTTCAGGTAATATAAAACCTTTTACAAGCTTCCAGGGAGAAATGACTAAATAATTTCATTAATTTTTAATATGAGAGTACGTCTGATTATTTATATATTTCTGATATTATTTCCATACCATCTTAGGGCTTACCATGCTGATTCTTTGCCGGATGCACCTCATAATCCTGTATCCGTAAAAAGATTAATCCCGGGTATTGTCGGTATTGCTGCCACTGCTTTTCTTGTTGATGAACCAATAAATGACTTCTTCAAAGCTAATCAGAAACCACTGCTGCAGTCCACCGCTCACTTTACCGACATGGCAGGAGAGAAAACAATTGTTGTACCGGCTCTTTTACTGACTTATGGGTCTGCCCGTTTTCTGTTTAAAGATGAGCAGTTGAAATCTACCGCCCTGAATTCAATACAATCTGTTATAGTAACAGCAATAGCCACAGAAGGAATTAAAAACCTGGCCGGACGTGCCAGGCCTTTTAATGATCTGGGGCCTTATACTTTCAGTCCTCTACCTTCAGGTAATGACAGATTTAAGTCCCTGCCATCAGGTCATACATCTCTTGCATTTGCACTTTTTACGCCGTTTGCTGAGACTTACAGCAGGTGGATATATCTGGTTCCTGCATCTGTCGCCCTGGGAAGAGTGTATCAGGAAAAACATTGGGTTTCGGATGTAGTAACCGGTGGGGGAATCGGCCTGGTCAGCGGTATTTTGTTTACTCATAATGAAAATATTCAGATCATCCCCAATGGAATACGGCTTTATTTCTGAGCATTCACGATCTTTTTATTAAGATTCTGTTACCTGACAACAGTGCGTGCTCCGGGATTAACAACGCTGAAATTTTATCGTTGGCAGGCAATGAAAAAGTATAGAGAATCAAATTCCAACTTTGTTAAAATTAGTTTTCATTAAAATTATTTTTATGTTTGGTAATATTTTTCCTTGTTATAACCAGATATTTGTCCTGACAAAAATGATATCGTTAAAAACTAAGCGATCAACCACGATTGGCATTAGTCTTAATGAAAGCTTTAATTTTTTAAAATATCAATAATATTTTTTATGATAATTAATAAAAGAGGATTTGCAAGTGATAATAATTCCGGGGTGCATCCGGTTGTTTTAGATTCGATGAATTTAGTTAATGACGGACATGTAGTTGCATATGGCGGTGATCCTTATACTGCAGCAGCCACTGAGAAGATAAGGAACGAATTTGGCGCCGGTGTTGAAGTGTTTTTTGTGTTTACCGGTACAGCAGCCAATGTACTTGGACTAAAAGCTTCAACTGAAAACTGGAATTCAATAATTTGTACAGATACTGCCCATATACATTCAGATGAATGTGGAGCACCTGAATTTTTTACAGGATGTAAATTACTTACTGTAAATTCTCCTGACGGTAAGCTGACAGTCGACATGATTCGTAAGCATATGCATGGCTTTGATTTTGAACACCATGCACAGCCTAAAGCAGTTTCCATCACCCAGGCAACCGAAATGGGAACTGTCTATACACCTGATGAGATCCGGGAAATATGTGATTATGCTCACAGCATGGGTTTGCTGGTCCATATGGATGGTGCCAGAGTATGTAATGCCGCGGCGGCATTAGCTGTCCCCTTCAGGGAGATGACTGCCAATGCCGGAATTGATATTCTCTCTTTCGGAGGAACAAAAAACGGATTAATGTATGGTGAAGCTATTGTTTTCTTCAATCCTGATCTCGCCCGTAATTTCAAATATGTCAGAAAACAGGGAATGCAGCTTGCTTCAAAAATGAGATATATTGCAGCTCAGTTTGACGCATTGCTAACGGATGATCTCTGGTTAAAAAATGCCGGACATGCCAATAAGATGGCCCGGATACTGGCAGAGAAAGCATCGGATATTCCTGGTATAGAGATCACTCAGGAAGTAAAGGTAAACGGGGTATTTGCAATAATTCCACCTGCAATAATACCGGAACTGCAGAAAGAATATTTCTTTTATGTCTGGAACCCGGAAATATCTGAAGTGCGCTGGATGACCTCCTGGGATACCACCATTGATGATATTGAGGGATTTATAAGGCTTTTACGGGAAAAGATCTGATTTAAAACCTAAATATATGATGGAGTCAAACCGGTTTCTTCAGTCTGTAATTTTCGCGCTTATCCTGTTGCTGAACCTCAAATGTGCCGAAAGGCCGGCAAATCGGAATAATGATAATCTCAATACCAGTTCCCATTACGACACAAATGCCATCAGAGTATGCCCGGATAATCCTTTCTATTTTCAATACAAAGGAGTACCCCTTTTGCTTTTGGGGGCATCGGACTACCATAATATCTTTCAACGGACTGATCTGGTTGAGCATCTTGATAAGATGATATCTGCAGGCGGAAATTATGTTCGCAATACAATGGCATCAAGGGAGATCACAGATGATCATAATGATCTATGGCCCTATAAGATTGTAGAGCATACAGATGATCCGCTGATCAAAATATATGACCTTAACCAGTTTAATGAAGAATACTGGCGAAGATTCAGTTTCATGCTTGAGGAAACCTTCAAAAGGGAAGTAATTGTTGAAATAGAACTATGGGAACGGCACGATACATACCGCACTCGCGATCAGGCAGGCTGGGAGCGTCATCCTTACAATCCTGATAATAACATAAATTATACATCGGAAGAGTCGGGTCTTCCTTCCGGAGAATGGATCAAACAGGAATTTGATAAAAACCATCCCTTTTTCAAAACGGTTCCCCGCCTCCAGGATAACCAGCTTGTACTGAAATACCAGAGGGCATTTATCGATAAGCTGCTGACTTACACTGAACATTATGACCATATTCTTTACAATATGAACAATGAAACCCAGGAGCACCGTTATTTTGGTGAATATTGGGCCGGATATCTGCTGAAATGGGCAAAAAAACATGGCAAGCACATTGAGATTACCGATATGCAGGATAATCATAATGTAAAGGAAGTTCCGGTACAAAGGATTATGGAATCAGACTTATATACTTTTGTCGATATATCCCAGAATAATTTTCAAAAGGGAGAAATTCACTGGCAAAGAATTCAGTTCATAAGGGATTTTTTAAAAGAAGATCCTAAGCCAATCACCAATATCAAAATATATGGATCCGATTTTGCTCCGCCACCATATGAATTTTGGGGAGATACAAATGAAGCACTTCAGAGATTCTGGCGCAACATAATTGGCGGATGTGCCAGTGCCAGATTCCACCGGCCATTATGGGGGACAGGTTTGAATGATATTGCGGCTGCCAATCTCCGTAGCATGCGCATGATTACTGATTCAATGGATTTTTTCAATCATTTGCCGGCCAATCACCTTTTAAATGAAAGGGAAGAAAACGAAGCCTACTGTATGGCCTTTGCCGGGAAAGAATACATGGTGTATTTTCCATCCTTGGGATCCGTATTTTTAGATGCTGTTCCGGGGAATTATGAGTTGCTTTGGCTTCGTATTCAGGTGTCAGAATGGCAAAAACCCTATAGCCTTGAATTGCCGGGAATTATTGCTTCTCCGGATGATGATCACTGGGCTGTGCTTATCAGGAGGAAATGAATTCAACCCATCAATTCCTAACTCGTCCAATCATTCAATAAAAC
>CAZFOO010000082.1:7141-15488 GCA_964520585.1 uncultured Bacteroidales bacterium
AATACACCAATACACCAATACACCAATACACCAATACACCAATACACCAATACACCAATACACTAATATACTGAATCTCTCATTTGTCAAAATTCGTCGGATGTGACTTTTTGATTCAGACATTGACTTTAAAAACGGACTCTAATTAAAAAAAAGGACTATGAGTGATTCCATGGAACAAAAGAAGCCTGATCTCCGGGGCAAAGTTGGCTGTATTATGTTTACAGGAGTATTGATATCGGTAATTATTGTAACTGTAATTGCTATACTATTAGGTTTTTACGAAAAGGAAAGTAATCTCCACCCGGCACTTGTGTACAACATGTTTTACCTGGCTATGGGTCTGGTAGCTGTATTTCTTATAAGGTATTTTAATATCAGCGGAAGGGCACTGACCGGAAGTTACACTAAGTTTAAAGAGAATATCAGGTATTCTTTCCTGGTGTTTCCTTTGATTCTGATATCTATAGGAACGGCAGTGCTCATACTATATACGATGTCTTTTATCAGCGAAGATATGTTTTACTTCTATCTTGAGATGGGAAATAATCTTATTGAATGGCCTGCTGAAGCATCTCCGCTTTTTCATGTTCTTATGTTCATTTGTATAGTTGTACTTGCTCCTGTAGTTGAAGAGTATCTTTTCCGAGGGATCCTGCTAAGCTCATGGACCGTAAAATGGGGCCCTGCCAGGGCTATAATCCTAACCAGCTTTATTTTCGGAATGTTACATGCAGATCCGGTCGGTGCTTTCTTTGTTGGTATAGTATTGGCACTTATTTATCTTAAAACCGGGTCACTATTGCTGGTAATTTTTATCCATATGCTGAATAACGGGTTGGCAGTATTTTTTATGTTTGGGTTTCCCAACTTGATGGAATTTGAAACACCAGATGATGTCAGGGAGAGTTTCTGGTATATCATGGTATTGATGATCTTGTCAGCAGTAGTTATCTGGCCCATGATTCGCAATCTCTGGAGAGAAAAAAGCTCCTCGCCACCGTTGGTCAGGGATAAATAAGAGGATTACTCAGCAGCATTATTTTCTCTCATCAAGAAGCTTGACCACCAGGTCTTTTCTACCCATTTTCAGAAGCTCTTTTCTGATCTGGTTACGGTATTCTTTTTTATACCAGAAGAAGAACTGCTGCTGGCTCATCTTTTCCTGTTTGGTTTTTGCAACGTCGACCTTTTCCATGGTATAAGGATTAATACCTGTGTAGAATATAACCGTGGCAAGGGTCATGGGAGTAGGGGTGAAGTCCTGTACCTGCTCGGGACGAATGTTCATCTGCCTGGTGATAACAGCCAGCTCTGCCATTTCAGTATTGCCACATCCCGGGTGGGATGAGATAAAATAGGGGATAAGCTGCTGATCCATATTCTCTTCCCTGTTTATCTGGTCAAACAGTTTTTGCATTTTCCTGTAGAGACTGAATGAAGGTTTTCGCATAAGCTTCAGGGTTTTCTCATCGGCATGTTCGGGAGCCACTTTTAATCTTCCTGAAACATGGTGCTTTATAAGTTCCCTTGCATAATCGCGGTAACTGTTCTGGTTTAATTTATCAAGGAACAGATCGTACCTGATGCCTGATCCGACAAAGGCTTTTTTTATGCCGGGCATGCTGCGCACTTTTCTGTAAATACTTAATAAGGAAGCGGGACTTGTTTCCAGGTTCGGACAAACTACCGGGAAGATACATGAGGGCTTACGGCATTTGGCACAAATCTTCATATCCTTGCCCTGCATTTTATACATGTTGGCAGAGGGACCTCCCAAATCGGAAATATATCCTTTAAAATCGGGCATATTTTTAACACTTTCTACTTCTTTCATTACCGATTTTTCCGAACGGCTCGAAATAAATTTACCCTGATGGGCTGATATGGTGCAGAAGCTGCATCCTCCAAAGCAACCCCTGTGGAGGGTGACAGAATGCCTTATCATATCATAGGCAGGAATCGGACCCTTTTTGTTGTAACGCGGGTGTGGCAGCCTGGTAAAGGGAAGGTCATATATTTTGTCAATTTCTTTCTCTGTCAACGTTTGATAAGGCGGGTTTACCAGTACGGCACTATCGCCGTTAGCCTGAATTATGGGCAAAGCACCAAGTTTATTCGATTCCTCTTCAATAAGCCTGAAATTAAGGGCATATTTTTTCTTGTCATGCAGGCATTCCTCATGTGAATAAAGACGGATTACATCTGGTGAGCCTTTGACTTCAGTGGAACCGGGGGAATCAGTTATGCCCTGATTCTTAATGACAACAGCTGTCTGCGCTATATTCACAAGATTACTAACCGGAACGCCCCGCTCCATTAATCTCCCGATTTCCATTAAAGCCGTTTCACCCATGCCGTAGACCAGCAGGTCTGCACCACTCTCAACCAGTATCGAAGGTTTCAGCCTGTCCTGCCAGTAATCATAATGGGTGAATCTTCGCATTGATGCCTCTATTCCGCCAATAATTACCGGTGTATCAGGGAACAGACTTTTTAGTATTTGTGTATAAACAATTGTCGGGTAATCCGGTCTTTGCCCGGCACTTCCTCCCGGAGTGTAGGCATCATCTGAGCGCAATCTCTTGTTTGCGGTATAATGGTTCACCATTGAATCCATGGCTCCGGCAGAAACACCAAAGAACAGCCTTGGTTTTCCGAGCTTTTTGAAATCCCTCAGGTCGTCCCGCCAATTGGGCTGAGGGACAATAGCCACGCGCAAATCCATTTTTTCGAGTATTCTGCCAAGAACTGCTATACCGAATGATGGATGGTCAATATATGCATCACCCGAGAAAAGGATTACATCGAGAGTATCCCATCCCCTGGCCCTTACCTCCTTTAATGATGTTGGAAGCCAGGAACCGTCGGAATGACCATACTTAGGTGCATTTTCATATTTTGAGTTATGCCGGGTCATAAAATATTGTTTCACTTATGATGAATCGTCAACTGGTAAAGAGGATTTCAGGTCTTCAAAACAGGATTTAATCTGTCTTAGTGGCTTATATTTAATGAATTAATGGAGTTGGGAAATACTATTTACTGCGGACTTTATTTTTAAAAGGTTCCCCAGGAGTCCTTCCAGCTTGTCCAGTTGAAGCATGTTTGCCCCGTCAGATTTGGCACTTGCAGGATCAGTATGTGTTTCCAGAAATATGCCGTCAACACCCACTGCGATACCTGCCCTGGCAATGGTTTCTATCATCTCCGGCCGGCCACCAGTGATACCTGCTTCCTGGTTTGGCTGCTGAAGCGAGTGGGTAACATCAAGCACCACAGGGTAACCTGTCTTCTGCATCTCCGGAATGCCCCTGTAATCAACTATCAGATCCTGATAGCCAAACATTGTACCTCTCTCAGTAATCATGATGCGGTCATTGCCTGTTGAGAGGACCTTTTCAGCTGCAAGCTTCATTGCGCCGGGAGCCATAAACTGTCCTTTCTTTATATTGACCATCCGGCCAGTTTTTCCGGCAGCAACCAGCAACTCAGTCTGTCGCGCCAGAAAAGCAGGAATCTGAAGAACATCAACATAATCGGCGGCCATTATGGCCTCTTCTGCGGTGTGAATATCGGTAACAACCGGAATGTTGAATTTTTCCTTAACCAGGGCAAGAATGTTAAGGCCTTCCTGATCGCCTATCCCGGTGAATGAATCCAGCTTAGACCGGTTTGCTTTTCTGTAGGAAGCCTTGAATACAAAAGGGATTCCCAGCCTGTCACAGATTCCAGCGATAGTTTCTGCAATCTGCAGGGTTCTCTCTTTTCCTTCCACGACACAAGGCCCTGCCAAAAGGAAAAAGTTGCCACTATTAATGTGTTTTAACTCTTTAATATCAGGTATCATTGTAAGATTTGTTATATTCTACCACTATTGTCCGGTTAAACAGTATGCAAAAATTGTGAATGCCCCAGCATCAAAAAATTTAAGGCACTTTATTTGATTTTTCGATTTCCGGACTGGAGTTGAATGGTGTTTACTGGACAATTTTCAGATTTCAAATTTACTATTATTTAAGCAGAACAATAATATAACCTCATAATCGAAGACTATTGAGCAGGGCTATCCTGACTATTCTTAACGTGTAATCTATGAACTTATTTGATATCTGGTATTCGGATCGCCTGTTCCAGCATGCATTGAACGGAAATTTGCTAGTTGGGATAGAACCCGAAAAACTTAGATATACGTTCATGGAATTTGTGAATACCAGAGGGATTTGCAAACATTAATATGCATTGTTGGCAGATAAGGTTTATACCAGTGCTCTCCGCATATTCTATAATCTCTTTGTTCTGTGCCCCCTGCTGCAGGAAGATGTTTCTAATACCCTTGTTTGCCGCTTCCTTTAATAAAGTCAGGCTTGCTTCGGGTTTAGTGACAATAATAAGTGCCTCCACATCAGATGGCAGATCTCCGACTGAATAGTAGCATTTTTCTCCCTCAAAGCTATCCATGTTGGGGCTGATTGGGACTATATCAAAATTCTTGTTTTTAAGTTCTTTGAATATAGTATTTCCGAATTTATGTTTATTTCTCGAAACACCGGCAATTGCAAACTTTTTGCATGCCAGGAACTGGTCAATTCTGGCTTTCATAAGATTCTTATAATATTCATTATTTACGGACTTCCCGTTAACCTTTTTAATCTATGAAAATTTACATTATAGTCAATTACAGCGTATTGGTGCCTTTATGGTGAAAATAATATTGCTTCAAAATTAAAATCCTCAAAGATTTTTATAAGTTTCTGAATTAATCAGGTTAAGGCCGGATTTGCTTTAAAAACTGTAAATTTATATTAATAAAACAAAAAATAGGCTCAAAACAGGGGTTATAATTAATGTTCCAAAAGGCTTATTTTCGGAAAATAAACCTTAATTCATCAAAAAAATATCTCAGAGAATTAATATGCTGAAGTCCGGCTGCGGTTTTTCCAGAAAAGTATTTCGAATATGAAAAAATAAGAGAATAATAATTTTAAATCCACATAACAACCAACAAATAGAAATTATGTGAATCCATTTACCGCTTAAGTATTAAATTTAACCACTCATATTTTTTTAGAAATAAATCTTGCAAAACAAAAGAATCTGATTTACCTTGAAGATGATATCTCAAAATTCTATAAACTTAAATTCTTAAAATTATGGAACCAAAAAAATTTCTTTTGAAGAAATGAAAGATATGGAAGGGGGAAGTTGGCAATGCGGGTTATCTGTCTTAGGTTTAGTTGGGAGCATTGTAGGTACTGGTATGAGTTTAGCTACACTAAATCCCTTTGGGGTTGGATTAGGTATAACAGGAATATTTGCTTCCGGACCGACTATGTTAGATTCATGTGGATTGATTTAAATTACTAAAGTATAATAATGGAGAGATTATTAATCTCTCCATTATTAAATGTTAAATTTAATAGAAATTTTATAACCATTATGATAAATAAAATTCTTCCTTTTTCAGGGATAAGTTTAGTTGTTTTAAGTATGGCACTTGTGCTATTTATAGCACCTGTTGTATGGATTGCAATTATTGCATTAATTAATACTTTAGTATGTTTAATCACTCTAAATTTCAATCACTACAAAGTATTGAAGAAGTTAACTAAATATGACAAGGATTTTTTTGAAGACAAATCACTTTGATGAAAAATGCCCTGGTTTATCAAATTTATATAAAGAGTTCTATTTGATCTGAAAATTAATCATTGTCTTGGCTGTTTGGTTGATGTATCTAATTCTGTCTTCAAAAAAATATCCGGCAACTCTCAATAATATGATCCTTTGAGCTTATCATGTATATTAAATATCCATCTTATATAGGGTGGTGATGTTCTTTCTGCTTTACCTTTTATTTTTACAACAGGTCAATCTAAGTTGGTAATGGGATGTTTTTAGAAGAAGGCTATGACTTCTGGCAAAGTAATCCACCTTCTAGAAGGTAGGGGTTGAACGAAAGTAAAAAATTTATTACAATCAGACTATAAGCCACCGGAGGAGTTGGCTTCACTCCTGATTTTAGCCATTTTTTCAGGAGCTCTTGTCTTAACCCCCTGAATAACTGAAATGAAATACCAAATATTATCAAATAATTTATTATTTTTATGAAGATAGGCTAATTAATTCGATTGTGATGAAGTTTAAATTGTCAAAATTCCTTTTTGAGGGAAAGGCCAGGATCGGGATCAGTTTTGGTTACAATCCCAAATACATTGAAATGGTAAAGCAGATTCCCGGGGCAAGGTGGAATCAGGAATTGAAGGTTTGGCATATACCCGATACTTCTAGAGCTATAGGTAGATTTAAGGAAATATTCCGGCATAATATTAATTCTGACCAAAACAAAAATCCTTCCGGGGAACTGGTCTCAAATCCTTTCGTTTCAAAAATACCTGTGCATGTCGAAGTTTCAAACAAAAAAATTAAAGTGAAAACTAATCAAAACAGGGAATATGAACATTTTCTGAGGAAATTTATGTTTTCCCGGAAGGATTATAAAACGGGTCAATGGATATTGCCCAGTTACGGGAACAATCTTGAATTGATAATGGATCATTTTGGAGACAGGATAATAAACATTGTTTATGTTGACAGCCCTGCCAAAGAAAAGAAATTTAGGATTTCCTGATCTGATTTAAAAAACCGCGTATTAAGCGTAGAAACTCTAAACCAATTGGAATGCCTCAGAAGCTGGATGGTACACAAGAGATACAGTCGCTCTACTATTGAAACTTATGCAGGTATGCAGAAATTACTGATGCAATTTCTGTGTCCGAAAACCCCCGAGCAGGTTGTACCGGAAGATATTATGTTCTTTGTAAATGAATATATTATTCCAAATAATCTCAGTTATACGTATCAAAATCAAATGATTAACAGTGCGAAACAGTTTTTCAGGGAAAACAATACAGATGTTAAGAGAATACTATACCGCTTACAAACCTGAAAAATGACTGTTTGAAGGGTATCCCAGAGGAACACAGTATTCTGAAACAAGTATTTCAAAACTCCTCAATAAATGCTGTGCTGCTGCAAATATCAAAAAACTTGTAACCCCCCATTGGCTTAGGTATAGTTATGCTACTCATTTGCTTGAGGCAGGAACAGATTTACGGTTTATCCAGGAACTTCTTGGTCATAAAAGCAGCAGAACAACTGAAATATACACCCATGTTTCCGAAAACAGCCTTCTTAAAATCAAATCACCTTTTGATGATTTATAGAATTATAATATATTTGATTAAAGTTTAAAAGCAAACCAAACATCCACCCACACACACCTAAATCAGATGTATAATTACCTTTTATCAACCCATAAGCAAGGCTCACAATACCCTTCGCTTGACTGTAGCTTTGTGCTTCGCACTCCCGCTCCCTATTGCGAGCCCGTTAGGCCACATTGAAGCAGTAGCACATTGACAGCAATATACTGATCAAAAATTGTTATATTTGTTTGTAGAAAACAATTAATTAATGAGTGATAACAAATTAAATATTGAAGTTGACAAAATTGTAAAACATTGGATTGAGACATCAGATGATGACTTCAAAACGATGTTGACTCTATATAATTCAAAATCATATGGATGGGCATTATTTCTCGGACATATTTCGACTGAGAAATTACTAAAAGCTCTTTATGTTAAACGATTTAAAGAGCATGCACCATTTACTCATAATTTGTACAGATTGGGAGAGTTAATTGGTTTGGATATGTCAGATGAGCATTCTGACTGGTTAGATGAAATCACTTCCTTTAATCTAAATGCCAGATACGATGATTATAAAAAGGAGTTTTACCAATTATGTACTTCTGATTATACCAAAACCTGGATTGAGAAAATAAAAACTGTTCGGACATGGATAAAAGAGATGCTATAGATATTGCTATTAAATACGCCAATGTGGTAAGATCAAAGTATGATTTTGCCAAAATTATCCTATTTGGTTCATATGCAAAAGGTAACTACAATGAGGATAGCGATATTGATATTGCTGTAATTTTAAAAGATTACAGCAACTTGATCGATATACAATTGGATTTGATGCGGTTAAGGAGAAAAATTGACAGTAGAATTGAGCCACATCCATTTAGAGAAAAAGATTTTGAGATAACTAATCCTATTGTAAACGAAATTGTTAAATACGGACAAAACATTAAAATCAACGTGGCCTAACAACGGGTATAAGCAATGGCGGGGCTTGTAGCGATTCAAGCTTCTCAACTCGTTTTAAACTTGGTAACCGGTGATAAGATACTACCTCGTACACCGCCCCTGCTCATACCCGCGAACGTTAGCGGTCATTGTGAGACAGACACATGTACCTAAATCAAACAGATTGA
>CAZFOO010000083.1:0-15294 GCA_964520585.1 uncultured Bacteroidales bacterium
TGTCAATAATGCCAATACAACGTCATGCCTGATCAACAACAATGTTATCCGGAATGTTTTTAATTCCTCCGCCAGTTCATGGTCGAGTGAAAGCGGATCACCTTTTGGTCATATGATACTGGGTATTGCTGTTACAGATGGAATTAATATCATATCTGGAAACACTGTTAGAGATATTTCCACATCTTCAACAGATACAAGAGAGCATTCGGTAAAGGGTATCAACATTTACACCGAACAACCCGGACAGGAGATCAGCGGGAACAAGATATCGGGACTATCTGCCATTAACAATACTGATAATTCGAAACTAACAGGGATATGGTATGACGGTCCCTTAACGGGGGCAAATATAATAAGCAGTAACCGTGTCTATAATATTTCAGCGGCTGAATATTCAGGTCTCGCATCAGAAATCAAGGGTATCCATATTCAAAACGGTATTGCAACCGACATTTTCAATAATATGATAAGCCTTGGCAGTTCTGAATCTTCCGGGCACGAGATACAGGGCATATATGCGTGGAAAAACGGCAACTTCTTCCATAACAGTGTGGTTATTGACGGTAGCGTATCGGGTTCACTTGATGCAAATACTTTTGCATTCCGGATTTCACTCAACGAATCTTCTGCTTTTGTAAAGAACAATATATTTGTCAATACCCGCAAGAACAGCGGCAGTGGAGTAAACTATGCTTATTCAGGGGCTGGCATTGACGAATTGGGTTACAATGCTTACTGGACAGATGGTGAAGGCACAATGTTGGGCAATGACGGAACATCCAATGTAAGTGAACTGCCCATTATTGAAGGTCAAGATGAGAATTCCATTAATAAGGAGGTAATATTTAATGATATTGCCACTGCCGACCTCCATACAAACACCGCAGCAATAAATGGTGCGGCGGACCCGTCAGTTGGAGTAACGGTTGATTTTGACGGGGATTCCAGGAATCCGGATTACCCCGACACAGGAGCTGATGAATTCGTTCTGCCGGTCATCACAGATCCCGGTGCCAACATGGATTTCGGATGGACGGATGTACTTGATCCGACACCTTCTCAATCATATGAGATTGCAGCTTTCGACCTTACAGGAAATATGGTTGTTACTGCTCCGGAACATTTCCAGGTTTCACTGGACAATGACGAAAATTTTAGCCAGTCGGTATCAGTTACGCCGGTCAATACAAATGTAGAAACAACCATTTATGCCAGGTTCCTGCCCGATGAGGAAGGTTTTTATTATGGAGATATTACAAATGCAGGTTCAGGCCGGGAGGTGACCGTACATGTACAGGGAAATGCACGTACAGTGCCGCCTATAGTACATACAGACGGTATTTCTAATCTGGCTGAGGAATCGGTTACCGTTAATGCCAGCATAAGCCATACCGGAGGACGTAATGTTACCAGAAGGGGGGTTATTTACTGGACTTATGATGATACAGACAGGGAGATAGATGGTGCCAGTGTCGTTAATGTTGAAGAAACAGGCTCTTTTGAGGCCGGTGAGTTCTCAATGCTTTTAGAAGATCTTGACATAAATAGCCATTACAATTACCGGACTCATGCATATAATGGTGGTGACGGGACCGGAGGAACAGGCTACGGTGATACAGAGGATTTCTGGACCCTTGCCGAAGTACCAGGGAAACCGCAATCAGGTAATATTACGGGAACAACTGTTGAGATTACACCCGGAACGGACCAGAATCCGGAAAATACGGAATATGCCATCCACGAGACCACAACTAACCGTTACATACAAGAAGATGGCACTATGAATACGGCACCTGTATGGCAGACCATGGCGGAATGGGGAACGGGAACTGTCACCTTGTATGATCCGCAAAACCGCACCGGAAACAAGGAGTACGAATTTCAGGCAAAAGCGCGTAACGGTGGTAATGACGAGACTGATTTCGGTGAAAGCAAAACCATACTTACACTTGCCAATACACCTAATATTATGTGGGTTGGCAATGAAACGCATACATCGGTTGATATTTCAGTTTACACATACAGCTCCGATTATTCAAACAATACGGCAAATACATTCTATAAGGTGACGGAGAACAGTTCAGGATTGTTTGTACAGTCCGACGGTACACTAGGATCTGAAGCTGCCTGGAAAACCAGGGATGAGTGGGTTAATTTTACAGTAACGGGACTGGATATCGGGACAGAGTATTCATTCAGTTCAATTGCAAAGAATGATAACGAAATCGAGACTGATCAGGGACCGGAAGTAAGCACCTTTACACTTGCTGCAGTGCCGGGTGTGCCGGGTGTTTATAATATTACTGAAACAACTGCCGATATTGATATTGATCCCGGTGAAAATCCGGCAGATGTCGAAATGGCGATTATGGCGGACAGGTCGGATTATCATAATAATTTATATGTGCAAGCTGACGGATCACTTGGCTCATCTGCGGTGTGGCAGACGGCTACTGAGTGGGAAGGGCTTCTTGTGCATGGAATGACACCAAATGAAATTATATCATTCAGCATAAAGGCCAGAAACGGCAATAACATTGAGACAGAGGATGGAGAGGCTGCTGAGATCACCACTCTGGCGGCAATTCCCAATCCGCCGAATGTAGAGGTTTACTCATATACAGACATGTTGTACTTTACGGTTGATGGCAGCGGAAATTCACCGGGTACCCAGTTTGTTGTACAGGATGAGATTTCTGGTCAATATGTCCAGGAAGACGGTTACCTGGGTAATGATCCTGTATGGAATACCCGCAATGGGTGGTCATCAGCTACACAATATATTCGTGGACTTACTCCTGCTACATTGTACAGCATCCGCACAAAAGCAAGAAATACCGATGATATTGAAACGGACTGGGGATTGCCTGGAGACCGGGTTACTATGGCCATCGTGCCGGGCGAACCTTTGTTATCCGATCCAAATTCTGAAAGTGTCTATATAGAGATCGATCCGGACAACAATCCCGCCAGTGTTACATTTGCTATCCAGGAGCAAAACAACGGTAAATATGTTCAGGAAGATGGTTCTTTGGGAAATACAGAGGACTGGAGGAGTTTTGAGGACTGGGGTGTGGTGAATGTAACGGGACTTAATCCCGATCAGGAGATGACATTCAGAGTCAAGGCAAAAAATGCGGAAGATGCCGAAACCTCCTTCAGCGGAGTATCAACCATTAGAACACTGGCGGAAATCCCTGTTGCGCCTTCCGTTGAAGGGGTCTCATCATCTACAATCCGAATCTCTATACAGGATGATAACAATCCCCTGTCCGTTAGGTATGCAGTCTATGAAACCACCACAGGCCAATATGTTGGGTATAATGGTGAGTTCAGTGATAATCCTGTCTGGTGGGATCCGAATTGGTATACATCCTTTGAGCTGCGCTACCTCACTCCTGATACTGAATATACTTTCAGGGTGATAGCCAGAAATAGTGATGGTGTGGAAACAGAACAGGGTCCTGCAGCCAGCGGAACTACACTACCTGCACCACCGGCTGCTCCCACTCATGCCGAACCGGCTAATTATGCAACAGATCAGGAAGTCTCTCTTACTCTTTCATGGAATGAGGCTGTGAAGGCAGATAGTTATGGTGTGCAGGTATCTTCTTCATGGGCGTTCGAAGAAGAATACATTGTGCTTGATGAGAGAGGACTGGAGGGTACATCTTTCCTTGTCGAGGACCTTAATTATGGTTATACATATTACTGGAGGGTGAATGCTGCTAACGCAGAAGGTGAAGGTGACTGGTCCGATTCATGGTCCTTTACCACCAAGGCCGGTCCCCCGGCTATACCTGAACTCAAGTCTCCGGTTAATGGTGCAGAGAATGCCGAGACAACATTGTACCTGAACTGGAATGATACACACGGGGCGGAGACTTATACAGTACAGGTTTCTACTGAATCAGACTTCAGCATCCTGCTGGTTGATGATTATATTAATAACAATGTCTGGTGGGAATTATCTGATCTGGATGGACTGACAACTTACTACTGGAGGGTAAAAGCTTCCAACCCGCATGGAGAGAGCTCGTGGTCGGCTGTATGGTCTTTTACCACAACAGTTGGTGTTCCGGAAGCTCCTTTACTGGCATATCCTGTTAATAATGCTACAAATGTGCCTCTTGACGTTGAATTTTCGTGGAATCCTGCAGAACATGCACAAACCTATGATATCAGGGTCGGTTTCGACAGTGATATGTCAGGGTTCGACTATCAGGGTAACAATATTCAGGACACAACCTATACTATTTCTAGCCTAACCGGGGAAAGTACCTATTACTGGTGGGTAAGAGCACATAATAACACAGGAACCGGAGAGTGGTCGGAGATATGGTCATTTACTACTGAAGATCCGACAGGGATAATTGATCCCGAATATGATAACAGTGTATCATACCAGATTTTCCCAAATCCGGTAAACGATATACTTTATATTACTGGCATTGAAATATTCCCCGTAAGGATTCAGATTATTTCAGACAGCGGGCAAGTCCTGATCGACAAATTCATTGATGAAGGACTTATCAATGTTCAGGATCTGGCGCCGGGATTGTATATTTTACAGGTGGAAAAAGAGTCTGACGGGGATGTGTTGACAACAAGAATTGTGATATCCAGGTAACCATCAAACAAAAAAGCACTGCCCTGCAGGCAGTGCTAATATACAGGCAGCCATCCGGGATTTCTCAACCCGGGCGGCTGTTTTTTTCGCATTCAGCCTTTAGCGCTGCATTCATCAACTCAAAGCCACTGCGGGTCTTTTTTAGAGTCTTTCCAAAAATGTCAGCAAGGATGCCTGAGAATTTCTCTCCGTGATTAAATCTGGTCTTATTCTTCTCTTCTTTTAGCACAAAATAATGTTCTCCGCCAAACAAACCGCTGATTCCTAATTTGTCTTTCCTCCTGAATTCATTTGGCGAGTCGAATGTGATAACCACTGGTTTAAATATCATTGCAGAGCCTCCAAGAGGATGAAGAGTAACTTTTAAAGATCCTCCGGCCTTTTTATCTCATGATATGGAGATTTTATGAAAGGATTCCAGTTTTTGTGACTCACATAACAGGTCAGAATGTTCCATACCCTTCCGGCAGGAGCATTGATATCAATTTCAGTCTCAATCTGCTTCAGTTGATATTTTTATTATACTGCCAGACTATTACTATTACATTAATTTCAGGAAAAAACTAAACGTTACCTGTATTAATTATGAGCCCTTCTAAAAAAACAAATAAACTTATGGGAATATTCTTTAGTTTTAGTTCGTACTGCTAACCCAGTCAACAATCTTTTCTGAATCAGGAGTTTCTCTCGGAGTGGCAAAATCAACAAGTTCGCCATTCTCATCGATCATGAACTTCTGGAAATTCCAGGAAACTTCAGCATCAAATTTTCCGTTTTCCGATTTTTGGGTAAGCCACTTGTAAAGAGGATGAATATCGTCACCCTTTACAGATATTTTTGACATCATTGGAAAGGATACTCCGTAATTTGCCTGGCAAAACTGTGCTATATCTTCATTACTGCCCGGTTCCTGATCTGCAAAGTTATTGGCCGGAAAACCTATAATAGTAAAATCATCTCCTCCGTACTCTTCATACAATGCCTGCAATCCCTCATATTGTGGAGTTAATCCGCATTTGCTTGCTGTATTTACAACCAGCACTTTCTTACCTTCAAGATCAGCAAGATCGAAATTATCTCCATATATATCAGTGACCTGGAAATCATGTAACGTTTTATCGTTTTGAGCATTAATTGCTACACCTGACAAAAGGAGCGAAAATATAAATAACATTGACTTTTTCATTTTAATTATTTTATATGGTGGATTTAGTCAATAAACAAAAACATGATAATTATGTTCAGCCAATATCCATGCCAGAACTTCAATTTCATTCTTTTGTAAACAAATTTGAAGTAAGTAATGTTGTTATCAGGGTCTGTTTTTAAAAATATTTCTTATTTATTAAAAGAAGCAGTAACATGTTGAAACATTTTAATTAAAAGTGGTTTAATTAATTTAAGCAGGCACTTATATATTTCTGAATTTACTAAATGAGCCAAATATGAAGAGACTTAAAATGAAAATAACAGGCCGGGTTCAGGGAGTGGCTTTCCGGCATTATGCCCAGACTAAGGCAAGTCAAAATGGTGTAAAAGGATATGTGAAGAACATGCCCGACGGATCGGTAGAAATAGAAGCAGAAGGCGACGAAAAAGCCCTTGACGGTTTTGTCTCCTGGTGTCACCAGGGTCCTGATGCCGCAAGAGTGGAAGACATCAAAGTACAGGAAATACCGGTCAAAAATGATAAATCTTTTAATATCCGTTATTAACGATGTATATATAAAATGTTATAATATAATATAATATAATATAATATACAGGTGGGACATTTAATGGAAGATGCAAAATTTAAAGGATAATACCATATTTGTAAGGTGATCGAATATTACTGTGTTGCTCAGGCTAATGGCATAGCGGGGTCTTTTATTATCAGAATCTCACTTTGGTATAGGAATATGATACAATCCATTGTTATTCTTCTTTGGCGAGATACTAGTAAAAAATAAAAGGCAAAGCCGAAAGAACATTACCACCGTCAAATACGGTGGGTTTTTAAGATAAACTAAATAACCCATTCCAACTCCATTTTAGTAAAATACTATGAGACAATTTATTGCCATTCCTCTTCCTGAAGAAGTTAAGCAAACTACTGAAAATATTGCAGATTCCTTTCTGAAAATTAAAGGCCTGAAACCTGTAAAACCGGAAAATTTGCATCTCACCCTGCTTTTTCTTGGAGATACAGGAACAGAAGAGAAATTTTCCGAATTACACAAGATAACCTTTACCCCTTTCACCCTCTCAACAACCTGCATAAAACTTTTCCCTGAAAGGAAACCCAGGCTTATATGGACTGAAATAGAAAAATCTGAAGAACTGTTGGATCTTTATAATAAAATAGCCTTGGTATTTGGAGTTAAGGAAAAATTGAAAGCCCATATAACCCTTGCAAGAATAAGAAGATTAATGCCACAGGATTACAGAATAGTGGCCGAAAAGATTGATATGGCGAATCCCCTTGAGATAGACTTCGAAGTCAACCGCTTCATCCTGTATAACAGCGAACTCAGGCCAGAGGGACCAGTTCACCGGATTGAAGAGTATTTTCCGGCAAAAATTTCATAACCACTATCATTTCCGTTCTCATAAGCTTTGTGAATATTCCTGCCGGTGAGTCATCGGATATACTTCTTTTCGCAAATTCCAAAATGAATAAAACAAATTACAATAATTCCCGGCGGATAAGGGCCATAATATAAAATCCTGTTTTGCCATTAATTTCAACCGTCACCTTATTATAAAGTGGATTGCTTTGCCCGAAGGTATAGCCTTCCTTTTCGCACAGGCATCCCACTGCCAACGCAAATTGTCCTGATATAAAAAATAGAAGGCAAAGCCGAAATAAAATTACCACCGTCGAAGACGATTCCGGGTAGAGCGGTTCGTTACCTCCGAGCTCCCCCACAGATCCGGACGAGCGCCGTTTGCGCATCCGGTTCCTCGATAATTAGATTCGCTGTAAACTAAAAAATTTGATATTCTGCTGTTCAGCGAATGAAATTAGTTCTTTCTGGCTGTTCCTTTTCGGGAAGTGGTATGCCAGCTGCCCTGCCAGCTTCGATTGATTTAAGCAGCCAGGCCATATTACTACCAAGTGTACGCATGATTTGCAATCCTTCCCTGTCCTTTTTCACCTCATCCGGGGCGTTGCCGTGTACCATGTTCCAGTACTGCGAGCTGACAACGGGCATATTACTTATTGTAAAATACTTGTTGATCTGATCAAAGGTGGCGGTCGCCCCTCCCCTGCGGCAGCTAGCTATAGCAGCACCGGGTTTAAGCGCAAATATATTCTTGCCTGCATAGAACACCCTGTCCATGAATGAGGTCAGCATGCCCGAAGCTCCGGCAAAATGTACAGGCGATCCGAATACAAAGCCGTCCGTCTTTTCTGCCTTGTCCAGGAACCTGTTAACATTGTCATCTATGACACACCGGCCAGTTTTTCGGCAGGTTCCGCATGCCAGGCATCCTGAAACAGGGTCAGTGCCAACCTGGAAAATTTCTGATTCAACATCCAGCTTTTCGAGTGCACCCGCAACTTCAGTTAGAGCCGTAAATGTGCATCCCTCTTCATGGGGACTACCATTAACCAGTAATACTTTCATCTTAAACATATTTTACATTCCCTCCGGGGAAAATTCACTTTGATTATTTTATTCTCTTGCATAGTCAAGCACTTTTGATTCAATATAATTTTTCACATTCGGCCATGTCAGTTTTGATCTTAATAATTCCAGTGTTGATGGTGCGACTGCTTCCGTTTTAAGCATTTAAAAGATTTTTGCGGAATGTTAAAAAGCCCAGAAATATTCCGGTTTGAGGTCTTCACGTATATTTAACTGTCGTTTCATTTCCTGGTCATATAACTTTACATAATAACAAAGTTACGAAATTAGCAGTAAAATTGCTTTAGCCTCATTAATTCATGAATACTTACATCAATGTTAATTTCAGCGGAGTGGTGTTTTTATAGTAAAAAATATTTTTTCTCCAAAGTCTAAAGGATC
The DNA here is from genome assembly GCA_964520585.1 of uncultured Bacteroidales bacterium. Taxonomy (GTDB): domain Bacteria; phylum Bacteroidota; class Bacteroidia; order Bacteroidales; family PUMT01; genus PXAP01. The sequence goes on from CAZFOO010000083.1 coordinate 8,650, forward strand.
AACGATGCTTCTAAGTTTATGAATTAATCCGGTTAGAAAAAGGAAACAATATGCTGCTCAGTTAAAGTAAAATATTCTCCCGGCAGAATATAAAGTGATTTTATTTTAAGGCTATTCCGGACAATAAGCAGTATCAGGATGCCGATAATTTGCCGGGGCAATAATTAGTCAGCCTGTCGGTTAATCGGTTTGTCAAGCTTTTTACGTATCAGCTTCAGCTCGTTTTTTAGCTCTGCCATCATACGGCGTGTTGCCCCATCTGTGGTTTCGGTGGCAGGAAGTTCGGTGCTGATAAAATTGACAAACCGCCACACTTCCCTGATTTCCCCCACCGGCAGGTCGTACGGCTCGTAAAAGGGATTCAGGGAGTAAAGCCGTAACGCCCCCTCCGATCCTATCAGGTTGTCGGCTATCTTGAATACCACCCCGTCATTCAGGGTCAGTATTATATATGGCCTGCCACTGATAATTGTGTGCCAGTCCCCGACAAACTCCCCCGTCACCCACGAACCGTCTGGCAGCGGCAGCATTGAATCGCCGGTTACCTGGAAGGACCTGTACTTACGATTTGCCGAAAGGAAGGGTAGCCGAAACACCGGCAGATCCTTTATATACTCGGGATCAGCATAGCCGGTAACATATCCTGCCTTGGCCTTTTCGTTTACCAGTTCTATGTTCTCCTCGTTGCTGCTGTTTACCGTAGTAGCCAGCACACGCAGTCCACTCCCCCTGATATAAACATCATTGCCCCTCTCAAGCTCCAAAAGCTGGTGCTCCGAAAGCCGTGAAAGATCGATCCGTAAGAGAGTGTCTATGGCAATTTTGTAGTAATCGGAAAAAGCCATCAGGACGGTGGCATTGGGTATGGTCTGTCCGTTCTCGTAATTGTTCAGGGTGCTGCGTTTCAGTCCAAGTACAAAAGCCACATCCTCCTGGGTCCTCTTCCTCCGTTTGCGGAGTTGCTTTATGTTTGATGAAAAGTTCATAATATTTGATTTTACAATATTCATCATATACTTACCGGAAACCAGCCATTGCTATTTTTACTCCATGCATTCAGACCGGACACTATCCCGGTTTAAATATTCTTGTGCATGATGGGAATTCATTGCAATTGTTAACCCAGGTGTTCGGATCACGGCATTACACTTTTTTCATATCTCTGCGAATTCAACGACCCTTCTCCCCTGCTCTTTTACAAGATTTCCTGAAACAGACCGGGTATAAAAAATTTCCAGACGGAATTTATAATCTCTTAAAGAAAATTATTATATTATAGTCGTAAAATTGACTATTTAATAGTCAAATATAGTTTATTTTTACTAAAGATCAAATTATTAACCCGGCAAAATGATGTTTTGAGATTATAAAGGATCAGATCAGATAGTATCAGTGCAGGGCAAATCAGGAAGAATTACCGGGAGTATTCCGGATAGGCCAGATTTTAAAGTGGCCGGAAGATAGCAGGTTGTCCTAAGTGGCAAAAGCTAAAGAAAGTAAAGAAAGTAAAGAAAGTAAAGAAAGTAAAAAATGGATATTACAAACCGCGCTATAGTTCATATGGATCTCGACAGCTTCTTCGTGTCGGTCGAGCGCCTGCAGAACAGCAGCCTGGAGGGCAAGCCGATACTGATAGGCGGAACATCCGACCGTGCCGTCGTATCAAGCTGCAGCTATGAGGCCCGCAAATTCGGCGTGCATTCGGCAATGCCGATGAAAATGGCCCGGATGCACTCTCCCGACTCAGTTGTGATAAGGGGTGACATGGAAAACTACAGTAAATACTCAAACACCGTTACCGACATCATTGCCGAGAGCGCCCCTGTATATGAAAAAGCATCTATCGATGAGCACTATATAGATATAAGCGGAATGGACCGCTTCTTTGGGTGCTACAAGTGGACCCACGAGCTGCGGCAAAGGATCATAAAAGAGAGCGGTCTGCCGATATCATTCGGACTCTCTGTTAACAAGACCGTGGCAAAGATCGCTACCGGCGAGGCCAAGCCTGCCGGCGAGCTGCATGTACAGAAGCCGCGGGTGCCGCTGTTCCTGGCCCCCCTTTCTATCAGAAAGATCCCCATGGTGGGCGAAAAGACCTTCCGGATGCTGCGGGCAATGGGTGTTGATACCATATCAACACTGCGGCAGATGCCGCCGGAGCTGATGGAAAGGGTGATGGGAAAAAACGGGACGGAGATATGGAGAAGGGCCAACGGCATTGACAACACCCCGGTGGAGCCTTACTGGGAACAGAAATCGGTCAGTACCGAGCGCACCTTTGAGCAGGACACCACCGACGTTAAGATGCTGAGAGCACTGCTGGCGGGAATGGTCGAAAAACTGTGCTACGAGCTGCGGTCGCAGCAGAAGCTCACCTCCTGTGTTACCGTAAAACTGCGCTATGCCAATTTCGATACCCATACCCTGCAAAAACGTATCCCCTATACCTCGTTTGATCATACGCTGATTGGAATCTCCCGGGGACTGTTTGACAGGTTATATAACAGGCGGCTGCTGATACGCCTTATCGGGATCCGCTTCACCCACCTGGTGCAGGGCACCCAGCAACTCAACCTTTTTGAGGACACCCCGGAGATGGTGAACCTCTACATGACGGTGGACCGGATGAAGAGGAGATTTGGTAAAAAAGCGGTGGTAAGGGCGGTTAACATATGACAGGGTGAAGCATCGGTTATTAAGTCCGCAGGGAATATCAGCAGGCCCGGAATAACAAAAGTGAGCGAGAGAGCTTATTAACCTAGATTCCGGGTAAAAAATTTTTAATAAATTACTCACTAAGAATGATATTGGCATGACGGGCAAATAAACCCTGCATGTCTTTTTGGTATTCTTCCAAAATAGTTTTTCCTAATCCATCAAAATCACCACACCTGTAAAGAGCACGGGCAAGAATGATTTCACGCAATGCCCTGGTTCGTTTTTCAAGGGGAGCCCTGCCTCCCGGAACCCTGCCATCATTTTTTAACTCTGTCATAGCATCTTTTAATTCAATCATAGCATGTCCACGCATACCTGGTTTATTTAATAAATTTGCCAAAGGTTCGGCTGCATCAGAATGGGATAGTTTTTCAAGGGCAAGTGCTAATGTCCGGTGATGTGAAAATGTAACACTTGCATCAAGCATATTGACCAGCCTCATAAGTTGAGGTAGAACTGATGGATCACCCGTGTAACTTGCAGCCAGAATAAGTGCATCAGTAGGTGTTGGTAAATGAGCATAATCAGCCATAAACCCTTGAAATATTTTATCTTCCCATTCATCTATCTCCTTAAGTGCTGCCAGCAGAGTCGGAAGTCCTTCATTATTCCCGCAAATGGCTAAGAGCTGTGCATAAAGAAGTTTGGCCTGACAGTCTGCCTTAGCTTTATGATAAGCTTCAATTATTTTTGGCAGTGCAGCTTCCTGATGTGTAAGGATAATTGCCAGGGGTTTACCGGCAGATTCCGGATTAGTTGAGGCGCCATACTCCCTTATTGCATTCTCAATCTTTCCGGCAGATAAAGGAAATGAATCTTCGTGTTTTAGAATCCCGGTTGGAAGGTTCCCGATATCGACAAGATGTTCCTGCAGTTCTCTGACATTAATGTTCCTGGGAGATACCCCCGAATATGCAGCCATAGTTGCTGCAACACCAGCAGCATAACCCTGGTTCGCCATATCAAATTGCATACGTACCATTGCTGACGCGTCGCGTTCCATGCTTATGCCAGTTCCTATTACCAGTATTCCATCCAGGCCTTTCGGTAATAAACAACGATATGGAGTATAACATGTACCTCCCGGTGCAGGGTGGTTTGCCTTTCTTGATATTTCATCATGCGGCAATAATGCGAAAAATGGCGAACTTGTGTAACCATGAGAATCATAGTTACTGCCTGAGAATACTACAGCGTCAGGATATGTCCGTTCAGCTATCTGGTCCAGATAAGTCATTATATGATCTCCGATAACCCGGCGTCTTTCACGATTGTGGATCATGGTACCCGCATCAAAAAAACTTTCTTTGTTTTTGGTTATCTGTACAGAGACAAAAGTTCTCCAGACATCAACCATATCAACCTCATCAACTAAAAGATAGTCCGTATTCAGGTAACTTCCCTTGAGTGGCCTTGAGGGTAACCCAGATCCCTGAAGGGCAATGTCATGGTTTTCAGTTTCACCATACATGTATGAAGCTCCGGCTGCAATTGCAATATCACCCGCCCCCGTAGCATCAATAACTACATCGGCAAGAACCACGAAACGCCCTTCAGGTGTAGAGATCACAGCACCTTTCAAATTATTGTCAACAACATAAGCGCCACAACCAATTGCACCAAGCATAATTTCTCCGCCAGCATTCGTTATCTCTGCACGGTACCATTCCATTTTTGGTTCGATATTATCAGAGGGAAATGGTACTTCAGCAGCGAAACCAACATCCCTTCCATACCAGGGCCTGCCAATAAGCCCCAGAGTCCCTGTACCCCCCAGTCCTTCAAGGTATTCCACAACAAGAACTTTTGCACCCTTTCTTGCAGCAGCAATGGTTGCAGGAGCCCCGGAAGTACCTCCACCAATAACAACAACATCATATTTACCCATCACCTTAACCCCGGTGGGAGGTGAAGTAACCGCGTGGGATTGTTTTTCCATTGGCCTGAATCCTGTTAACAATTCATGAATATCGCCCACAGGAGCAATGCTGTTAACAGGATAATTGTTATTGAAATACACTTTATCAGGGAAAAGAAATGATTTGGCCTTAATGGCAGCATTATTACCTACAAATTCTCCAATTTCCGTCAATGCACCTGGCTGAAGCAGGGACTTAGCCAGGTTACGGGATAGACCTGCACTGCCGCTTAAGACATACATCCTTTCAATCCCCAAAGGTTGAAAATGTTCAATAATATCAGGGTTAGTTATATCATCCCAATTCAGGTCATTCTTTTTACAGATTATTGGATCAGGAGGAACGTGAAACATCGATTCTGATGCACGCAGCTGATCTTCCACGTATGTTGATTCACGTACAATTTGTTCCGCCCGGGCAAAAGTCAAAAAGTTAAGGTCCGGCATCTGGATATCAATTATTCTACGGGAGAAGAAACCATTACCGTTATCAATGTCTGGTTTGACTATTGTTCTTTCAAATGAAATGAACGATCCGTCCCAGGCCTTTGCCTTAGCTCCTGCCATCCTTGCAACCCATGCACGATCAGTAGCATCAATAATTGTTTTAGCTATTATGGCCTGCCTGCCTGCTCTATTGGAAATGACAATTCCTGCTGGATTTTCGTTTCTGTCCCATAAAATATCAGTCGGGAAAGCTCCAAATATGAATTCAACTCCGGAATTTAGCAAGGCCTTATTGAGAATAGTTTTCACATCCAAAGGTGTAGGCTTAAGATCCGAGTTAAATAATTTGTTGTCAAGTTCAGTTTTAAATACAGTATTTTCATCGGCTTTTAAACGAAGTGTTGCACACAAATCCTCTCCCAGATAGGGTCGTGAAGCTATCAGAAATACACTGGCGCCATTTTCCGCGGCTTTAACTGCAGCTGCAACAGCCGGTACTGTGCCACCGACGACAACAACATCCACAAATCTTTCAACCGGGATTTCTCTTGATGACTGATAAACAAATTCAGGTATATTATGCTGCAGTGAATAACTCTGGCTATTACTGAGTAGTGTTGAGGTTAATAGAAAAAGAATCAAAAAAAAACTGCAACTTCTCATTTTTATAAATTTTAAGTTACTGCGTTCTTCCCTTTTGGAAAAAAATCCCTTCGGGAAGAGTGAAGTTCAAAGTTCAAAAAAATTTTTGATTAACAATACTAAATATTGGTTAATAAAAACTACCCCTGGGAAATATGGCATGGGTATCGTATTTGAACGAAGGCAAAAAAAATATATCCGGGACTATACTCCTTTATATAAAATTACTATATTATAGTCGCAATTCTGACTATTTAATAGTCAAGCATAATCAATTTTCACGAAACCAAAAAATGCTTTACACCGCACGCACATATTACAGTCTCCGCTACGGCACCATGCCGCCGGAAAAGCTGGTGGAAGAAGCCGGGAAGAGAAATATCGGCGCCCTGGTGCTTACCGACATAAACAACAGCACCGCATACTTAGATTTTGCAGAACTGTGCATTAAGAATAATATACAGCCGGTGTGCGGCGTGGAGTTCAGGTCGGGCGACCATTACCTCTACACCTGCATCGCGGCCGATGAGCGGGGTATGGAAGAGATCAACCGGCACCTGACCGGGCACAACCTGGATAACAAACCCCTCTCCTCCGCCGCCCCGCCATTTGACTACGTCTATGTCCTCTATGCTCCCGGCAGTATCCCTGTATCCCGCCTCAGGGAGAACGAATATATAGGTATCCGCCCCTGGGAGGCCGGCAAACTGTGGTCTGCCGAATATCACAAATACAGCAGCAAATTACTGGCTCATTGCCCCGTAGCCTTCGCTTTCGCGGAAGATTACCAGTTTCACAGGCACCTCAGGGCAATCGACCGGAACACGCTTCTGGACAAGCTTGAGTCCAGGCACACGGCTAACCGGATGGAGTACTTCCTTTCGCCCAAAGAGCTTAAAAAGATATATGCCAGCAAC